>CAYHGV010000044.1:0-23294 GCA_964356135.1 uncultured bacterium
GTCAAGTGCGCAAAGCCCGAACGCCGGTTACGGTCTCCTATGACCCGGTGCTCAAGCTGACCTGGCTTGAAGGGACATTGGAGGCAGGCGATATCACCGCAGTGCTGCCCGGACCCGGTCTTGACGGCGGTGCGGACGAAGGCGAAGCAACCCTGTTTGTCAAAGCGGGCGGCATCACGACCGACATGCTTGCCGACGATGCGGTCACTTCACCCAAGATCAAAGACGGCGAAGTGATGACTCCGGACCTTGCTGATAATTCGGTCACCTCACCCAAGATAAAGGACGGAGAGGTAATGACTGCGGACATTGCCGACGGTGCTGTTACTACACCAAAAATAGCCGATGGCGCAGTGACCACTCCGAAAATTGCCGATAATGCGGTCACCCTTGCCAAGATGGCGGACAATTCGGTCAGCTCTCCCGAGATTGTCGATTTGAGTGTTGCGACCGCTGACCTGGCGAATGGTGCGGTGACCAATCCAAAGCTTGGTGCGGATGCCGTCACCACGGACAAGATTTTGAACCTGACCGTTGGCACTGCTGACCTCGCCGATGGTGCGGTGACCACGCCGAAAATCGCCGACCTGAATGTGACGAATGCAAAACTTGCCGACAATGCAGTGACGAGCGGCAAGATCCAGGACGGACAGGTGCAGAACGCCGACATTGCCGATAATGCAGTAACGACCGGAAAGATTCAGGACGGTCAGGTGCAGAATGCCGACATCGCCGACAATGCGGTTACCCTTGCCAAGATGGCAGACAATTCAGTTGGCTCGGCTGAAATTGTTAATCTCAGCGTGGCTAATGCTGACATTGCCGACAATGCGGTGACGACCGGTAAGATTCAGGATGGACAGGTCCAGAATGGAGACCTTGCAACCGATGCGGTCACGCTTGCAAAGATGGCTGACAACTCGGTCGGGTCAGCCGAGATTGTGGATGGTAGTATTGCCACCGGCGACATCGCCGACAACGCCATCACCCTTGCGAAGATGGCTGACAATTCAGTCGGCTCGGCTGAAATCGTCAACGGCGGCGTAGCCACCGTCGATATCGCTGACGGAGCGGTGACCACTGCAAAGATTGCCGATCTCAATGTAACGATGCCCAAAATCGCCAATGATGCGGTAATTACCGGAAAGATTAAGGATGGAGAGGTTCATGATGTCGACCTCGCCAACATGGCGGTTACTCAGGTAAAGATGGCGGACAATTCGGTCGGTTCAGCTCAGATTATCGACGGCAACGTTGCCACGGCTGACATTGCCGATAATGCCGTCACTCTTGCGAAAATGGCAGACAACTCGGTTCAGTCAGCTGAAATTGTCAACGGCGGTGTTGCCAATGCCGATATCGCTGACGGAGCGGTGACGACTGCCAAAATCGCCGACAATGCCATCACCCTTGCCAAGATGGCGGACAACTCGGTTCAGTCGGCTGAAATCGTCGACGCCAGCATCGTCAACGGCGACATCGCCAATACCACCATTCAGAGCGGAAAACTGGTCGGAACCGGTTCTTCATCGGGCCAGATTCTAACCTCGACCGGCGCAGGAACTTCACCCACCTGGCAGACCACTTCGAGTTTTGTCAACGCGGACATGGTGGACGGCATCCACGCATCGGCAACCCCAATCGCTAACTACCTCTATCCATTGAAGGGTTCGGGATACTTCCAACTCGATGTTACTTTTGACAACAGCATCGCGATGATTGGACGAAACTATGGAGCGGGCAATACGGCTGGCATATTTGGTGCCCAAAATACAAACTTGACCGTTGCTTCCGGTGGAGCAGGAGTTATCGGGATCGGAAAAGCCTTAGGTGTACAAGGCAAAGCAGATAACACCACCGGTGACAGAGCCGGTGGATGGTTTAATATCTCAACAGGCTCGACGCGAGTTGCCGCCAATGTCGGAGGAACCCAATATAAAGTAATCGGAGACGGCAATGTCTCGACAATCATGCCCACCCAGCAGGGAAGAAAAGTGCTGTTTGCGCCGGAATGTCCGGAGCCTTATTTCGAGGATATCGGACGCGGACGGCTCGCAAACGGCTCCGCTCATATCGAGCTCGACCGGCTCTTTTTGGACTGCATCAAAACCGATGCCGCTCACCCGATGAACGTCTTCATCCAGCTTAACGACAACTGCAACGGCGTCTATGTGAAAACAGGTTCGACCGGCTTCGATGTCTACGAATTGAACAATGGTTCGAGCAGCGCCGCTTTCACCTACCGGGTCGTGGCGAACCGAAAAGATACCCAGTACCTGCGGCTGCCGGATGCCGCTCCGGAGCCAGAATTGAGACGCGTTTCGGCGCAGTGATTATAAGCGTAAGACGGAAGACGGGAGAAGTAAGGCGTAGGGCGTAAAGAGTAGGGAGTAGGGCGTAGGCGGTAGGGGAAGTTAATGCAGAATGCAGAATGAAAAGTGCAAAATGCAAAATTGAGCCGAGAAAGAATGACAACGGAAGGAACAGAGGAAAGCATAGGGAGTAAAGTGTAAGGCGTAAGACGTGAAACGTAAGACGTAAGAAGTGAAACGGGAAGGATAAAAAATAAAGGGTTAAGAAGGTAAAAGGCGAGATTTTTCGCTTCACTCAAAATGATAAATGCAGCAATACCGATTGCTCAACCGGTAGAATACTATCTTAATTCCCGTCGGGTAGAGGACCTCCAAATCGCCAGTAGAGACCGAGCTGAGGGTAAACCGGTATATCCGCCGTGCCCGGTCCTCCCACGCCCAGTTTTAAATTAAAGTTCTGCCACGCCCAGTGGACGCCGACGACACCGCGGGGAGCAAAATTTTCCAGGTTGGTCAGACCTTCGACGATAATCCGGGTATGGGTGGTTATAAAAACATCGAAGCCCACGCCGAAGTTGAACCCTTCACGTCTGAACCGCGTTGAAGATGTATCGGGTCCGGCGACCTGAAAATTGTAATTGCAGTTGAGGTGGAACCCGACCCTGCCTTTGGTCGTACTGTCCACCCGCGCCAGCCAGCGACTGAGCGTCAGCCCGGTGCTGAGATAGTGAGTCACCGAGTCCCGCTCGAGCTCTTCGCCAAAAAGAACTGAGCGATAACCGGCATTGATGCCCAACGCAAAAGGAACCTTGTGGGTTTCTTTCATCAGATTCACTTTAGCGCCCACCATGAATCCACCAAACAACAAGTTGACGAGATCGGTTCCGATTTCAATGTGGTCGGTGATGCCGTAGGTCACCGGGCCGAAACCGAGCTGCCACTCGCCCTGGTTGGTGGTGAAGGCGGTCGGCATCTGGACCAAACCTTCAACATACTTGTTCGGGCTGAAATTGGCATAGAGCCCGGTTGCTGCGAGCAGGATGCCCAAAAGAGCACAAACAACAGTTCGGCTATTCATCGTTCTCCTTTCCTGGTTAGAGCTGTTTTGCATTTCAACTCAATTCTTTGGTCGTTCATCTTTAATTGTTAGGTTTTTTGTCTGCCGTTCTTCAAGAAGATTAGCCGCTTCTATCTCTATTTGCTTAAGCCATTCGCTCCCCGAGAGCCCTTTTCGCTTTCTTTCTGCTTCTGATGTTTTCCGAATCTTATGAAGCCAGTCCATGAATTCTAATCCTTCAATTTTCATACTTTATCTCCTCCTCGGTAAACTCATATTGTGCCCCTTTTGTTGTTCCATTTGAACCATTTTTCCTATTTAAAATCCAATTTTCCGCCGCGATGGGTCTACTGGTCTCATAAGTTGTCGGATCGCTTCAAAAATCCCCTGAATTTCGATGTCGTGTTTCTCAAATTTTCGTTCCAATTCGCTTAATTTATAGGCGAGTTCTTTATGGGTGGAGAGAATTTTCCTTAATTTGACGAATGCACGCATTATAGCAATATTAACTTGAATGGCTTTTTTACTATGAAGAACGCTCGAAAGCATTGCAACCCCCTGTTCAGCTCCTTGACGTCGCTGGACTCTTTGAGTTTCGGTGAAAGCATAGGGTCTCGCGCGCCTTGCTCCACCCCAACTTGAAATCACAATTTGTGATTTCAAGACATTATATTCTTCTTTGTTTAATTGAAACATAAAATCGGCTGGGAATCTCTCGCGATTGCGTTGGACTGCCTGGATTAACGCTCTTGTTTCTACGTTGTAGAGCTCTGCAAGATGTATGCTTAACATAACCTTACGACTACGGATTAGAAAAATCCGTTTCTCTATGAGTTCTTGTGGTATTAACGATTTCATCGCCTTTCCTCTTCAAGTAATCATGATATTTATTATAGCTGAAATAACGTCCTGTCAAGAAATGATGATTTCTCCACCTACATCCTCTCATTTGGTCAAAATAGAAACCGAAGATCGAAGTCTCCAGATACAGGATGGGTCGCTTCATAAAAAGAATCATGGAGTTATTTTACCCGAAAGTCAAGATGAAAACAAGAGACGGAAGTTCTATGAATAAAACTCCGTTTTTATTGACTTCCCGCAGATGCGTCGACTGCTCCGACGACAAAGATAAATCACATTTGTTTTACCTGACCAGTTGTTTCGCTACTGCTTCCCAGATTTTGAGCGCGGCTTCCTCTTTGACCTTTGCATCCCGCAGTGTCTCCAGTTCTTTCGTCCTCATCTCGGGTGTCCAATCGTCGCGGCTTTTCATATTGAACGGGAAGATAACTACATTTTCCGGTTTACCCAATATTTCCGACTCTTCGCGGTAGATTGTGGCGAGTGATTTCAACTGGGCTTCGACCTTGGGGAATTGCGCGGCGACCTTATCTAAATACTCAGCCGCACCTTTTCGGTCGTCGGCCAGCCGTTCGTAAATCCAGGCGTTTGCCAGAAGGGTGTTGTTAAATTTCGCACTGTCGAGCGCAGGGATATCGTCCTGTTCGAGCCGCTCGATCCATTTGTCGAACGCGGCAAGACCGGCATAGTAGTCGCCGAACATTTCGGTTTTCAGGTTCTTTACGGCGACCGCAAACGATTTTTTGTAGGTTTCAACGTCGGCAGGAACTTTTTTCTTGCCGGTAATGATATACAGCGCCCAGGGGAATTTCTGTCCGATCTCATAGCCGTCACGACGGTCAAAATAGGTGCGGCAGAGGAGCTCGTCGCCTTTGTTTTGATAGCCGGTGATGACGCCCCATTCCGGGGTATCGATCAGGTCGATTGCGATCACCGGTTTGCCCCGGTCGATGCTTTCGAGGATCGCCTTTTTTAGCTCGGCACGATTCGAGCTGTCCGGGGAAATATGGAACTCTTCAAACTCGAGCCCCAGAGCCCGCAGCGCATCTTCACCGGCATTGTAGCCGCAGGTCGGGTCAGGTGAGCTCGGGCACCAGTCTTTGTGGAACTGCATGCGGAACGCCGCCGACGAGGCGCCGTTGATTTCGGTGTAATCTTTTTTTATGCCGAGATAGTTGGCGACCGCTTCCAGTGCGGCAAAGAACGAGTTCGATTTGCCGGTATCCCAGCCCAATTTGGCGATGCCTTCGATTACTTTCGCATCGGATTTGTATTTTATGTCGGGGAGGAGTTCGCTGAGATAGACACCTAATTTCCCTTTCGGGAGTTTGGTTTCTACCTCGCTGCCTGCGCGCAGTAAGACGACCTCGACCGAATCGGTCTTCGCCTGTTCTTTAAACTCGTTCAGCTCTTTCAGGGTAAAAACCGGTTTGCCGTCGTATTTTAAAAGAACATCTTTGGGCAGGATTCCGGCTTTTTCAGCCGGGGATTCGGGGATGACGCTCTGGACGACGAGTTTGGTCTGGGGACCGGCTGTTTCAAAAACATCCTGCTCCTGACCGATGACTGCAGGCACAAGAATGAGCAGTCCGGCGAGAACCAGGCTTGCCATGGTTATGGTTTTCATAAAACCTCCTTTTTAAGCACATTGTTTAAGGCCAAAATTCACAGACTGAAACTTCATCCGACAAACGCCGGATTCTCCAGGCTGATTTTACCCAGTTCCTGAGGAGAAAGCCGACGACTCACAAATAGAATTTCGATTCCCAAGGGATTTTTGAACTTGTCGAGATCGATGATGATGCCATCGCTCACCTCAACGCTTTCTTCTATCTCTGTCTCTTTCAGCCGAATGTAGATTGCATCCGTTTCTTTATCGTAGGTAATTTTCATATTTTATTTCCTGGAAATTATATTTCGCCATATTCTCTTCTTTGGTTAAAGGATAGTCAGCTTTAGGTTTATGTCAATAACAACCTCTCACGCCGCAAGAGTCGGGATTATTGCCGCTATGGTTTTCATTTTTCCTTCTCAAATTAGTTCTTAGGCGAACTTGTGAATACAATTCCACCATAGAGATAGGTAGCATGGGGATAAAAGAGTTCGCCACCGAAAAGCCATCTCCGTTCTATTCGCATCATCAGGTTAATATAAGGTATTACAGCATATTCGATGCCTACTAAAATATGTGGGCCTCCCGTATCATAAGGATATGTCGACTCACCTATATTGGGGTCGTGCAAAGTTTCCCACATTTTATCAGTGCTAAATCCGAAACCTGGGTAAATAACCAATGGAATCGGCTTGAAAGGGTAAATAAGTCCTTTTATCGTTAAACTGAAAGAGCGATCATACCAGAATTTTTCATTTTCTTTTAATATTTCTTTGTTTTTTTGCCATAGGTCACCGCTGATTTCTAAGGCAAGATATTTCAGTACCCACCCTTCAAGATGTATTCCATAGGTGGAGCCTATCCCGCCAGCCTCATAATTTGCCCAACCTCCTTTAAAGCCAACCCCAACTCCAGCAGAACTCGCCTGAGCTAAAGTGAAGAGAGTGCATGAAAAAAGAAGCAATAGTAGATGAGAAAATCTTCTGAAAGAGATCATATCGATTCTGAACTACCCCGTTTTTGACCGCTCGCGCTTGTACGCCTCCTCGCGGATGGGGTTAGAGTAGTTCGGGTCTTCGAACGAATAGGTGAACTTCGACGGTATGTCGTAACGTTTTTCGAGGATTGCAACCACGTCTTCGACGAAGACCAGTTCTTCGTCGGTGGGAACGACCAGGACTTTAACCGGCGAATCGGCTCTGGAGATAGTAAACTCGTGGTTGTGGCTTGTCGCCTTTTTGTTGAGCTCTGGATCGAGGCGGATGCCGATGTTGGCGAGCCCCTCGAGGGCTCGTTCTCTCAACTCCCACGCCATTTCGCCCGCACCGGCGGTGAAGACGACCGCATCGACTTTGCCCAATGCCGCCGAGTAGGCGCCCAGATATTTTTTGATGCGGTAGCATTCGACCTCGAATGCCAGTTTTGCCCGCTCGTCACCGGCTTTTGCCGCCTGGAACACATCGCGCCGGTCGGTGTATTTGCCGGTGAGTCCCAAAAGCCCGCTTTTCCGGTTGAGTATGCCTTCGACTTCCCGCGCCGACATGTTCTCTTTTTCGCTGATAAAAGCAATGATCGCCGGGTCAAGGTCGCCGGACCGGGTTCCCATTACCAGTCCTTCGAGCGGGGTAAACCCCATCGAGTGGTCAAATGCCTGGCCGCTTTTGATCGCGGTGAAGCTGACGCCGTTGCCGATGTGGCAGGTGATGAGGTTGATTTCGGACGGTTTTTTGCCGAGCATCACCGCTGCCCGACGCGAGACATATAAATGGGAAGTGCCGTGGAAACCGTAGCGCCGAACCCTGTATTTTAAATACCAGTCGTAGGGCACCGCATAGGTGAAAGCCGGTTTAGGCAGGGTTTGCAAAAAGGCGGTATCCGTTACTGCAATATGGGGAACCGCCGGCATCAGTGCCATCGCCGCTTTAATGCCGAGGATATTGGACGGATTGTGCAGAGGAGCCAGGTCCTGGAGCGCTTCGAACCCTTTGATTACCTCTTTGTTGATGACCGTGGATTTGTTGAACTTTTCACCGCCGTGAACTACCCGATGTCCCACTGCGCTGATTAATGAAAGGTCTTTGATAATTCCGGTCTTCGGGTCTACGAGGGTGTTGATGACGAGCTTGATCGCCTCCTGGTGGTTCGCGCAGACATGCTTTTTTTTGTAAGGTTCTCTACCCAAAACTTCCTGGGTTATTATCGAACCTTCAATCGCGATACGTTCCACCAGTCCTTTTGCCAGCGGACGGCGCTCAGCCCAGTCATAGACGAGATACTTTACCGACGAACTGCCGCAGTTAAGGGTGAGTATTTTCATGGTGAGTTATTATTTTAACCACGAATTCGCCTCGGAAACGAGGCGACACGAAAGGTTACGAATGGGCACGAATAACCGGATTGAGTGGATGGTTAAACAGTTCGGCTCGTGTGGCTTACGGCAAGCCGACCGAGGCGAGTCCGAGTGAGCCGCAGTGCTTAATCTGCGGCCACCTGCGGTTAAATAATTTTTCACTTTACATTTTGCACTTTTCATTTTGCATTGTCCATTACGGTTCGCTCACCCCGAAAATCCGGTCGAGCATATCCTTCGCCCGCTGGTTGCGGGGATTCAGTTTTACCGCCTTGCGCAGGCACGCTATCGCCTGGGGTATATCCCGGATATTGAAATATGCCCGGCCCAGATGGTAGTAGGCGACCGGATTTTGGATGTTGTGGTCTACGAGCGTTTTGAAACAGCGAATTGCCTCTTTGTCCTTGCCCTGGGCGTTATAGGCGACTCCCAAGTGGAAGTGGGCGACGAGCGATTCGGGATGGTCTTTGAGCAGCTTGCAGAACTCTTGAATCGATTTATCCTCGTCGCCTTTATGGTGATAAGCCAATCCGAGCCAGTAATGTGCCATGACGAAGTCTTTGTTGATGCGGAGACATTTTTTAAAATATTCAATCGATTTGTCCATCGAGGCTCGGCGGAAACAGGCAACCGCTAAATTGTAATAGGCATCCGCACATTCGGGCATCAGAGAAATCGCACGCTGAAAATGATGCATCGCTTTATCGAGATAGCCCATCAGGTAGTAAGCCTCGCCGAGATTATTATGGAGCCAGCCGTTGGACGGATCGGTCTCTAACGCCTGCTCGTATTCCCGGGCAGCCAACCGCATCTCGCCGGCAGTCTGGTACTCCTGGGCTTTCCGGATATGGAGCCAGCTATGGCCGGCCCGGCTCAGCTCTTCGCCGCAGACAGGGCAGAAGTTGTAGTTGTTTTGCGTTTTCTTACCGCATTTTTTGCAGAGCATAGCGCTTTCCTCCTGTGCCCGGAATAACCGTGCCCGTTTCGAAGTTTTATATCAGATTCTCGATCAACGTCGTTACTTCTGATACTCCTGCCAGCGGGTTTCCAGGTTCGGGTCGGCAACAGTCTCCAGGATGTAGTCGCAGAAATTGCGACCGGTGGCACCGGTGGAACGACCGGTCATGACCAGCTTCTTTTCGTATTGACCGCAGATGTCCAAAGCCATCTCTAATTGTTTGCCGATTTTCTGATAACCGATGTGGTTGAGAAGCATCGAACCTGCCCGGATGACGCTCGACGGGTCGGCGAACTGTGCCCGACCTTCGTCAACCATGCGCGGTGCGCTGCCGTGAATCGCCTCAAACATCGCATAGCGCTTGCCGATGTTGGCGCTGCCGGCGGTTCCGACTCCGCCCTGGAACTCGGCTGCTTCGTCGGTAAGGATGTCGCCGTAGAGATTGGGCAGGACCAGGACTTTGAACTCGGTGCGGCGCTTTGGGTCGACCAGCTTCGCGGTCATAATATCAATAAACCAGTCGTCGGCATTGATCCCCGGATACTCTTTGGCGATCTCGTAGAAGGTCTTTAAGAAGAGGCCGTCGGTAGTCTTAATGACATTCGCTTTGGTCACTGCGGTCACCCGGTTGATTTTGTTGTTTTTGGCGTATTCGAAGGCGAGCCGGATAATCCGTTGGCTGCCCGGCCGCGAGATCAGCTTGAAGTCGATCGCGATGTCCGGTGTAACTTCGATGCCGTAGGGACCGAGTGCATAGAGGTCTTCGGTATTTTCCCGGAAGAACATCCAGTCGATTCCCTGAGCAGGAACCCGTACCGGTCGGACATTGGCAAACAGGTCGAGCTCTTTGCGGATTGCGACGTTGGCGCTTTCGATATTGGGCCAGGGGTCGCCTTTTTTGGGAGTGGTGGTCGGACCTTTTAAGGTGACATGGCACTTTTTAACCTTTGCCAGGACATCGTCGGGAACCGGCTTCATCACTTCCACCCGTTTTTCGATCGTCATGCCTTCGATAACCCGAAACTCGACTTTTTTCTGGGCAACCTCACCTTTGAGCAGATGCTCGAGAACGCGCTGGCCTTCGTTGGTGATGTAAGGTCCGATTCCATCGCCGCCGAGGATGCCGATAATGATCGGCTTCACCTTTGAGTAATCGATCCAGTCTTGCGCTTTTTTGATAGTTTCGACCCGTTTGATCTGCTTCTCAAGGATGGCGCCGAAATGTGCCTCTGCTTTGGCAATCGGGCTTAATGTGGTAGGAGCGGCACATTTGGGGGCACGGGCAGTTTTTTTAGGCTTCGGGGTCTTTTTAGTTGGTTTGGTCTTTTTAGTTTTTTTGACTTTTTTCACCTTTTTTTTCATTTTCTACTCCTTTTGGTTAAGCATTTATGCCGTATTTAAGCATTGATGTAAACAGAGATTTTTCAGTTTCATTCAATGCCACGTTTGAGCATTGATGTAAACAGAGGGAAACAGATGTAAACAGAGTATTGGTTGCATCAGTCTCCATCAATGCTGCTTTCCTTTTGTTTGAGCATTGAGGTAAACTGAGGGGTACTGAGGTGTACAGAGTAAGGTTATACATTTATTTTCAGTTTTCATCAGTCTGAATCAATGCTGTATCTTTCATTAATCCAATTTAAAATCACCATGTATTTTAATGTGGGCGACGAGCCCGCCGTCGTTGAGGATATTGAGCATCGCTTTGGGCAGAGGATGGAAGGTGAGATCGAATCCCTGGGTTATATCTTTTATACAACCGGCAGCTAAATCAATCTCCAGGTCGTCGCCGGCACAGATTTTATCGGTGTCGCATTCCAACAGCGGCAGCCCGACATTGATGGCGTTGCGATAGAAGATCCGGGCGAACGATTTGGCAAGAATCGCACTCACGCCGGCAACTTTGACGATCGTCGGGGCATGCTCGCGGGAAGAGCCGAGGCCGAAGTTTCTGCCGCCGACCACGAAATCGCCCGGCTTGACTTTGCTAGCAAACTCGGGGTCGGCATCTTCCAGGACATGCTTGGCGAGCTCGGGCAGGTTCGAACGCAAATGGAAATACCGTCCCGGCGCAATATGGTCGGTCGATATGTCGTCTCCAAATTTCCACGCCTTTCCTTTAAGAACCATGCTTATCCTCCTTCAGACTAACATTCATGGTTAGTAGGTAACCCCAGATGATTTTTTACGTGCCACCTGGTGGTTATCGTTATAAGCAAAAATCATGCCTTCGTCAATAGCGAGAGTGGAGCCAGGGTTTTCATACGTATTCGTGTCCATCCGCGTCAATCTGTGTCGCCTCGATTCGGCGTTTCGATTCGAGCCGAGGCGAAATCTGTGGTGAATATTATTTTTAAACAAATTCTCGCGGGTCGGCGATTTCGCCTTTGAGGGCGGTCGCGGCGGCAGTTGCGGGCGATGCGAGAAAGATGAAGCCTTCCGGGTTTCCCATCCTGCCGTGGAAGTTCCGGTTGGCGGTCGAGACGCAGGCTTCACCGTCGCCTAAAATTCCTTCGTGCACACCGACGCAGGGACCGCAGCCGGGACCCAAGATTATCGCTCCGGCATTGACGAAGGTGTCGAGGATCCCTTGTGCCATCGCTTCCAGGAATACCTTCTGGGAAGCCGGGCAGACGATGAGCCGGGTATCGGGATGGCGCTTTTTGCCTTTTAAAATCGCTGCCACAATCTCCAGGTCCTCAATTCTGCCGTTGGTGCAGGTGCCGATAAAAACCTGCTGGATTTTTATCCCTTTGCCTTCAGTGACCGGCTTGGCGTTGTCGACCGTGTGGGGGAAGGAAACAGTGGGAACGAGAGTTCCAACATCGATTTCTATCACCCGCTCGTAGACCGCATCCGGGTCAGCTTTGATCGGTTTGTAATCACCGGGTCTACCCTGCTCGGTCAGGAATTTTTTGGTTACTTCATCGGAGGCGATAAGCCCGACCTTTGCGCCGGCTTCGACCGCCATATTGGAGAGCACCAACCGCGACGACATCGTCATTTTTTCAACCGCCGGACCCGAGTATTCGAGCGACTTGTAGGTTGCACCGTCGGCGCCGATCGTTCCGATCAGGTATAAGATTAAGTCTTTGGAGTAGACACCTTTGGGAAATTCGCCGGTGACATAGATTTTAAAGGTATCCGGCACCCGAAGCCAGGTTTTGCCGAGCCCGATGCCGACCGCAACATCGGTCGAGCCCATGCCGGTGGAAAATGCGGCAAGCGCGCCGGGGGTGCAGGTATGGGAGTCGGCACCGATGACGACATCGCCCGGTTTTACGAACGATTCGACCAGACGCTGGTGGATTACTCCTTCGCCGATTTCGGACAAGGTCGCACCGGTCTTTTTACAGAATTCACGCAAGAACATATGGTCGTTGGAGAGTTCTTTGCGTGGGCTGGGTGCGGCGTGGTCGAGGAAGACAATCGCCTTTTTTGCCGTCACCTTCTCCAATCCCAATTTCTCTAGCTGTCGGACCGCCAACGGGCCGGTGCCGTCCTGAACCGCTGCGACATCGACCGGTGTAATCGCAATCGAGCCGGCTTGAAGGTCTTCGCCGGTTCGGTCAGAGAGAATTTTTTCCGCTAAAGTCTTTCCCATAAAACGCACCTCCTATTTAAAACGAATTACACGAATGATAGCGAATTTTTCGAATAATGTTATATTCGGTTCGTTCGCTGCAATTCGAATTATTCGTATACCCTTTTGGCTATTAAACATCGAAGATTTTTCCCGGATTCAAGATGTTATTCGGGTCGAACACCCGCTTGATTTCTTTCATGAGATCAATTTCTCCCGGTGCGAGCGACAGATGGAGATACTCTTTTTTCGTTAAGCCGATGCCGTGCTCACCCGAAATCATCCCGCCCAAAGCCGCGACCAGGGTAAAGAGGTCCCGGATAAAATTCTTGAGCAAGGGGAGATCGGGTGGACGGTCTTCGCCTTTCAGGATGTTGACGTGGATATTGCCGTCACCGGCATGGCCGAACGAAACCGTTTTTACTGAATAGCGCCCGCTCAATTGTCCAAGTGCGGTCAAAAACTCCGCCACCCGGCTGCGGGGGACGACAACATCTTCGCTTGCGATTTTCCCTTTCGATTTCAAAGCTTCGCTGATTTTGCGTCTGCCTTCCCAGATTTCGTCCTGGCGCGCGCTGTCTTCAGCAACCAGGATATCGCTGGCACCCGATTCCAGGGCGAGTTCGCCAATCGCTTCGTACTGTTCGGTTAACTCGGTTTTATTGTTGCCGTCGAGCTCGACCAGGAGCTGAATTTTTGAATATTTAAAGGGGAGCGATTTGCCGAGGTGCTCTTCGGTCAGCCGAACCGCTTCACCTTCGATGAATTCGATCGCTGCCGGGGTGATGCCTTTTCTCAGCATCTGGTAAGCGGTCTCCATTGCCAGTTGGCAATTACTAAACGGTATTAATAAATCGACCTTAAAGCGCGGTTCGGGCAGCAGTCGGATAATCGCTTCGGTGATGATGGCAAGGGTTCCTTCTGAGCCGATAATCAGATTCAAGAGGCTGTAGCCGGTTGCGTTCTTGACCAGCTTGCCGCCCAGGCGGAGTGATTCACCGTTCGGGGTTACAACCTCTAAACCGGAGACATAGTGACGGGTCGTGCCGTATTTGACGGTTCGGGCACCGCCCGCACCGGTGGCGATATTGCCCCCGATCGAGCAGGAGTCGATGCTTGCCGGGTCGGGCGGGTAGAACAGCCGGGAAGGATGGGAAGCTTTGCTGATTTCGGCGGTAACAACTCCGGGTTCTACGACTGCCATCATATCCCGAGCGTCGATTTCTCGTATCCGGTTCATCCGTTCGAACGACAAGAGGATGCCGCCGAAGCTGGGAACCGAACCGCCGGCAAGACCGGTTCCGCCGCCGCGCGGGGTGACCGGAATCCGCTCGGCGTTTGCGAGTTTCATTACTTCGGCAATTTCTTTACGACCGTTCGGTTTAACGACAACGCCCGGCGTAGACGATAAGCCGGGCGTCTCGTCATGAGAATAGGGTTCTAACGATTCAACATTACTAATGAAGTTATCTCCACCGACAATTGCCTTCAGTCGTTCAAAGTTTTTTTCATCCACACTAAAAATCGGGGACGGCGCCTACTTCCTGGCCGATCGCGCGCATGTCCTCAACGACTTTGTGGTAGACTGCGACCTGTTCGGCTTGCGCTTCTTGTTTTTCGTATTCCTTTTCACCGGCGACATAAATCCGGTCTCTGCCGGCTGCCTTTGCCGAGCTCTTGAGGAGCTGAATGTAGGAATCCAAGCTTTTTTTAAACTCGTCCTTGGGCAAGAAGGCTTCGATTTGCATCGCACCGAGGAAGTGGCAGACGTTGGCAGGGGCGTTCTTTTTACCGTAAACTAACGGCCCGTAGGCTCCGCCCGAGAGAATTCCACTTAAAATATCGATCACGACCGAGAGGCCGTAGCCTTTGTGACCGCCGGTCTCTTCGTCACCGCCGCCCAACGGCAACAGACCGCCGCCCTTCCGGTTGATGAGATTGTCCAATACCCGCTTGGCATCGGTCGTGGGATTGCCTTCCTCGTCGGTTGCCCAGGTAATGGGCAGAATCTTGTCTTTCCGGGCGTAGTCCTCAAGCTTGCCGCGCGGAGCGGTGGCAGCAGCCATGTCCAGCACGTAGGGCCGTTCATTTGCCGCCGGGAATGCAAACGATATGGGGTTGGTGCCAATAATCGCATCCTTGCCAAAGGTGGGAACGACCAGGGGTGCGGAGTTGGTCATCGAAATGCCGATCAAATCGTGCTCCAAAGCCATCATCGAATAGTAGCCGGCAATGCCGTAATGGTTGGAGTTACGGATCGTAGCAAAACAGACCCCCGCCTTCTTCGCCTTTTCAATGACTTTGTTCATCGTCCAGACCCCGACCACCATTCCCAGACCATCGTTGCCGTCAACCAGCATTGTCGAAGGGGTCTCTTTTAAAATTCTGATCTTTGGTTTGGATTGGGTAACCTTAGCCTGCAGGTCTTTGACATACCGTCTGAGCCGGGCAACGCCGTGGGATCCGATCCCCCTTTGGTCCGAAGCCAAAAGGACAACTGCCGCGGTCCGCGCGTCTTCCGGCGGTACGCCCAAGCGCTCAAAAACCCGGGTAACAAAATCAATCAGCGCTTTAACCTTCACCAGAATATCATCCGCCATTGCTCCTCCTTTTGGGGGATTGTAGGAAAAAACTCTCGGTGCGTCAAGATAGGGGTAGAGCGTAGAGTGTTGGGCGTAAGGCGTAAAGCGAAGAGCGTAAAGAGTAGGGCGTAAAGAGTAAGGCGTCGGGAGTAGGGAGTAAGGCGTAAGAAGTGAGACGTGAAAAGTAAGAAGTAAGCAGTAGGCAGTAGGGAGTAAGGCGTAGAGCGTAAGGCGAATAAGGGGTTGAGCGTAAAGAGCGAGGCGAAGTAGTGAGATAGTGCAAAATGAAAAATTAAAAGTGTAAAATGCAAAAATTGCAGGGGTAAAAAATACTTGACTTTTTATCTTATTTGCCTTTACTAAAAAGGTTAATCCGAAAGGAGGAGGAACGGTAAAAAGAGTTGTGGTTTTCACGGTTTCATTTGTAACATTCGCGCTTGCCCTTAACTTTCCGCTCATTCTCGAGTCTGAATCTCCGGTAAAAGCAGAGCCCTGGAAGAGTGTTCAAACCCAAACCGACAAAACGCAGGTTTCGATCGTCCAGTCGACCAATCAAGCCCTCGACCATCCGATTCCTCTTGACCAGGTTCCTACGAAAGATGAAATCGAAGCTATGGTTCGGCTGGCGGTCAACCTCGTCGGCGGAATGACCAAGTTTACCAGCGGCTGCAGTCTTGTCGTCATTAAACCTAATATCGTCGAACTCGAACCGAGCGGCTCGGGCGTCGTGACCGATGCCAATGTCGTCCGGGCGATTGCGAAACTCGTCTTTGAGGTCAACCCCGCTGCCCGTGTCGTCATCGGCGAGGCAGCAGGCGGCTGGTGCCCGAGCGCGACCTTCAGCCACCATCCGGTAATTCCGGTAGGCGATGGTTTTGAACTCGCAGGCTACCGGGCAATGGTTGCTGACCCGGTGTTCGCAGGCAAGAAAATCGATATTGTCGATTTAAATATCGATTCTTCGGTAGTGGTGGCGGTCGACTCGCCCTCTTTTGCCCGGCCTTCTTATTTTATCCCCCGGACTCTCGACCGCGCTGACTGCGTTATCGATGCGCCGGTTATGAAAGTCCATATTACCGGAATTACGGCAGCGCTCAAGAATAATCTCGGCGTCCTGCCCAGTCTGGTCTATGGCTGGTGGAAGGCGGTCGGGTATCCTTATCCGAGTACCAGCGGTCTCAAGCATACCCGCGATGTCTGGGACGAAGAGATCGTCGATATCTCATCGGTGATGAAAAAGAAGATTAAGCTGACGGTAGTCGATGCCGTCGTCGGCCGGGAAAAATTCAAAGGTCCGGACGGCTTGCCCAAGCGGAGGAATACGATCGTTGCCGGTGAAGATATGGTTGCGGTGGATTGGGTCGCGGCGCAGCTGATGGGGATGAATCCGGACGACATCGAGCATATCACTTTAGCCGGTATTAAAGGTCTGGGTGTTAACGACGGTAATTCGATTGAGGTTCTGGGCAACTCGATTGCCGAGGGCAGGTCAGAGTTTATCAAAGACCCTGACCCGGACGGAACTTTTGGGCAGTCGAACCGCATCTGGATTCTATCCGGTCCCTATTCGAGCACGGATATCGACTACGATAATCTGGGTGGCGAAACCACGGTTTGGCCCAATCCCGGAATGTCCGCCTGGACAGCGCCGTTCTATTTTTTTGATGATTATATAAATCTTGCGACCCTTACCCAAGATTCGAATACAACGGTCTATGCCCATAGCTATTTCGATTCTCCCCGTTCCGGACCGGCTGAACTCTGGATCGGCTCGGATGAAGATAGCAAGGTGTTTCTCAACGGCAAAGAGGTCTACCGTTTCAGCGGTTCAAGAACGCACAATTTACCCAACGAGATCGTCCCGATTACGATAGTGCAGGGCCGAAACCGTTTATTGGTGAAAGCGGTCCAGAAACACAGCGGATTCGATTTCTGTCTTAATATCTGCGAGCCGGACGCCCGGGCCGAGTATCACGGCAACCGGGTTTTCGGTTTAAAATTTTATCCGGACTCAACACTGACGTTTGTGGCGGAACAATCCCACCCCAGTCGGTGTTTTGTCTATGTTGCGCCGAATCCTGCGCGGGGCGAGGTTCCTTTTTATATTTATCATCGGGAGCGCAACCCGGTCACGCTGAAAATCGTAGACCGCCAGGGACGGAAGGTCGAAGAGCAGCTCTTTAATGAAACTTCACCGATGATATTCTGGTCGTGGAGACCGGGTGATGAATTCCCGGCCGGTGTTTATTTTTATCGGGTCGAGACCGGCGGACCGAATGGGGAGGAGAAGAAAGGAAAGATTGTGTTATTAAAATAAGCTGTGTTATAAAAAATAAGTAATTCAACCACAAATGCACACGAATAGGCACGAAAAAAGTATAACCACGGATTACGCAGATGAAAGATTGCACCACAAAACTCCCCATCGGATGACTTTTTTTTACTATAATGGTCTCCGATGGGGCACACAAAGAAAAACATTTTATTTAACCACTGAAGAAACGGAAAAGACCGTAAGGCGTAGGGCGTAGAGCGTAGGGCGGAAAGAGTTGGAAGTAGGCAGTAAGAAGTAAGCAGTAAGAAGTTAGACGTTAGAAGTCAGGAATACCGCTGCTTGACTTTATCGGTCGAGTCATTAGAATGGCGCAATGAACTTTACAAACCAGGAGGTTCGATGAAGCGGCTCAAAAGTTTGCTGCCGTTTGTTCTTTTATCTGCATCCACGGTTCACGCTGCCGGAGTGGGCAGTCTGTTCCGTTACAGCTTCGTCTCGCCCAATCTCTACTGTCTTAATTTTGGCTATTATGATGCGGCGCACGCGTTAGGCATTACCGGTTTCGATTTGAACCCTGCCGGTCTGGCGAGAATGAATATGGTTTCATTTGGCACCGCTTTTTCCACTTCCAAGCGTGCCGATGCGAGGATCGATTTGGAGATTTTGCCGGACAGTTTTTACTTCGGCAAGGTGATCGTGCCGGTGGGGCTTGGGTTTGAAGAGGCAGGAGGATGGGACTTTTTGGGAGCGGGAAGCAAAGTCGGGCCGTTCGCGTTCGGGTTCGGATTCCGACGGGGCGAACTGGTTGGGGTGCAAGCGGCGATCGATACCGAGGTAATCCAGCACTGGGATAAGACCATTCCCTTCGTCATCAGCCACAGCCTTTTTCCGGAAATCCCAGCCGCGCTCGGGAACATTCCGGTGAACATTGCGATTTCCGGCGACGGCGATTTTAATTTCACCATTAACGGTAACGGTGCGATCAGTTATTTCCCGATTACCTTCGGCGCGGCACTCGACCTGGGAGTAACCTCATTCGGCTTGGGTGGAACGGTCAATATTTATAAAGGCAGTGCGAGCATCGCGGGTGAAGGCGAAGGGACTTTTACCAATGTGGCAGGCAGCATTACCCAGGGAACCTGGCCGATTCCTCTGCCCTGGAAGGTGGCAATCACCATCCACGGCTCAGCCGAAGAAGATTCGCTCTATTTCGAAAATTTTGACGGCGATTTGACCGGCACCCAGTTTGTTTTAAGGATGGGCAACCAGACAAGAATTACCAATCTCATCCTCGGCGAACTCGTGCTGGGCGGCGTGATCGAAGAAGCGTTTCCGACGACGTTCGGCAGCGGGTTTACCAACCGGCTGATTTATGCCTCCGGTATGCCGAGGACGATTATTTTCGATACGACCAACTACACGCTCAACGTTGATTACGTCAATATGAGAATTACCGGCGATGTCAGCGTCTATCTTTCCGATTTCGCAAAAACGATAATCAACGATTCAACCGCGTATCCGTTTAAACTTTCACCCCAGACCAATCTCTATTTCGCGGGTGTGTACAAACTCTATAATTGGGATTTCAATCTGGGCGGCGGAGTAGTCGGATTTATTCCGCCGGGACAGGGTTGGGGTCGAATCTATTTCGACGGTGGAGTCAGGTGGCACCAGTTCATCACCTGGAACTTCGGTGTACTCGCCGCCTGGCAGCGCTATCAGGTGGCGAGCTACAAGGTTACGACGCCGCCGATTGTGGTGGTGGGTTTGGGCGGGGAAGCGAAATTTTTTGGCGTCGGTCTCGATTTTGGGGTACGGACGAACACGACCTCGGCGATTCTGGCGGCAATCAGCGCGTCGCGCAATGTTTCACTGCAGAAATTTAATCTGCTGAACTGGATGAGCTTTGGGATCGGATTGAAATACGATCTATGAAGTAGTTCAACCACGGAAGTCACCGAAGACACAGAAGAAAAAATTGTAACCACGGATAAAGTATCACCCCAGAGAAAAAGTATTAATTAAACCACGGAACACTGAAGACACGGAAAGAAGAGAGTAAGGAGTAGGGAGTAAGGCGTAGAGTGTAAAAAGAATTTGACCACGAATGCACACGAATGGACACGAAAAAGTCTCTTTGTATCTCTCCTTAGCTGCAGCGTCTTCAGCAGGTTGGATTTAATAAATTTATACTAACCTTTGTGTCTTTTGTGCACTTTGTGGTAAAATTCTGATTCCAGTTTACTTCTGGCAGCGGGGGCAGAAGCGGGTGCGGCGGTTGCCCACCTTAGTTATTTCGATCGTTGTCCGGCAGCGGCGGCAGGGGTTGCCTTCCTGGCCGAAGACGAGGGTCTGGTTCTGGTAATCGCCCGGGCTGCCGTCAGGGCGGAGGTAGTCCGAGAACGATGAGCCTAACGCCCGGATGCCGTCCGAGAGTACCTGTTTTAATGCTTTTGCCAGGCGGGCGAGGTCGGAGTCGGACAGGGTGTGGGCAGGCCGTAACGGATGGATCTTTGCCAGGTAGAGCGCTTCGTCCGAATAGATGTTCCCAATGCCGGCGGCAATTGACTGGTTCAAGAGCAGGTCTTTGACTTTCGCCTTCCGATTTTTTAATTTCGATTTGAGGTAGTGTTTGTCAAAGCCGTCCATGATCGGCTCTAAACCTAAATTGAAAAAGCCTTTTAATACCGGAGGATTTTCTGAATTTCGAACGAGGTAAGTCCTGCCCAACACCCGTGGTTCAACAAACGCGAGCGATTTGCCGCGGGAGAGATTAAGTCGGAGGCGTTCAAACCGGAGGAGTGGTGTGGATGATTTGACGACGAGGAGCCTGCCGCTCAATCGTAAGTGAATAACGAGAAATGATTTGTGTGCCAGCCGGCGGTCGGTCAGCTCGATAATGAGATATTTGGCGCGGCGTTTTAGACCGGTAATTTTTTTGCCGACAATTTGACGACAAAAGACGCGTCGTTCAGGATAACCAATAATATCGTGCCGAAAGATGCGAACCGAGGTAATCCGCCTGCCTTTAAGATGGGGGAGAAGCTCGCGCCGGATCGTCTCGACTTCGGGTAGTTCGGGCACCGACTAATTAATTGTCCTGAAGGATTTTCTGGAATTCTTTAACCGAAACCCCCGTGTCATTAAGAATTGCTTTTAATGTCCGACGTTTGATGATTTGACCGGCATGCCGGGGGATGATAGTATGACGACTTTCTCTGTTGCGCCAAACCTCATGACTTCCTTTGGCTTGGCGATAGAATTCAAACCCTAATTTTTTTAGAACTATTATCACTTCCTTGTCTGTGACTGCTGGAAACTTGGGCGACAACGTCAGGCTCCGACCGGGACCGGAATATTAGAACTCACCACGATCGTTCCGTCATAAACTGGGATTTCAGGGAGTTCCTTCCCTAATTCTTTGTAAGACTGAATAAAAATCTGTATTGCATCTTGAAGATTTTCTAAAGCTTCATTATACGTGGTCCCTTCAACATGGCACCCCTGGAGAATGGGGCATTCAGCATAATACCCTCCTTTTTCCATTATTTCGACCACAACAGGGAAAAGATATGTTTTCATTACGATACCTCCTTATTTATTGAGTTTAGTTAGATTCCAAGTGCTGTCAAGACAGCTGAGAGGGCTACGGTATATTATAAAAATTATCAGTAAGTCCCCAAATGCACGGGAAAATTTATCCTTGACAAACTCCGAAAAAATTTTATATATGTTTTATGAAACGGAGGGCGTAGAATTTATTGTTTCTCGCTCGAGGAGGTTAAATGAATTACCTGTTTATTATACTGACAATTATCAGCGGTTACGAATTTAAAAAACTAACTCAATTCGATGAGGGAGAGATAAGTATGCTCTATGATATATTGATTGCCGATACTGACCATGACGGCTTAGGCGAGATTATCCTTGATCGCCCCCAATATACCATCTGGGAATATAGTCCGCCTAATCAATTTGTTAAGGTTTATGAGTTCCCAAGGGATCACATTTCGCCAGATACTACCTTCGACCCTTGTGCTGTAGGGGATGCGGATGGAGATGGTCTTGCCGACATCTGTGGTATTTTCAACATTGTGGAATGGACAATGATGCAGCAGGGGTGGACAGGCTCAGCTGTTTTTGAGAGTAAGGATGTCCATTCACACCCGGATTCTTTTACCTGGGTGGTTATAGAAAGTACCCAAGCAAACAGTGTAGAGTTAGAATACCTCACCGACCTCGATTCTGATGGTAAAATGGAGCTGTTCGGAAACTTTAATAATAACCGGGAAAAGTGGGAAGAAATAATTTACGAATGCAGGAGTAACGATTATTATGTGCCGGTCTGGCGGTGCTCAACCAAAGCGGTCGGAACCGAACGTGCCGGCGACTATGTCTTTGGTGATTTTGACGGCGACAACAAACAAGAATTTTTTGGAGTTGCCGGTGGCTACCAGGATTCCGCTTATATCTATGAATGCGCGGGTAACGATGATTATAAATGCACCTGGGTTGACCATCATGTAAGGTATAATATGTTTGATGCCTGGTTAGGAAATGATACCGACCAGGACGGCAAACCGGAGATATTCATGAAAAACTACTGGTACGGACCAAATCCGGCTGCAGCACTGACGATGTACGAGGCGGTAGGTGATAATGCCTATGAACTTGTCGAGATTGACACGGTGAGAGGTAATATTGACCCTTTGGAGGGACGAAGCACCTGTGGAGATGTGGACGGAGACAGTGTCGATGAAGTTATTCTGTCCGTAGGAACCAGGGTCATTATTTACAAGGCTACCGGAGATAATAAATACGAACGGGTCTGGGAATGGTGGAATGAATTTGGCGACCCTGTTAATGGCTATACCGCGCTCGTTGCCTGTTACGATTTTAATGAAGACGGTTACGAAGAACTTGTCATATCTGGCAATGACAAGACCGCAGTTTTTGAAATTGATAAAGCTGCAATCGCTGAGATCAAACCCACCTCGCTTAATTTACTTCAACTCTCAGTAGTCCCTAAGCTCATTAGAAATTCGGCAGTCATCAGCTATTCCGTTCCACAGAACTGCAGGGTAGAACTCACGATTTACGATGTTGCGGGCAAAGCGGTGGAAAAGCTGGTAAATGGCGAGGTGCGGAGGGGTAGTTACTTTCTGCTCTGGAATAGGACTGAAATACCCGCCGGTATTTACTTTATCCGCCTGGAGGCAGAGAATTCCATCCTCACCGATAAAGCGATTATATTGCAATAAATCGTTAGAAATCACCCCTCCCCAATTTACAGGACATTCCCCAAAATTGTTAAAGGGACTCTTTTAAACGATAGGTTTTATTATCCAAAATGAGAGTCCAGAGCAAGAACGCAATTACCTGTAGTGCGGGGCTTTAGCCCCGCTAAAAATAGGCGAACGAGTGTAATGTCTTCTGATTTTTAAAAATAAGTGAGGACACTACACTACCCAGCCCAATTTAGCCTTGACAAGTTTTCAGTTTTTGTTATATTTTGTCTTACTTGTTTTTAATCAGGTAGAATTTGGCCTGCGGAATCGGATAGCCGTGATACACCCGAGCTAAAAAAAACTGTTCCGCATAAGGGCTTGACGTAGGGTATTTTGTCGTTTATTATTATAGCTTATTGTATAGGAGGATAGATTATGGCAAAAGCAAAGTTTGAAAGGAAAAAACCGCATATCAA
>CAYHGV010000045.1:0-22989 GCA_964356135.1 uncultured bacterium
GAGTTCGAACCGGGTTGGGAAGAACGGCAAACGGAACCGGTTTGGGACCTTTTGGTTTTTCTTCTATGCCCTTGGTTTCTGCCTTGATTGGACCATAGAAGGTTGAACCTCCGGACAGGTTGACAACTTCGAGCTTATAGTAGTCGCCGGCTCTGCCGTCAGAGTCATAAAAATCATAGGTTGCACCCGCGACCGGGTCTCCTTTAGTCGGAATGAGTGGCTCGGTGAGCCTGGTATAATTCGCCGACTCATTCAGGCTGCGGTAGAGATTGAATCCGGCGACATTGACCTCGGCTTCAGTTTCCCAGTGGACTACCACCCGGGTTTCTTCTGCTTCGGCGCTAAAGGATGATATCACGATGCCGGTGGGAGTCGCACTTGTATCTGTGCCAAATTCCGAGGTGTTACTATTGGCATCGATGGTCAGGCAGGTTATGGAATCATTTGCCGAAACTCCTTTGCCGGACACATCCAGGTAGCCGGAGAAAACACTGTTGGAGCTTCCGGTGGTCAAATAGCCGAGATAAATTTTGCCTTCGCCATAGGTGGTCGGGTCGGGCTGGGCTTTATATATTTCCACCCGGCAATTGGCGAAGGTTGAATTCGTCTCTGCTGTCGACCGGCTCGTGCCGACAAATCCTGCAGCATGGAGTGTGGTGACGTTCAGTGTCAGTGTATCTGTAACCGGGAAGTCAATGCCGCTGTCCGGGTCGGCAGAATTATAAATATTATCGTTGGGAGTAACGCCATTATCAATCAAGTCAATACCGAGACCGGTATTACTAAAAAACGAGTTGCCGGAAATCCGAAGTCTGCAAGTTGTTTGACCGACGATGGTGATGCCATCTGCTCCGTTAAAGGCGATTATGTTGCCCTGGCCGGTGGCGCCACCGCCGATAGTATCGTTCTGTGCCCCGTTTGAAATATAAATGCCCGAACTGCCGTTGCTCAAATTATTTGTTCCATTAATATCGGTCCCGATATAGTTACCGCGAACTATATTGTTTTTGGTTCCGTCATCGCCTATATAAATACCATTGCCCGTGTTGCCGGAGATGATATTGCCCTCACCCGCAGCCGGACCGCCGAGGACATTAGATTGGGAACCCTTGAAAATATTGACTCCGGTCCCATTGCCAACTTTAACGGTCCCACTGGTATCAGTGCCGATATAGTTCCCTTTTATGGAATTGCTGTAAGCACCGCCCAAATCACTGCCTAAAACGACACCGGCGTTGGTATTGCCTGAGACGATGTTTTTCTCGCTAGCGGTTGAACCACCGATTGTATTGCTCGTAGCCCCATTTTCGATGGAGATGCCGTTCCAGTTCGCCAAAGCTTGGGTTCCATTTGCTTTGGTTCCTATAAAATTACCTATAATGGAATTGTTTTGAGCGTTCGTGCCGGCGATATGGATGCCGTCCTGTTTGTTTCCCGAGATTGTATTCCGGTCGCTTCCGGTCGAGCCGCCGATGGTGTTGTTTTGAGCACCGACTACTTCAATGCCATGGGTGTTATCAAGTTCAGTGTTGCCAGTTACATCTGTGCCGATATAATTGTTTTTTATGGAGTTGTATCGGGTAAAGCTGCCACCAATAAAGATACCGCTGTTGGTATTTCCAGAGATGATGTTGCGTGCATTTGAATCAGAACCGCCGATGGTATCGCTCTGTGTTGAGTTCGAGATAAAGATACCATAGCCGTTGGGCACTTTAGCCGTTCCATTTTTATCTGCGCCGATATAATTGCCTTTGACGGTATTGTACCAGGTATTGGTGGACTGAAGCCAGATTCCATAGTAAGTGTTTCCTGAAATGATATTCCGCTCGCCTGCGCTCAAACCGCCGATGATGTTGTTCTTTGCTGCGCTGTCGATGCAGACACCATATCCATTTGCCAGTTGTGCTGTTCCGCTCGCATCGGTCCCGATGTAGTTTCCTTTGACGGCATTGCTGTCAGTGCCTGAACCTGCTATATAAATACCATAGATGGCGGTGTTTCCTGATATGACATTGCCTTCACCGGTACTGGAACCGCCGATGGTATTTTTCTTTGTTTGGTTGTAAATATAGACACCGGCGTTATTATTACGCAAAGCTCCGGTTCCACCGGCATTGGTGCCGATATAGTTGCCTTTGACAGCATTTTCCCGGGTGGTGCTGCCGTAAATTTCGATGCCGTAGTTAGTATTCCCGGATATTATGTTCCTCTCTCCAGCAGTTGAGCCGCCGATGGTGTTGTTCTGGGCACCGTCTGCGATTTCAAAGCCCGAGCCGTTCGCTACCGCGGCGGTTCCGTTTTTGTCGGTTCCGATATAATTGCCTTTAACGATATTATTGGTGGTATTAGACCCTTCAATTTCGACCGCATAGCCGGTGTTACCCGAGATGACATTCCCTTCACCGGAATTGGAACCGCCGACGGTATTGCTTTGAGCACCGGCAGCGACCTCTACGCCTTCATTGTTCGACCAGGATTGGGTTCCATTGGCATGGGTGCCGATATAATTACCTTTGACGATATTGTAATTGGTGTTGGTGCCGCCGATATAAATACCGTGTTCGGTGTTGCTTGAGATGACATTCCGTTCACCGCTGCCGGTCCCACCGATGGTGTTATTCTGCGCACCGTTATGGACATAGACGCCGCTCTGCTTGAAACCTTTTATGCAAATACCCCGGATTTCGCAGTAATCCGCACCATTGATAGTGAAGCCTGAAACGACGTTTCCCGCACTGCTGCCGTTCAGTGTATCTCCGGGTGACCCGTCAGGCCAGGTTCCGCTCCAGCGGCTTGCAGCGGTAATGACAGTCCCATTGTCGGTTAGAGGCGGGAGGGCGCTTGTGGGCGCAATCGTCCCGCTCACCGAGAAGGCTATAATATCAGGACCGGCATTGATATTGGCGTTGGTGATCGCTTCACGCAGAGAACCGTTGCCGGTATCATTAGTATTGGAAACCGTATAGGTATTGGAAAAAACCAGGCTTGTGCTTAGGGCAATTATGACTGAAGCTGTCCGTAGTCTCAAACGCAGGGTGGTGATATTTTCACCGAACCCTCTTCTCAGTTCCTTTCTAAACATAGTCCCTCCTTAGTTTAGAACACGCTTTCATCTCCCAATAGCCCTCTCCGGCTACTGGGAAAACTCTCTAATCAATATTAAGGATTCAGGAGATTTTTGTCAATAGCTTTATTACACGCCATAAAAAGAGAGACGATATAATCTCTCCCAAGCAACATTTATAAGGGAGAGAGGAGACTAAATAGGTATTTAGTTTTGAATGAGGAGTACTATCTTACTGCAGGTTGGAACTTATTAAATCCGCTGCTCTTTACGGGAGCGAGAGTTCGACACTACTGAGGATCAGAAATTTTTATGAGCCGTTAGATGTAAAACAGTTAGCTACTACACACGGTGCAGTTCCCATGGGCTGAGCGGTATTCTGAACTGTTTTGCAGAAACCCAATATCGTCTCTTTAGTCTTTAAATTGATTTTGGTAATTGCCGGTTTGGAGTATGTTTTTTTTCTGTTTCGTTTTCTTTTTTCCATTACGCAGCTATGTCCGGATATTTTTGCCTTTTCCATAGTTAGCGTAATACTATCGCCTTTTTAACCTTGGTCTTCTCCCCTGCAATAGTAAGAGAAACGAAGTAGACTCCGGAGCCGGTTCTTTTCGCATCCCAAACCAGGTGATAGCTGCCCGGTTTCTGCTCCTCATCAGTTAAAACACAAACCTGCCGTCCGGTAACATCGTAGACTTCCAGAATCACCCGTCTGTTCCCGGGTACGTAATAGCGGATAGTTGCTTTTTCCAGAACCGGATTAGGGATAATGGCAAACGGGACTACCTGGGGTCCTTTAGCTATTTCTTCTGCGCCTTCGGTTTCAGCCTTAATCGGGCCGTAGAAGATTGAGCCGCCGGTGAGGGTTACCACTTCGAGCTTGTAATAGTTGCCAAGCTCCCCGACGGAGTCCGGAAATTCATAGACTGCACCTGCGATCGGGTCGCCTTGGACCGGAATAAGCGACTCGGTAATTTTTGTATAGCCGATGGTTTCAGAAAGGCTGCGGTAGAGGTTGAAACCGGCTATGTCGACCTGGGATTCCGTCTCCCAACGAACGAGAACGAGATTGCTTTCTGCCTGGGCAGTAAATGACGAAACGACAATGCTGGTGGGATAAACTGAATCGGTTGGACTGAATTCAGAGGTGTTGTTAAAAATATCTATCGTAATGGCAGTAAGGGTGTCATCCTTTGTGAGCCCGTTACCAAACACATCTAGGTAGCCGGAGAAGAGACTGTTGCTACTGCCGCTCGTCAAATACCCAAGATAGATTTTCCCCTCGCCATAACCGGCTGGGTCAGGATCGGCTTTATATATCTCAACCCGGCAATTGGCAAATGTGGTATTGGTGCTCGCCGCTGACCGGCTCGTGCCAATATACCCGGAAACATACAGGACATGGAAGGTGCTATCGGTACCATATGCTGAATCGATCACCGGAAAATCTAAGCCACTATCCGGCAAGCTGGTGCTGTATTGGTTGTCATTGGCAGATGGGCCGTTATCGCCCAAGTCGATTCCCAGACCGACGTTCTCAAACATCGAGTTGCCGGATATTGTCATTCGCCTGGTGCTATTATCGACTACTGAGACTCCAGCGCCGCCATTGAAAGCAATGACGTTAGCAAATCCTGAGCTTGTGCCGCCGATCGTATCTCTTTGCGTTCCATTCTCGAGCCGGATACCAGCTCCACCGTTTCCAAGATTTAAAGTTCCGCTCGTATCGGTACCGATATAGTTATTTCGAATGACATTGTAGTTGGTATAAGGGTCGCCAATAAAGACACCGGCGTTAATGTTTCCGGAGATGATATTACGGGCACCGACGGTTGAGCCGCCAATCGTGTTGCCCTGAGCACCCAAGATGATGTAGACACCATAGCCATTTGGAAGTTTGGCGGTGCCGGTTGGATTGGTCCCGATATAATTGCCGATGACCGTGTTGTTATCGGTGCCATCGTCACCGATATAGACCGCGTAATTGGTGTTGCCTGATATGATATTCCGATCGCCGGCATTCGAGCCGCCGATGGTATTGTTCTGTGCCCCTTGCTCAATATAGATACCATGATAATTCGCCAGTGCTACGGTTCCATTGGCAGTAGTCCCGATGTAGTTGTCTTTGACGACATTGTAGCTGGTTTTGTTATCGCTCAGATAAATACCATAGGCTAAGTTGCCCGAGATGATATTGCGTTCGCCCTCAGTCGAGCCGCCGATGGTGTTACTCTCGGCACCAGCATCGATCGCGATTCCAAAGTTATTAGGAAGTGCCGCGGTTCCATTGGCATTAGTCCCGATGTAGTTGTCTTTAACGATATTATTATTGGTGCTGGTACCCGTTATGTAGACACCATTGCCGGAATTTCCCGAGATGACATTTCGTTCACCGGAACTGGAGCCGCCGATAGTATTGCTTTGGGCGCCGGCTGAGAGATATACACCGTGAAAGTTTGCAACGATTGTGGTTCCGCTGGCATCCGTCCCGATATAGTTTCCTTTGACAACATTGTAATTGGTATTGGTATTCCGGATATAAACTCCCCAACTGGTATTCCCGGAGATGATATTTCGTTCCCCGGCAGTCGAACCGCCGACGATATTGTTCTGGGCGCCATAAGCGATATTGACGCCGTATTTATTTGCCAGAACCGCGGTTCCATTCACATCGGTGCCGATATAATTTCCCTTGATGATATTGCTGTTGGTTAGGGGGTCAGTAATATAGATACCGTAGTTGGTGTTTCCCGAGATAATGTTTCGTTCCCCGGCAGTCGAACCGCCGATGGTATTGCTCTGGGCACCGGCTTCGATATGCACCCCCTGGCTGTTAGGCAGCGGCGCGGCTCCATTCACATCCGTTCCGATATAATTTCCTTTGACAACATTATTGTTGGTATTGGTACCGCCGATATAGATTCCATAGTTAATGCTTCCTGCAATCAGGTTCCGTTCGTTCGCAGCCGAACCGCCAATGGTATTGTTCTGGGCACCGGCTTCGATCGTGACGCCCCGGGAATTCGCCTGTGCCGATGTTCCATTGGCATCAGTTCCGATGTAGTTGTTTTTGACGACATTGTTGTTGGTGCCGGTGCCTCCGATATAAACACCGTTATTATCGTTGTTCGAGATAATATTCCTCTCATTGGTTCCACTTCCGCCGATCGTATTGAATTGAGCTCCGTTCAAGATAGCGATACCGCTGCCGGTGAAATTGGTGATGGAAAGACCTCTGATACTGCAGGAATTTGCACCATTAATAGTGAAACCGGTAACATACGAACCAGCAGAGGCCCCGTCGATTGTAACGCCAGGCGAGGAGCCATGCCAATTGCTGGCGGCAGAGATGAGCGTTGAGTCGTCGGTAAATTCTGGTAGGGCGCTCAGAGGTGAGATCTTTACATTTTTACTTGTTAACAGGAAGGTAATGGTGTCCGCGCCGATGTTGTTATTGACTAACCTGACGCATTTCCGCAGGGTATTAGTCCCCAATGTGTAACCCCCTCCATCGTCGGTATCGCCAAGATTGTCCACCCTATAAGTTTTGGCATACGCTAAACCGAAACTTAAGAGCATAATCCCTAATAAAACCCAGCCACCCCAATTTTTCGTTTTGTTGAATTTGAGAGCACGAAAGTTTATTTCGTTTTTTAAAAACCCGTATCTATTCATGCACACCCCCTTCGGTTGCTCGATAGATTTCAAAATATAATAGGATACTCGGGTTATTTGTCAAGCATTTTTTTGTAGGCAGGGAAACCAGTCAGATTGGACATTAAGAAATTGCTATGTGCCTGTGCGCAAAATACTTACGAGAATTGTATTTTTAGGTAGATTCGAGCAGAAATTCGGAAATTTCAGTTTTGATAATGATTTTTAGCATCCTTGCTCCGTTATCGTATAAAGTTTACCGCATTTTTGAAAATGGTGATACCGAAGGGTTTTATGTTGTCACCGCTTTTCCATCTCGGATGCTGGGTTGTTTTGACAAAACGTTCAGGATGGGGCATCAGCCCGAAAATACGGCCGGTGGGGTCGCAAACACCGGCAATGTTACCAATTGAGCCGTTGGGATTGTCCGGATAGCTCGGCTTTTTGCCTTTGCTGTCGCAGTAGCGCAGAACGACCTGGCAATTCGCCTGTAGTTGTTTTAAAACAGTGCTGTTTTTGGGCACGAACTTCCCTTCGGCATGGGCTACGGGCAAATATAGTAAATCGCCGATGCCATTGGTATAGACGCAAGGAGTTTTTGCCGGTTTAAGCCAAATCCAACGGTCTTCGTAATGATTGGAATCGTTGAATTCTAAAGTTACTGATTGCTCGGAAAAGTAGCCGGCCGGAGAAAGGGCAGGTAGAATTCCGGCTTTGACCAGAATCTGAAAACCATTGCAAATGCCGAGAATGAGTTTCCCGTCTTCGATGAATTTTTCAATATCGGCTCGTAAAGCGAACCGCAGCTCGTTGGCTAAAATTCTGCCGGCGGCAATATAGTCGCCATAGGTGAAGCCGCCGGGCAGAACCATAATTTGATAGTTTTTTAAATTCCGGTCCTTCGCTTTGAGTTGATTGATATGAACCAGCTCGGCTTGGGCGCTCACCAGTTCAAAGGCATATTTCGTCTCCCAATCGCAGTTAGTACCGGCAGCGGTTAAGACCAGAACCTTAACGCTCATCGAGGAACGCCCACCGGAATGATGTAACCGGGAATTTCTTCTCCGGCTAACGACAAGAGTTTTTTAATCTCGGTTTCATTAAATGCGCCCACCGGAACCGATCCCAGGCCCAATGCGACCGCCGCCAAATGGAGATTCTGGGCAGCGTGGCCCATCTCCATGTAAATGTAGCGCATTCCCCGGTCGCCGTAGCGCTGGGTTGTTCGCTCAGGGATTGCGGTGATGATAAAATCTACCGAGACCTGGGCAATAAAACTTTGGCCGAGTGCAGCCTGGGCAAGGTCGTTTCGCAGATCACCCGGTTTTACTCTCAGCAATCGATGTCCGACCGGTTGATACCGGAACACTCCGTCTTTTTTTACGACATAGACTTCCAACGGGTAGGTGGTGCCGGCTGACGGTGCGGCGCGAAATTCCCTTCCGGGCTCAGTGATTCCCTGGCATGCCCAGAGCAGAGTCGAAATTTCTTCCAGGGTTAGTTCTCGGTCGGCATAATTTCTGATTGAACGGCGCTGGGCAATACATTCTTCCAACGATTTTTTAGTCTTGAGTGGTTCGGGCAGCGGGATCGAGTCACCTTTCACCGTCCCTCCTTTCTGGGCGCAGAGGCTGTTAAAAAGTATAACCAGGAGCATGCAGTAAATTTTCATACTACCTCCCAATCTTTGCAGACCTTGCAAGTGTTGTAATGGATTTCGACGGTATCAAGCACCCGCAGCGCATACCCGCCCGCCAGCACCACGACGGTCGGGATCTTATTTTTGCGCGCTTCACCGATAACGAGTTCATCCCTTTTTTTCAATCCAGCTTTGGTTAGCCGGAGATTGCCCAGCTGGTCGCCTTCAAACGGGTCGGCACCGGCGACATAGACACAGAGTTCGGGCCGCTGTTTCCGAAAAATTTTCTCTACCGCCCCGCCCAGTTTGTCTAAGTATTCGGCATCTGCGGTTCCAGTATCAAGACCGATATCCCAATCGCTCTCTTGCTTAGCCGGGTAGAGATGCTCCTGATGAATCGAAAAGGTGAAGACCCGGGGGTCGTTGTGAAAGATGTTGGCGGTGCCGTTTCCCTGGTGCAGGTCACAGTCGATAACGCACGTCTGGGCGATCAGGTTATCATGGAGGAGCCGGCGGACTGCGACCGCGATATCGTTGATATAACAGAAACCCTCGGCATGGTCGGCAAAGGCATGATGGAATCCGCCACCGATATGGAAGCCCAACCCATGCTTCAATGCCAGCTGAGCGGCAAGGGTCGTGCCGCTCGCCATCAGCAAATAGCCTTCGACGATCTCGGGCGTCAGAGGCAGCTCGGAATACATCGTCCGGGGGGTCCAGCGGAGATGGGTGAGGTCATCGATATACTCGGGCGTATGGACTAACAGAATATCCTTGAGCACCGGTGGCGGCGGTTCGATGAAATCGGACTTTTGGACCAGTCCATTTTTATCGAGCTCGGCTTTGAGCAGATGATATTTTCCCATCGGAAAAACATGGGGGCCGATTTCCAAGTAGTAGCGGTCAGAATAGACGAACTTCATCTGGGCTAACGAATAACTCGAATGATTCGGCTCGAAACGAACCGACGAATTGCGCGAATGATAAATTATTCGTGCGGTCCGCTCGCATCCGTGCTATTCGTCTTTCCTTTTTCCATCTGCTCTTCGACCAGAGCGACCGGAATCGTCCCGAAGCTTAACAGCCGGTCGTGGAAATTTTTCAAGGGCAGCTTCGTGCCGATTCTTTTACGCAGCGCCAGTATCTGGAGTTTGCCGATTATGTAGCTCATCGGCTGGGTGGGGGTCAGGCAGTAGCGTTTCACTTCGGCAATCGCGTTCACCGGTTCGAGCTTTGCCTCGTTGACCAAAAAATCGACTGCTTGATCAAACGTCATCTGGTTGGTGTGGAGCTTGACGTCGATCAAAACCCGGCAGGCGCGCCAGAGTTGGTCTTTGAGCTGTGCCAATCGTATTCTCGGGTCGGTATAATAGCCGAGCTCAAACATCAGTTCTTCACAGTAGAGTGCCCAGCCCTCGGCAAAGACCGAAGTGCCGTTGATCTTGCGTACCTTCGAATCGACCCGGTTGGAATGGACGAGCTGGAGATGGTGGCCGGGGTAGCCTTCGTGCAAAACCGTTACCGGCAGCTTGTAGAGCGAATGGCCCTGAAGCTGCTCCTCCTGTTTCTCGGGCGGTGCGGTTTCATCGACCGGCGTAACATAGAAGAGGCCTTTCTGTTCTTGTTCAAACGGCGCCGGTGGCATATACGCGGCATAGGGGATCGTCGACCGTTCAAAGACCGGCGTGGGAATGACCGCCAATTCCTCGCCTGCCGGCATCGTCACAAAATTCTTGTCAATCGTGAACTGCCGGGTGTGCGCAATCTCATTTTGGTAGGCGGCAATGACCGCATCCGCCGGTGGGTGAGTTTTCTTTAGTTCGGAAACAATCTGCCACCACGGTTTTGTCGGGTCGATGGCTCGACCGGTTTCTTCAAGCAACCGTTTCGTTTGGTCGAAGATCGTCGTGCCGATTGCAACGAGGTCATCGGCGGTGTAGGGCAACAGATGTTCGAATTTGAGTTTATAGTCGAACAGTTCTTTGCCGATGGCGAACTCTCCCTGGGAACGGGCACGGTGCTCGCCGGTTAAAAAGTCGAGATAGCCCTGGAAACTTTCGAGCACGGCATGATTAGCGCGTAAAATTTTATCGTTCATCGCGGGCACCGTTTGGGCGAAGCTCGGGACGAAGTCCTGGAAAAATCCCATACCTGCCTGGGTTATTTCGATAGCAATGTCCGTGAAAATTTTTGGTGAGTTTTTCAGGTTGGCTTTTCCTTCTGCGAGGACGTGGGGAATGTGCTCTAAGCGCGAAAGAAGCGATTGGGCACGTTCCGGCAATGGTGCGAACTGCCGGATGGTTAAAATAAAAACGCCGTAGAGACAGGCCTGAGGATAGCCGGCAGGATTTTTCTCCCACGAGCGGACCTCTTCGAACTCTTTTATCGCCGATTGCAAGCTCGTGGTCAAAAGGGTGTGGTCTAAGCGCTCCGATTCGGTTAGCGCTGCCACCGGTAGTTTCTCAAATCGGCTCAGGTATTCTTTGGTTGTGTTGTTGATGTCCGTAAGGTGGTCTTTGTTAAATCGGCCCAGCTCCCGGTCGTAGTGATGAATCCCGAGAAAGGTTGCATTGACGGGTGAGCTCTGCCAGGTGAATTCTAAGAACTCATCGATTAATTTGGAGAATTCAGTCATCAGCAGCAAAACGGGGCCGAGCGAAACTCGGCCCCCTGAACAAAGTTACTTTTTCCAAATGAGAATGATGGCAATGACGAACAGTAGACAAGTCCAAGTTGCTCTGGTCAGCAGCATTGGGTTTAAGGCAAAGGGGAGGGCAAGGTGGGCTAATCGGGCAATGATCGCTACCAGAAAGCAAGCGACACCGAGCCAGAAAAGAATCTGAACGACTATTTTCACAACTACCTCCTTTTTCACTTTCACTATACTGAAGATAATTTTCCTGTCAACACTTTTCGGAGAGCGCGGCTAAGAGATACGAGCTCCCATCAGCGGGCACCTGAATTTCTCCGGGCATCGGCTGACCACATCTTGACCGTCCAGAGGGCGTCCTTTATAATCGGATAAAAAAGGAGAAAACCGAGAATGCAAACTTCTGAAATTATTAAACAGACCGAGCAGTATAGCGCCGCCAACTATCATCCACTGGATGTTGTTCTCGTCCGGGGTGAGGGGTGCTGGGTGTGGGATGTCGACGGCAAAAAATACCTCGATATGCTGTCGGCATATTCGGCTCTGAACCAAGGTCATCGCCATCCCCGGATCATCGACGCGATGAAAATCCAGCTCGATAAGCTCACCCTGACCTCCCGGGCATTTCATAATGAGACTATGCCTGATTTTTTGAAACGGTTGTGCGTGCTTGCGGGCAAAGAGAAGGCGCTGCCGATGAATACCGGTGCGGAAGCGGTCGAGACCGCGATTAAAGCGGCACGTAAGTGGGGGTATCAGAAAAAGGGAGTAAACCAGGGGCGAGCGGAGATTATCGTCTGCGAGAACAATTTCCACGGCCGAACGACTACGATTGTCGGGTTTTCGTCCGAAGCCCAGTACCGGGACGGTTTTGGCCCATTTACTCCCGGCTTTGTAACAATTCCCTATGACAACACCGACGCGCTGGCAGCGAGTATTACCCCGGACACGGTCGGGTTTTTAGTTGAGCCGATACAGGGTGAGGGCGGGGTGATCGTGCCCAGGCCCGGGTATCTTAAAAAAGCCTATGAAATCTGTAAGAGTAACCGGGTGCTGTTTATCGCGGATGAAATCCAGACCGGCCTGGGAAGAACGGGCAAGCTCTTTGCCTGCGAGCATGAACAGGTCAATCCTGATATACTGATTGTCGGTAAAGCGTTGGGCGGCGGCGTCTATCCGGTATCGGCGATTTTGTCTGACCACGATATCATGGATGTCTTCACTCCCGGTGACCATGGTTCAACCTTTGGCGGAAATCCTCTGGCTTCGGTCGTCGGTCGGGTTGCGCTCGATGTAATCGTTGAAGAGCGGTTAGCGGAACGGGCGTTTGAGATCGGCAGCTATTTCAAGGAGAAGCTCTTGACCCTACCCGGTCCGCACGTCAAAGAGGTTCGGGGCAAAGGTCTCTTACTGGGGGTTGAAGTGAAGATCGAATCGGGAACCGCCCGGCCGTTTTGTGAACGGCTTAAGGAAGAGGGGATTTTGGCAAAAGAGACCCATGACCAGGTCATTCGATTTGCTCCTCCGCTGGTAATTACCAAAGAAGAGATTGATTGGGCTTTTGCGCGGATTGAAAAGGTTCTCCGCTGAAAGGATATTACAAGCCTAAAAATTTTGTAAAACCAAAAAAGACGAGCGCCAAAAGACCGATGGTGATGAGTTGAATGGGATAGCCCTGGAACGAAGCGGGGACGGGTGACCGCGCAAGCCGTTCCCGGATTGCAACAAAGATAATTGCTACCAGCAGAAATCCCAAGCCGCTGCCGAGGGCGAAGATGAGTGCAGCCACGAACGAATACTGGTAGTTAATCGCCAGGAGCGGCACGCCTAAAACCGCACAGTTGACCGTAAAAATAATTGAAGCCGAGCGCACGGTTTTTAAAAGGAGCGGGGTGAGAGTCGCCAGGAGAACGACCACCAGCAGAAAAACGAGCGTGCGCAGAAACAGTAGCTGCAAAGGCAGAAGGAGATAGTGGTAGACTAACCAGTTGACTGCGGTCGCTGCAATCAGATTGATGGTCAGCGACAGTCCCCAGGAAAACAGGGTTTTAGCCGAGAGGCAGAACAAGGGACAAACTCCGAGCGTCTGGACAAAAACGATATTATTGACGAGGAAGGAAGCGAGAAAGATTTTGGCTAAGACCATCGTTTCAAAATTTTATTTAACAGCGCCTGGTAAAAACCTAAGAGAATAAAACCGGCGGGCGGCAGGAGGAAAAACGATAGCGGATTTATCCGAAACCAAAGCGGCAGCACCGGCAGCGCGCAAATCGTTCCTTTCCCGAAAAGCTCGCGCACGAGCGCCAATGCGACGAAGACGATTGCCAGGCCGATCGATTGGCCGACTGCCGCCAGAAGAGATTGTCCGACCGGGGAGTCGGGATTGACGCCGACCAGGATGAGACAGTTGACTGCGATCAAAGGGATAAAAATGGACAGCGATTTAGCAGTATCCGGCAGAAAGGTCTGCACGAGATAATCGACACCGGTCACGAGGGTGGCGACAACGATGATAAAAATGAAAAACCGCAGTTTTTTTGCTACGAACCGTTGTAGCAACCCCATTATTATGGTCGATAGAATCAGGACAAAAGCGGTTGCCCCGGTCATAACCAGCGCGTTGGTTACGGTCTGCGAAGTGGCGATAATCGGGCAGAGACCGAGCATTGAGATCAATACCGGATTTTGTTTGAAGAGATGTTGAATCATTGTTTCAAATATTTCGAATACTTTTCGATCCCGTCACGGACGCCGCCCGCGACCGCTTTCGACGAGATGGTGGCACCGCTCACCGCATCGATTGTGCCGCCTTCTTCTTTCAGGCCGATAGTTACGAGGGTCGTGCCTTTAAACTGGTCTAAAAATTCTTTTTCCGCAACGCGCGCACCAAGACCGGCGGTTTCCCTCAACCCCTCGGCCGGGGTGGCGATAACTATCCCTTTGATCGTCCGGTTACGACCGATGCCGACCCAGGTTTCAATTGGTCCCAGATAGCCCTGGGGTGCAACTTTGAAAACGATCCCACAGAGACTGTCGTTTTTATTGAAACCGCGCCAGACGGTCGCTTCCTCGATAACCTGAAAATTGGTCGCTTCGGGCAGTGCGGTGTGCAGTTTCTTTTGTTCCCCGGCCGGAAGTGTTGCGTAGGTCGGCCGTTTCTTGGTCACCGCCGTAGATTCGATGACCGGTTGGGCAGCCCTGGCCGTTTCCACCGGTACTTCGGTGAAGAGATATGAAGAGCGGTCAAGAGCTGCGCGCAGTTCGGCAACGACCGCCCGGGAGGAAATGGTGGCGCCGGTTACACCGTCGATCGTTCCCCCTTCGCTTTTGAGAGCGAGGTCATCCACCGAACGGCCGATGAACTGATTTTTAAACCAATCTTCTTTAACTCGATCGCCCAAGCCGGGCGTTTCCTGGCGAGGAGCGATCTCGATGCCGGTTATCTGCTTGAGCGTATCGACCCCGACCATAATTTCGATCGGTCCGCCATACCCCTGGGCGGTGATTTTTGATACCACACCGATTTTTTGGTTTTGGCAATAGCCGAGCCAGCTGCGGTTTTCTTCGACCGGGCGGAAGCGGTCTGCGCTGGGCATGAGGCGTTTAAAAACCGGTTGGGTTTCCTGGGCGTCGATCGTCGGCTGAAGAACTCGGTGAATAAAAAAGAGGGCGAAAAATGAAATCAGTAACGTGATAAGAATGGTGAGAATATTTTTTATCATCCTGCCCCCAGAATTTTAGGTCGGGTGAGCGTATCCAGCAACGGCGTCGTCAAATTCATCAGCACAATCGCGAAGGCTACTCCTTCCGGATAGATACCCCAGATGCGAAAAAGGACGGTGAGAACCCCGCAACCGATTCCAAACAGCCATACTCCGAGCTTGGTGAGCGGGGTGGTGGTGTAGTCGGTTGCCATAAAAAATGCGCCCAGGATCAAGCCCCCGGAAAAAAGGTGAAAAATGGGTGAAGCCGGAGTAGGCAGCACAAGCGAGAGAATAACAACGGTGGCGAGATAGGAGAGGGGGATCCGGAAGTCAATGATCCGTAACGCCAGAAGAAAAAAGGCGCCGACGAGTAACAGCAGAGACGAAGTTTCGCCGATCGAACCGCCGACATTGCCAAAAAAGAGATTTTTCAGCACGGGCAGCGAGTTGAGCTGGTTGACGGTTTTGAGGGTGAAGTCGGTCCAAAGCGGGGAGTTGCCGGGCGGGGAAAGGACCGATGCGGTATTCTTTAGAATCATCAGCGGAGTCGCTTGGGTGACGGCGTCAATACCGCCGGTGATGGATCCATGCACCGGACTCGAAAACCGGGTCAGGAGATAAGAAGGGAACATGATCTGGAGAAATACCCGACCGGCTAACGCCGGATTTAAGAGGTTGTGTCCGAGCCCGCCGAATAATTGTTTTATCATGATGATTGCGATAGCCGCACCGACGATCGGCAGCCAGAGCGGTACGCGGGGAGGCAGGACAAGACCAACGAGGATGCCGGTAATCACTGCGCTGCCATCATAAATTGTCACCGGCCGCCTGAGCAGTACCTGAGTGAACGCTTCCAAGATCACTGCTGCGACCGTGCTCAGTGCGATAATCAACAGCGCACGCAGGCCGAAGAAATAGACTCCGCCGATAATTGCCGGGATAAGTGCGCTGACGACCGACCACATTACGCCGGGCACCGAAGCGGTTGTCCGGATATGAGGCGGGGCGATGATTACTTCTTGCTGGCTCATTTTTTTGCGAGTCTGGTTTTGCCGTTACAAAATCGGTAGACCAATTCACGGTGTGCCGGACAGACATAGGCGCAGGAACCGCATTCGAGGCAGTCCGATAGACCGCATGATTGGGCGCGAGCAAAATCTTTTATTTCAATCGAAGCTTCAATCAGACACGGCATCAGTCGCATCGGACAGACCTCGACACAGCGACCGCAGCGGATGCAGTCAACGGGGTGGCCCCGGTGCCGGGGAGTCAGGACGAGAATCGAGCCGAGTCCCTTGATGACCGGCAGCGCATCACCGGCAGCGGCGGCACCGGTCATCGGTCCGCCTAAAATCAACCGAACCGCCGGGTGAGTGAATCCACCGCACAGGCGGACGAGTTCGGAAATCGGAGTGCCGATGCGAACTTTTAAATTCTTCGGAATTTTTATTCCCGGACCGGTGACGGTCACGACCCGTTCGATCAGCGGTTTGCCCGAGCGCACCGCCTCCCAGGTTGCAAAACAGGTGGCGACATTGTGAACGAGGACGCCGATGTCCTGGGGCAAGCCGCCGCGCGGCACTTCCTTTTTTGTAATGGTTTTGATTAGGAATTTTTCTGCACCCTGGGGGTAGCGGGTCGGCAACGTGGCAACCGAAAAGCCGGCGAGGTGCGCGCTATGCGTTTTTATTGCTTTTATCGCATCGGGTTTATTTTTCTCGACCGCGAAAATCACCTTTCGGCAGTTTACAATCCGGGCAAAAATTTTTGCCCCGGCGACAACTCCGGCTGAATTCTCGACCATCAGCCGGTGATCGGCGGTGCGATATGGTTCGCACTCGCAGCCGTTGATAATGAGAGTGTGAATCGGGGTCGGCGAGGAGAGTTTGACATCGGTAGGGAACGCACCGCCGCCTAAACCGACAATGCCTGCTTCTCTTACTATTTTTAATAAGTCCGGGGAAGACAACCGTTCATAATCGGGATGTTCTTTCCGGGCTTGGGTCCATTGGTCTTGACCGTCTCCTTCGATGATGCAGGCCAGAGTTTTGTCTTTCAGTAGTGGATGCCGTTCCGTCATTATATTGATAATCTTCCCCGAAATTGATGCATGGATGTTTGCCGATGTCGGTCCTTTGGCTTCGCCGATTTTATCGCCGGTTTTCACCCGGTCACCAATTTGAACTGACGGCCGCGCGGCTTCGCCCGAATGCTGAAGCAAAGGGAGTATTACTTTTTTCGGAACCGGCGCTACTTCAATCGGCTTGTGGGCGGTTAATTTTTTATTCGACGGCACGCGAATACCGATTTTCGTGAAAATAGCTACCATCGTAGCGCAAGCCTAATCATAGAACCGCTACCTGTCAAGGTCGCAGAACGGCCGTTAAGCTAAGTCCTTGATTTTTGGGGAGTTAAAAGGCACGGCGGGTCGGATTCAAAAGCTGGCACCGTTTAAAAAAACTCTTGACAAAATTAAAAAATTTCCTATATTTTAGTCAGCATTGTTTTACTCCCAACCCCACTCATCTTAACCTCCCAGCATGAGGGGGTGGCCACTGGTCACCCCCTCATGCTTTTTCAGTGCACTTTTTCACCGTTCAGTGCAGCAGATAGTTAATTTCCCGTGTCTTCGGTAGTTTGTCATAGTTCCCCTTAGCGGGGATACTGAAAAAAGCACTTTTATCACGAAATCCTCCACACAGCATGGCGGATAGATGGAGCCCGCCACGTATCTTGGCGGACGACCTCAAATACGTCGCGTCCAATTTAAAGAATGGACGCGCAATAGAACGACGGCAAGGAGTTCAAAGCTTATCATACAATGAAAATACTAAACTTAATTTTTCGTGTTTTCGTTCTTTCGTGATTTCGTGGTAATTCTTGTACTTTGTCATCACTCTCTTAGCGGAGGCTTGACAACCGGTGGACGAGGGGTAGATTGGTTGTATGGCACTTTTCTTCAGTCTATCCGGACTGCGGGGTAGGGTTGGCGAGGAGATCACCTCCGAACTGGTAACTGCCTATGGTCGGGCATTTGGTAATTATGTTAAGCCCGGATCGTTAGTTTTGGGTCGAGATGCCCGACGGTCTTCGGAGATGCTTTTGTATGCTGTCGCTTCGGGGATAATCGGTGCGGGCACGACCGGAATCAACCTGGGAGTAGTTCCTACGCCGACCGTTCTTTTAATGATTCCGAAGTTAGGGGCACAAGGAGGGATTGTTGTAACTGCCAGTCATAATCCCTTCGACTGGAACGGTCTAAAATTCATCTCCCAAAACGGCAGTTTTTTGAACAAACAGGAATTCGAACGCTTCTCGCGAATACTCAAAAAGAAAAATATGCAGTTGGTTCGATATGAACGACTGGGAACGATGCAAGATTATGGCCGTGCCCGGGAAACGCATTTTGAGCAGATTTTGAATCACCGGTATGTAAAAAAAGCTCCCCCCCAAAAAATTAAGGTGGGAGTCGATGCCGGTAACGGAGCTGCTTCTTTGTTTGCACCCGAGTTGCTGCGACGCATGGGTGCCGAGGTCGACGAACTCTACTGCACGCCCGATGGAACATCGCCGCGGCCGCCCGAGCCGGTTGAAAAGCATCTCGCTGACCTCGCCCGTTTTGTTCAAGAGCGGCACCTGGACATCGGATTTGCCTTTGACCCGGACGGCGACCGGTTAGCCTGTGTGGATGAAACCGGAACGCCGATCGGCGAAGAACGGACGTTAGCCTTAGCTACTTCTTTTGTTTTAGAAAAGAGCACAGGACCGGTGGTCATTAATCTTTCTACCAGTCGGATGAGTGAAGATATCGCCCGCGAGCGCGGGGTAGCGGTCTATCGAACCGCGATCGGCGAAGCGAATGTCGTGGCAACGATGAGGAACGTTTCGGCACTGATCGGTGGCGAAGGCAACGGCGGAGTAATATTTCCGGAGATAAACTACGGACGGGACGGTCTGGTTGCCGCCGCTCTCATCTATACTTCCTTACTCGAACAGAGGCAACCCCTTTCGAGACTGGCAGCTCAACTACCGGAATATCACATGGAGAAAGTTAAACTTCGGTATCAAAAATTCGACCAGCGAAAAATAAGGAAGTTTTTTAAAGGAAAGAAGATCGACGAGACCGATGGGGTACGGGTAGAGGGTGATGATTCCTGGCTCCATATCCGCGCTTCGAAAACCGAACCGGTTATCCGCATCATTGCTGAAGCGAAGACTCAAAAGCAAGCTAAAAAGCTCGTCTTGGAAACGGTTCGATTACTGGGATTACGTTGAGAGCAGCAAAGGACTATCGGTCTCACTGCGCAAGCATTGACCTTCTGCCAGTAATCATCAGCCATCGAAATCGAAGAAAGCGAAGCGCAGTGCGGACTAAAAACGGTTTACTAAGTAAAAAGACCCTTGACAAAATTTCTTTTTTTTATCATAATTCAAACGGTTCTGTCCCATATTCCCTACAACCCCTCATAACCTCCTTTCTGTCCGGGGCGGGCTTCAGACCCGCCCCAAAATTTTATCTTTACAAATCCGGATTTCATTGGTAAAATTACCCCGTAACGGTATGGCAAGCAAACGTATATCATATCTGACACTCCTACAGGAAAGGAGACCGCAATGTGCGGAATCGTAGGCTATATCGGCGGTAAAGATGTCGATTCGGTCATTCTCGTCGGCTTGGAGCGATTGGAGTACCGGGGCTATGATTCTTGTGGTATCGCTACCATTAAAAATGGCGAAATCAAAATCAAAAAAGTCGCCGGTCGACTGCCGAAACTCAAAAAGGCGTTAGCCGAAAAGCCGTTGGGTGGTGAGCGTGCCATCGGTCATACCCGTTGGGCAACTCATGGCCGGGTCACGGAGAAGAACGCCCACCCGTTCTTAGACTGCACCAATAGTTTAGCCTTAGTGCATAACGGTATAATTGAAAACTATCAGGAATTGAAGAAACGGTTAGTTGCCCAGGGACACCGGTTTATTTCCGATACCGACACCGAGGTCATCGTCCACCTGATTGAATCCTATTATCAGGATTCCCTGCCGCGGGCGTTGTCGAAGGCGGTCAGGGAATTAAAGGGGAGTTATGCGGTAGTAGCTATTTCGAAAAAAGAGCCGTATCTGGTTGGCTGTCGGATGGGAAGCCCGCTCGTCATCGGGCTCGGACGAGGTGAGAATATTTTAGCCTCGGACAGTTTAGCGCTGCTGGGTATTGCAAATAAGGTGCTCATATTAGAAGAGCAGGAGTTTTGCATTGTCGAAAAGGACCGGGTGAAAATTTTAAACTTCGACTTAAAAGAAATCAAGCGGTCTGCCCGGCCGTTAGAATTGAAACCGAAATCGATTTCCAAAGGTCGGCACCCCCACTATATGCGCAAAGAGATTTTCGAGCAGTCGGCAATCATTGTCGAGAACATCACCCGCAGGCTTTCCGGTAGTCGTCTGATCGTAGACCCCCATTTCCATTTCTACCCCGATGATTTGGCTAAGGTCCAGAGGATTGTCATTCAGGCCTGCGGTACATCCTATCATGCCGGTCTGGTCGGCCGCCACTATTTACAGAATTTCAGCCAGGTGCCGACCCAGGTCGAACTCGCATCCGAATTCCACAGCCGGGATTTGGTGTTGGACGGTAAACCGCTGATTTTGGCGATCAGCCAATCGGGTGAAACCGCCGATACGCTCATCGCATTACGTGATGCTCAGTCCCATGGTTTAAAAATTCTTTCGCTTCTTAATGTCAAGCGCAGCTCGATGGACCGGGAATCGGATGGAGTCTTATACATTAATGCCGGGCCCGAGATCGGAGTCGCCTCAACCAAGGCATACACCGCGCAGATTTTCACGCTGCTCTTTTTCAGTCTCTACCTCGGCCGGGCAAAAGGAGTCATTGCCGATACCCAGATGAATGAAATTTTAACCGAGCTGAAAGCATTGCCGTTAAAAGTAAACCAGACCCTGAAGTTGGATCGACCGCTCAAACGGGCGGCAGAGCAACTTTACAAAGCCCGCCATTTCATTTTTTTAGGCCGGGGAATTAATTATCCGACTGCGTTGGAGGGTGCGCTCAAGTTGAAAGAGGTTTCCTATATTCCGGCAATCGGCTACCCGGCGGGTGAAATGAAACACGGGCCGATTTCTCTGATTGAAAAGAACGTGCCGGTGGTTTGTATTGCCCCCAAAGATGCGGTCTATGAAAAGATGCTTTCCAATATTGAAGAGGTCAAGGCGCGGGGCGGACGGGTGATCGCGATCGGCAGCGAAGGGGATGAGACTTTAAAAGAGCTTGCCTGGCAGGTTTTTTATATACCCAAGGCGATTGAATCACTGTCACCGGTTCTCGCCGTCATCCCGTTGCAGCTCTTAGCCTACCACATCGCTTTGTTTCGCAGCTGCGATGTCGACAAACCCCGCAACCTGGCAAAAAGCGTTACGGTGGAATGAGGGTTTTCGATGAAGACGGTTGGAGGAGGGGATGCCGCATTTGGGCGGACCTATGCCTATGGAGCAATGGTCATTCTTTCCTTGCCCGATATGACACTGGTCGATTTCGGCGTTGCGAAAACCAAAATTACCTCGCCCTATATTCCGGGTCATTTTGCCCGGCGTGAGGGACCGCCGCTCAGAGCGGCGTACAGGAAATTAAAAATAAAACCGGATTGTATAATTTTAGAAGGGCAGGGAATTGCCCATCCCGCCGGGGATGGTCTTGCCTGTATTTTGGGAAGGTGGTTCAATCGGCCGACCATCGGCTGTGCCAAGTCGAAATTAGTTGGTGAGTATAATCGTCCCGGTAAAAAACGGGGCGATTTTTCGCCTTTGGTTTATCGGGACACCGTTGTCGGCTCGGTGCTCGTTACCTGCGACGGCACCAAACCGGTATTTATTTCAACCGGCAATAAAATAACGTTAGACGCCGCTCGCCGGATTGTGCTTGAAACCTGCCGGGGTTATCGACTGCCCGAGCCTTTGCGCTTAGCCCACCAGCTGGCAAATAAACTGAAGAATGATTTTGTTAGTTCCTGATGTTCTATTTAACCGGTTACCATTTAACCAATTACCAATTCCATGATTAAAGCCGTCATCTTCGACTTGGATAATACCCTGTTGGACTTCATGAAGATGAAGGAGCAGGCGATCGAGGCTGCGGTCGAAGCGATGATCGATGCCGGGCTCAAAATGGATAAAGCGGTGGCAAAGTTGAAGATTTACGAAATTTATAAAGATAAAGGTATCGAATATCAGCAGGTATTTGATAAATTTCTGGAACAGGAGCTGGGTGCGATCAATTACAAGATTCATGCCGCCGGCATCGTCGGCTATCGGCGGGCGCGGGAAGGGACGCTGGTTTCTTACCCTCATGTCAATATGGCGATCGTTGAGCTCCTCAAACGGGGATTAAAGCTGGCGGTGGTATCGGACGCCCCCAAGCTCCAGGCATGGCTCCGGCTTTGCTCGCTGGGGCTGCACAATTATTTTGATATCGTGGTGGCGTTTGAGGATACCGGCAGGCGCAAACCGGACCCGGCGCCGTTTCAAAAAGCGTTGAATCTGCTCCGGGTTGGAGCGGAAGATACAATTATGGTCGGCGACTGGGCGGAGCGGGATATCGCCGGTGCGAAGTTCTTGGGGATGAAGACCGTGCTCGCCCGCTACGGTGATACCTTCGGAACCGAAAAATCGGACGCCGACTACGAAATCGACGATATTTTGGAATTAGTTCGAATCGTGGATAATGAGAATCGGACCTGACCATTTTGTAATTATATTCGTGTCCATTCGTGGAAATTCGTGGTTGCATATTTTTAGTGTTCGATGAGAGTCTACGGCATCGGGATCGATCTGGTCGAAGTCGCGCGCATCGAAAAAGCGGTTAAGCGTCAGGGGAAGAGATTTTTGACGACGGTCTATACCGAATGCGAGCTTCGGTTCTGTTTGCCGAGAAAGAATCGCCACCTCTCCCTGGCGGCACGGTTTGCGGCAAAAGAGGCGTTCTTGAAAGCACTCGGCACCGGTTTTTCGAAAGGCATTACCTGGCAGGAGGTCGAGGTTTTAGATAACGAGCACTCCCGACCGACCTTTCATATCCAGGGCAAAGCCAAAAAACTGTTAGGCAAGCGTAAAGTTCACTTGAGTATTTCCCATCTTAAAGACTATGCCACGGCAATGGTGGTTATCGAAAAATAAAGGGGACAGGGAGCTTGTCTAAAAACTCTTGGTAATTTTTGATTTTCCGTAGTAAAGTCTTGATTTTTTCACTTGACATATTGCTCAAAATCATTAT
>CAYHGV010000046.1:0-22248 GCA_964356135.1 uncultured bacterium
GAACTGCGGATTCGGGACTGCGCCTCTGATATATAAACAAGGAACGATGACAAAACTGTCCGGCAGCGTTGGACTTTGAGCAAAGGCTTGAGCGTAGTCGGCTCCTGAGATTTTTAAATTCTGGGCTAAAAGATACTGGTTAGGGTTTATCTCTTCGGTCCAGACGCAGAACCGTTCGGTAGAATCAATAGCCGGTTGCCAGATTTCTGCGTGCGGGTAATAGGCATTGCCAAAGGCGGTGCTGCTGAGTGGGTCATGATACCACTGGTGATAGACCCAATCCCAGTCCCGACAATAAACTTCAGAATACTGCCAGGACGGTTTATACTCCTGCCAGGTGACCGAGACACCTTTACGGATTGCGGGCCAGGAGATGGTGCCGCCATAGCTGGTGGTAACGGTATCGATGATGAAAGCATCTCGAAAAGACCAACCCGGGCCAAGATAACCTCGTAAAAGCACATCGCCTGCCGGTGCCTTCATAACCCATACCCCGCCAATAAACGAGCCGTAGACATCGCCGGCAGGCTGTTTGCAGGAATAGGGAATGGCAAAAGTATCGGAGATGTTCACTTTTAGAATAAGGTTATATGGCGATAAAACCACTGCACCCCAGATATCGCCTGCCTGTTCCCAACTAAAATAAGGTGTCATTCCCATTGGATTAGATGGTTCTGTCACATTCGGCATCACCCCGACAGATGCCCCTAAAGTATCAATTTGACCAAAGTTTGCTGTTTGTGACCAGGAATGGAGAACATGCTGAGTGGCAACCTCAGGATTGCCAATCGGAAACCGCCAGTAGAGTATTCCGAAAAATGGGGGCAACTGAGCGCCGGGGTTAAGAATATATTCACATGAGACGAAAGCCGTATCTTCATAGGAAGGACCATAGTAATCCCTTCCGATGGCGATACTGGGTGGTGAGAGGTAATAAGAACCAGAAAAAGGCGGCGGAAGTGGATACGGGTCTGGAATTCCAGAACATTTGTACCACAAGAATCTTCTTAGAGTATCTAACCACGCGGTACAAACTTTCTCAGTCTCTTCATAATGGGTAACATCGAAGGCCGGATATATTCCAGCACCGATTTCTGAAGTATTCCACTCATTCCCGTAATAACCATGAAACACCATATTCCCCGCATCATTTGTGTAAGCAACTAAATAGGGGTAATAGGTATCGAGGTAATGAAACGGTCCAAACTCCACTTTCCGCCCTGTGTTATAGGCCGTCAGACCGGAAAAACTTGAAGCGATGTAGGGAAGGACTTCCACATCGCAGGTATCCCTATCATGAATGGTATAATTTTCATCGCTCTGGTCTTCTTCACCATAAGGGTCCACTACCCTAACAACGATATTGTATTCCCCCGGAGAAACAAGGTTACCTGCATCATCGGTTCCATCCCAGATTGCAACGTTGATGCCTGCTAACTGCTGAGTGCGAATTATTTTCTTCTTCAGATTCCAATTGCCGTCATAAACCTTAACCGTACATGCCTTAGCACCACCGGTCAGGGTGTAATAGATACAAATACCTGTCTTTCCACTCCAGAGAGAAGACAGGTCAAACGAATCGGGAGAAGGATAGGAATCTTTTACTTCGGTATCGAGCCAGAAATACTGAATGCCGGTCAGATTCGTCCATTCCTCGGTTATTCCACATTCTCCATCGCAAATAGAAATATCCCTCGGCCATAAGAATTGATTGCTTCCACAGCCTAAGGACCCATAGGTCTCCAATAGCGGGCCGAGAAGATATGGATAATGATAGACCTTGCCGGTATACTGTTCTAAGGCATAGACATCACCATAGTAGGGAGTCGTAGCTACTGCGCTGAAATATGGGGTATTTGCCATTTGCGCCCAGGTTACCGTTGATGGTGACGATGGGGAGAAGTAGAGTCTCACCAGCCTCCGGTTCCCTGTATCCGCCACATAAATAGAATATATTCCCGGGGGTATCTCCTGGATGTCAACCGAGGTCGGATTCTGAAACTGCCCATAACCGCCGCCCGAAGCGTCATAAGTATACCAACTCCTCTGACCGCCAGCCTGGCGAAAATAGCATATTCTATTATTGCCGGCATCAGCAATTACAACCCAAGCTGTATCCGGCGCAACGGTCATACACGCCACATCGGTCGGCGATGAAAAGCTATCCAAGGGGTAGGTAATATTCGCCTCCCAGGTGATTGTCTCCGTCGAAGAATTATATTTCAGCTTCACAACCCGATTATTCCCACAATCCGCAACATAAATGTAGTAAATATTAGAATTACCGTAATTGGTAGTATCAATACAGATGCCTTTAGGAAAATATAATTGCCCGCTTCCATTTCCTATTTTACCCCAAGTCTTTGACCAAACAATATTTCTTTCTCCACTTGCATTTTCTTCTGAATAACTAAAGAGAATTCTGTTCCAGACCTCGTCAGTAAAAACTAAGAGATACGAGGTAGGTTGTATTCCCCGAAGTTTGAACCAACTCGTTCCATAGGGATTTCCAAAGAGTTGCGTGTCAAAATTGTCTTCTGTATAACTTCGCGTTAAACGATATACATCCGGATTAGTGATAATGGGTCGTGGAACAAGAATAGGAAATCCTCTCGGAACAATCAAAAGAAAGACAAGAGGAATTAAAGTCCTGACCACTTTCATCTCATATCCTTATAGTTTTGTATTAGCCCTTTTGCGTTAATGAACTTAGGATATTTCGCTATAAATGATTCGTAGTATTTATTTGCCATTTCCTTGTTCCCTATATTAGAATAGTATTTACCTAAAGTTAAATTGCAGTACTTCGTAAAAATGAAATCAGGATAATCTGTAACAAGCCTATCAATCACTTTGAGAGCCTCTTCGTATTTTAGTTTACTGAATAGTTTAATGAGATAAAGATGTAGAACATAAGGTGTATAGATAGATCTCGGATATTTCTTGATAAATTCTTCGTCTGAACGACTGAAGCTCACAAAATCTTTGGCTGCTTGCTTTTCTCCTTTAGGAGGTGTGAGGATTATTATTGTAAGCTGATTAGAAGTTGCGCCCTGGTTCCAAAGGTGTTCATCATCATATTTAGGCTCGCCTTTCTGCGATAAAAGCCAAAAATGACTAAACGAACCCTTAATTTTGTATACCCCCGGTTTAATGAGAAAAGGTTTGGTAACACTATTTTCTGTCTGATTATAAGTAAGTTCAATAATGAGAGTATCCTTCGGGGGAATGGCTTCGTATTTCGTCATTTTGGGAGGCATCCTCATTCCTGTTAGGCGTAGCATCATTTGTTTTTCCTTTCCATCCGGATATGTTATTGTAATATTCGGATTTTCATAGAAGTAAATACCATCTGGATCATAGATTCTTATTGTATCATTTGTTTTATTAATTAGAATATTAGTTAACACAAGTGGCTCACCAATAAATAAAGTATCCCTCCATGTAGCGATACGATATTCTACACCTGTTAATTCTTCAGAAGAATAGGCTAAAATACCCCATCCTAATAATAAGATTAAAAGAATCTGTTTCATATTTGCCCCCCCCCTTTTTAATTAAGGATTGTTCTCACCCATACCTGTCCTACAGGTTGAGCAGAATACAGTATCTCGAACTCTTAGCAAACCATTCTGGCCAAGACCATCCCACCGAATCGGTTGAACCATTATACAGTCCCAAGGGTAGTAGTAATTATGTGTTTCCAACCAAAGTTGTCCACCTAATTCGTGAGCAGTAATAGTCCGCAGAACAGATATCTTGTCTCCATGAAATTGCCCATCGCCGTTGTAGGCAGCGGTATCTACTTGGTAAACTGCTACCGATGAAAATCCTTGGCTTGGTGATTCTGGCCAAGTAAGACCTAACTGTATAAAAACGAATGTATCACTACCTACTATGTTTTTGTATAAAATATATTTTACACCGCAAAGATACATATCTTTGGATGCATTTCGATGACTATACATATACATCCACCAGTCACAGCTTGAATTTATTTCTCCCTCTATAGCAATTGCTACGAGTGTGTCTGGCGGACTTAGAGACATTTCGTCCTCCGTCACAACAATATCTCTATTTACATAACCACTATCTGTGCTTATCTGAACAGAATTTATTTCTTTCCTAAATAAAGACCAGTCTGGCATACAATCAGATGCATAATCTATTTCACAGGTAAGTTGAGGAATCGGCGGTTCTTCGCATATGGGACGGAGAAAAGCAATTGCAATCAAAAAAAGACCGATAACAAAAAAACAGGATTTACTATATTTTAGCCATCGCCTATAGAATAGACAATTGGACGAGATAATTTTCTTCAATTTGGGGTTCTTTAAAATTTTCATCTTATTGCCCTTTCTTTAATATTTTCAGCAGATTTTCAACCTTAATGATTTTCCACCACCCACCCTCTTTTCTAAAGGTTATCCGCTCTTCGGATTTTAAGAATAGCGGTTCACGCTTGCGAATCTCTTTTCTATTAATAAAAAATTTAAGGGATACTCCGGCGGTGTTACGATAAATGGTAACTTTTGGGTTGTCTATATAAAATAACGGAAATTTTTCATTAGAAGTGACATCGGTAAGAAAATCCTGGATAATGGATTTAATCTGACTGAATTTTGTTCTGTTAGTGTCATCATAATTTATCGAAAAATGGGCTAAAAACCAATCCGCATTCCGTTCATTAACACTCCGTTCTAAGGTTGAGAGGTTTAATAGAATTTTATCGGTGTCGCTTAGCTTTAGTAGATTACCTCGATTGCCCTGGGCATAGACGAAAGCTAAGAGCAGAGGGCAAAGGGCTAAGAGTCTAAACATTCAACCACCCCCCCCCTTTTTGAGTTCGAAATATCCAACTACTGGCAGATAGAATAGAATAGTTCTCGTCCGCATTCTCATACAATTACACCTTAGGAAAAATCGGTATTCTTGTCAAGAGAAAAATTCATAAAAACACCATGAACTTTAAGTCATTGATTTTCAGAGACTTATGAATTTTATTTTAACATTAAAATCTGCTGAACCTATCGCTGTTTTACAGACCCTCTTCGTACTGGTTCAAATGCTTTAGCGAGATTAAAAAGATGAACCGACCTATATCTCGTAACGTTAAAAAAAAGATTACCACGAAAGTACGAAATTAAAGGAAGCACGAAAGAAAATAAGTCGAAAATAGGATGAGGCTCAAAGTTCTCTTCTCTTAATGGGTTGGTCGAAAGCACCGACCAGCATTAAGCGGGCAAAATCAAGGAAAACCCAGAATTCATAAGTCCATATATAAAAGAAGTTATGCTCTTTCGTGACTTCGTTTTTTCGTGTTTTCGTGATAAAATATTCGCGGGTAAATCTCAGTAAAAAGGTGGAGTCATTACCTCTTACTTTTTTTTATATGCCGATAAATGAAAAATCCGATACCGGCAACAATCAAAATCCCGATGATCAAATCCCCTTTTTTAAAATAGCGGCCGATCGTTTCCCAGTTTTGCCCCAATTTTTGACCGATAAACGCCAGCCCTACGCACCAGGGGAGCGAACCTAAAAATGTGTACAATGAGAACTTCCAGAAATTCATCCGGGCGATTCCAGCCGGTAAAGAGATAAACGTCCGGATAATCGGCAAAAGCCGGCTTATAAATATCGCCGCGTCCCCCCAGCGCTTGAAGAATCTATCGGCATTATCGAGGTCGTGGCGGGTAATTAAAATGTATTTACCCCAGCGCTCGAGGAATGGTCTCCCACCCCAATACCCCACCCAGTAGGCACCAACCGAACCGACCAGGCAGCCGAACGCACCTGCCAGCCCAACCAGCCAGAGATTGAACCGCACCGGCACCAGCGAACCGGCAAAAGGCATAATGATCTCGCTCGGCAGTGGAATGCAGGCCGATTCGATTGCCATCAGGAAAACAATACTCGGATAACCGAATGCCGAAATCTGCCCGATGACCCAGAGACCAACTATCTCAAGGATGCGGGTAATCATCGACTCGCAAACATTAACCTGTTAACAGACACCAAACCCGTCATCGCGATGACCCAAGTTCCAACTATCTCAAGGATTCGAGTAATCATTTTCTCACTTCAATGAACCTATCACAGAACAACGGTCGACCAGTCATTCAGATGACACGGCTCCAACTATTTCTAAGATCCGGGTGATCATTTTAGCAAAACTGTAACCTGCCAAAAGATAACAGGTCTGAAGACCTGTTTCTACCTCTTTTTAAAAAATTTTTAACCAAAATCTGCATCGCCTCGTTTCGAGGCGACCTCGTTTTCGAGGCGATATCTGCGGTTAAAATTCCTCTTCTTACCACTACCGGAGTAGCTCACGCGCAATGACTAACAGCTGAATCTGGGTTGTTCCTTCACCGATTTCGGTCAATTTCGCATCCCGGAACATCCGCTCGACTTCGTATTCTTTCATATAGCCGTAACCACCGTGAATCTGAATCGCATCGGTCGTCACTGCCATCGCCACTTCCGAAGCATAGCTTTTTGCCATTGCTGCCTCTTTGACGAACCGCTTCCCTGAATCTTTCAACCGTGCCGCATGGTAGAGCAGCTGTCGTGCCGCCTCGGTTTTGGTCGCCATCTCGGCAAGCATAAACTGAATCGCTTGAAAATCGGCGATCGGTTTTCCGAACTGAACCCGGGTCTTGGCGTAGGCTGCAGCCCGGTCGAGCGCGCCCTGCGCGATTCCGACTGCCATCGCACCGATCGAGATTCTACCGCCGTCGAGGATTTTTAAGAACTGCTTGAATCCTTCACCTTCTTTTCCTAAAAGATTTTCTTTCGGCACCCAGCAATCCTGAAAAATGAGCTCGCCGGTAATTGAACCCCTCACCCCTAACTTCTTCTCTTTCTTGCCATAGGAAAATCCTTTCATCCCTTTCTCAACAACAAACGACGAAATACCCGCTTCGGTTTTCGCGGTAACAATTGTGACCGCAGCAACCTCGGCCGAGGTGATAAAACATTTCGTTCCATTGATAACATAGCCGTTATCCTTGGGAACCGCTCTGGTTTTGGTTGCACCGGCATCGCTGCCCGCTTCCGGTTCGGTCAGTCCGAATGCACCGACAATTTCTCCCCGTGCCAGCGCTCCGAGATGACGCTTCTTCTGGTCTTCATTAGCAAATAACTCAAAGGCGCCTGCCACCAATGAAGTGTGGGCTGCCATAACCAGACCGGTCGAGCCGCACGCCCGGGAAATCTCCTCGACTGCAATCGCATAATGCTGGTAACCGAGCCCGAGACCGCCGTTCTCTTTGGAAATCGGTATCCCCAGATATCCGAGCGAACCCATTGATTTTATCGTTTCAACCGGAAACTCTTCCTTCTCATCAACCTCTTTCGCCCTCGGCAGTACCTCTTTTTCGGCAAACTGTCTGATTGTTGTCCGCCAATCTTCTAATTCATCAAAATCCATCGCTCCTCCTCGTATTGATAAGTATCTCAGTTAATGAACGGTTGGTAAATTCTAAACAAATCATAATATCAAAAACCCGAACAGTAAAACGATTTTAAGTTTCGTATTTAGCATTCGAATTTGTTTAGGATTTCGTATTTCGATCTTCGAATTTCAAAATATGATTTCATATCCGTTTTAGCTCTACCAGCGCCGCTCCAAACTCAACCTTCATCCCTTCATTCACATAAACCTTTGTTACGGTTGATTTCATCGGTGCCCGAACCGAGTTTTCCATCTTCATCGCTTCGACAATTGCCACCACCTGACCTTCTTCAACAACCTCTCCTTCTTTGACCGGCAGCTTCACCACCAGCCCCGGCATTGGTGTTTTTATAACTTCTTCTTCTTTGTTAATTTCCTTGCCCTCGGTCTTTTTTACCGTCTCGGTCGTCTGGATCGAGTAAACCTCGCCATCAATCGTCAGATAGCACCGAGGCCCGTCGGTAGCCAGATAGACGGTTTTAGCCACCCCATCGATGATCAATGAAATGGCATTGGCAGATAATTTCACAGAATCAACCGAAAGCTGCCGCTCACCCAATCGGGCATAATACTTGCCATCGTGTAACTCTAAACCTACCTTATGAATGCTGCCAAAAACTTCAAACTCAAATTCCATACGTGCCCCCACCAATTTGCCAGGAACCGAGCGCGTTCCAGGGCGTGGCAATCTCTTTTTTACCTAAGACCATCCTCAGCGAACCTGCACTGCCACCAGTCGGTGCGGCAGCGGCAAGCGCTGCCGCCACCAGCGCCGTCTCTAAATTCCCGCCCGCCTTTTCTTTCCAATTCGGGAAAAACCGGGGTATAAAACTGGTCGACAGCCGCGCTTCGACATATTCCGGGTGCTCAAGCACCGCCCGGAGAAAACCGATCGTGGTCTTAATCCCTAAAATTACATAGTCTTTAAGAGCTGCAACCATTTTCCTTCTCGCCCCCTCCCGGTCCTCTGCCCAGACCACGACCTTAGAAAGAATCGGGTCATAATAGGGCGTAACCTCCAACCCTGAATAGAGCCCGCTGTCAACCCTCATTCCCGGCCCTGCCGGCTCTTTCACGAACAGTATCTTTCCCGGTGAAGGCAAGAAATTATTCTCCGGGTCTTCGGCATAGATCCGACATTCAATTGCCTGGCCACGCGGCTTGATATCTTCCTGCTTCAGCGCCAATCGCTCGCCGCCGGCAATCCGGATCTGCTGCTTCACCAGGTCGACACCGGTCACCAATTCGGTAATCGGGTGTTCGACCTGAATCCGGGCATTGACCTCTAAAAAATAAAAATGCTTATTTTCATCTAATAAAAACTCGACGGTTCCTGCGTTACTATATCCTGCGGCTACTGCGACTTTTACCGCGGTCTCGCCCATCGCTCTTCGTAACGGTTCATCGAGCGCCATCGACGGTGTCTCTTCTATTATTTTCTGGTGTCGACGCTGAATCGAACACTCCCGCTCGAAGAGGTGGATAAGAGCGCCATACCGATCGCCTAAAACCTGGAACTCGACATGACGCGGCTCTTCCAGATATTTTTCTAAATAGACGGTGTCGTCGCCGAATGCCGATTTTGCTTCTCTCATTCCCGCGTCTACTGCTTCCTGCAGTTCCTGCGGATTTTTGACGATTCTCATCCCTTTACCGCCGCCGCCGGCCGATGCCTTCAACAGCACCGGATAGCCGATCTTTTCCCCTTCGGCAATAAATCCAGCCAAATCAATCCCGCGCATCATCATCCCCGGAATTATCGGAATCCCCGCCTGCTTCATCGTTTCGCGAGCCTCAAGCTTATCACCGACCAATTTCAATGCTCTGGAATCGGGACCGATAAAAATAATCCATTCCGCTTCGCACCGCTCGGCAAATTTGTAATTCTCGGCTAAAAAACCGTAGCCGGGATGAACCGCATCCGCCCGGGTCTTTTTTGTCGCATCAATCAGTGCATCGAAATTGAGATAACTCTCCAAAGGTGGCGGCGGGCCGATGCACACCGCCTCATCCGCTAACTGAGTATGGAGGGCTGCGCGGTCAACCGTCGAATAGACTGCGACGGTTGGAATTCCCATCTCCCGGCAGGCACGGATGATGCGGACGGCGATCTCGCCCCGATTGGCGATTAGGATTTTTTTAAGCATGGGAAGAAGTAACCACTGAAGACACGGAAGACACAGAAATAGGGAAAAAATAAAAACTGATACCATCAATTATCATCATGGTCGCCCTTTTGATACCCATTTCGGTGTGCGCTTTTCGAGAAATGCCGCCATGCCCTCCTGACCTTCATCCGAGATTCGTAACCGGGCAATCGTCTCGGCGGTATATTGCTTTGCTTCTTCAAACGACATTAAAGGAACCCTCCGAAGCAGTTCTTTACAGGTTGCCAGTGCCTTTGGTCCGCAGGCGAGGAATTGGTTGACCCTGTCCTCGACCGTTGTATCCAGCTCTTCCTTTGGAACCATCTGATTAATGAGGCCGGCGGCAAGTGCCCGTTCTGCCGACAACCGTTCACCGGTCAGAAAGAACTCACGGGTCTTTCCTTCGCCAATCCGCCGTACGACATACGGCGAAATACACGCTGGCACCACACCGATTTTTACTTCGCTGAAACTGAACTTAGCAGTTGTCGCACCAATGGCAATATCACATACCGCCACGAAACCGGTGCCGCCACCGATCGCCGCTCCGTTGATCCGACCAATGGTCGGTTTGGACAGGGAATAAATCACATAGAAGAGTTCTGCCAGTTTCAGCGATTCCTTGAGATTGTCATCGTAGGAATAATCCTTAACCCGCCGCATCCAGTTTAGATCGGCACCGGCACAGAACGACTCGCCGTTTCCGGTAAGCACCACCACCCGGACACCGTCATCCCGGCCAAGCTCGGCATAGACACTCAACAGTTCTTCAATCATCACATCATCAAAGGCATTATGGACATCCGGACGGTTAAAGGCAACCCGGGCGACCGGACCGTCAATTGCTACCGTTATCGTTTTAAAATTGGAATCCATGGTTTATAAAAGTTCCCGAATCGTACCACGCCGATTTTCATAGTTGAAAGATAACGAGAAAACCGGTCTTGTCAATAAGTTAAAGAACGTTGCCGGCGATTAAAAAAAAACGATGACAGCGATGGAACCTTTAAGAATTTTTAACCACTGAGTCCACTGAAGACACCGAACAAAATAACTTAAATTTAATTGTTTATCTCCGTATATTCAGTGTCTTCTGAGGTAAAATTAAATTTTTAGCCATTTAACCGTTTTTTCTATTATTATAATTCACCTTCGATTTCGTGTTTTGAGCTCCCTGCGGTCATTCTATCCGCCACGGCGTGTGGCGGATTTCGTATTTTTCTTAAATTTCGTGATAAAGCTCTTTCTTAATTCAACGGAGCCGGGCAAGGATTTTAGCCGGGTCAATCAGCACTTTTTCAAAATCTTTCACCGTCGGTGGCTTTTTCCCCTTTCCCGGTTCAATCGCATGACCTTCGGCTTTTAAAAATGCCCTCTGGGCATTAATCCCTCCCGGATATTTATCGTTGAGTTCGCCGGTTGATTTCAGGGTCCGCCAGTACGGGGTATTATTCTTCCTGCCTGCCGCTCCGGCCTCTTCCGCAGCATGGGCTGCCACCCAGGCGAAAATGCCGGTCGTGATCGGACAGCCGATGGTCGCATTATGTTTTTGAGCGAGGATCGAGCGAATCTGGTTGATGGTGATGAGTTTTCCTTTCGAAACCTTGCTCATTATTTCATCCACTTCTATCGGTGCCGGAATAACGACCGTCCCCGTCCCCCAGCGGGTGCTCATCTTAGCCGTGATTTTCTCGACCCGGGGCAGGCCTTTGCTGTCGTGCAGCTTCTCCTGCCAGGATTTTCGTTTTTTCGATTTAGTAGCCATTTTTCACTTCCTTGACTCAATTGTTTTTGGGATCTTTAAATCAATCGACTGTCAATAGTTGCGTCAATCATTGCTGTAAAATATCCACGATTTTCTCAATTACAGCGCTCAGTTTATCACCCTTGATATGACCGATCTGATATAAAATAATGTGGTGGTCAGCAGTAAAAATACGATTCGGGCGTACATTACTGTTCTGCACTGTTCTGCCTCAACGTACCCGATTCAAAGTCGTTTTCTTCGAGAGAAACTGCATATCTATCTCTAATCCGCTGACTGGTGACCTGGCAGAGAATAAGGTCATCGCCTTCTAATTCGGCAACCACCAGAGCAGGACGTCTTCGTGCATGGGTTAAATCCGAAAATGGAAAAAGGAACAACCACTATATCTCCTTTTACAAATCTTGCCAAGATTCATCCTCCTCAGGTCTTAACCAATCCTTCGCAAGTGAAGTTTCGCTTGCGATAGCTGTCCCCATTCTTTCCTCCAACAATTTTGCCTCTAAAAACCGAACAAAATCCAGTAGCTCGGTAAGATACGGTTCAGAAATCCTCTCGATTTTCTTTAAGATTAATTCCTTTGTTTCCATAATTATTCACCTCGCTGTTTATAATAGATAATTATACCACAATTTTAGACCTGTCAAGCCAAAAGTTTCGCCACTTATTAACCTACCGCCAGAATTTGAAAGAGTATCTCTGGGTACGGACGATCCAGGAGAGATGAACCAGAAGTCCGTAACCGAGCATCACTACCCAGAAGAGATTCGGTTTAACTTTGGCGATGACCTTATCTCGATAAAGAACGATCGAACCGACAAAAGTAGCTGCCATCGAAAAGACCAGGGTAAAGAACGAGAGCACCGCCGCCATGGTAACGTAACCGAACGAATTGGCTTTGGGCACAAAGTATTGGACACCGATGAGCACAAACGAAATCACCTCCTGCCGATTTTAAAAATGACTTGACTTCTTATGTTACTCATGCCCCACCGGACTGCAATCGCTCGATCCGCAGAACGTCGAAAACCCTCGCAATCTCTTTGGAATGTTTCTGGATAAAACTCCGACGAGATAAAATACTCCCGAGTTCTTGATCGGTTTCATGCTCGGAAATACCGATATAGCTTCCGTTGGTGATCCGGGTAACCATCATCCCAAGTTTGGTCCCCGGTTTTAGCTCTGTTCCCGATACGCCATGATACGGATTAATAACAATAATGGGAATTTTTACCCGCTGGTAGAGATTGGCGACCTGGATGACCTCTTTATACGCCGGTTCTTCAAAAATATCTTTATACCGGTGGGTAAGGGGCTCCGGATAGCAGTCGCTCACCAAAACAACGCAGGGCAGCATCTCCTTTTCTCGCCTCCGCTCTTCCTTAAGTACTATGAACGCCTTTTCCAGACCCGAGGCAAGGGGGGTGTAACCGGCGGGCTCGATTTTTACCAGCTTTCCAAGAACTAATTGATAGTTCCGGGTGGGCTGAATCAATATCCGTGCTTCGTTCGCCTGAAAGAGAACCAAACCAATCTTATCTTTTTTCCGATAGGCATCCCGGTAGATCAATGCCAGTGCCTGAGCTAACACCGGCAGGAACAGCCGGGTTGAAGAGCTGGCATCAATGACTAAAATAATCGTCATCGAGACCTTTGACCGTAGTTGCCACATTCTCAAATCGTCTTTCGCAATTTGTAATTGGTGTGTCTCTTTACGATAATGCCCTTCCAACAGCGCAGTTTTGACGGTTGGCAAAATTGCTACCGCCGAGCGGCCGGGCGTATAGGGAATATCGTTGATTCTTCGACCCCGGTCAGTGGAAAATTGGGAATGGGAGTGCTTGCCTAAATATGCTTTGACCTTCTGTTTCTTAACCGCAGGTTCAAGCCGAAACCCGCGCGTAAAACTCCGGAATGAACTGACAATTCTACGGATATCGACAACCGGACCTTTAAAACCCGACGGTCTGGATTTTCTCTGAATTTTTTCTACTTCTGATACGTTATTTAATTCTTCAACTGTTTTTTTTTATCTCGGACTGCACCGGCTTTAAATAATCCTTCCCCCCTTCCCCGGTATTTTGCTGCGGTTTGCTGGAAGGTTTCCGTTATCTCCTCTTTTGTGGCAGGCGACTGAAATCCACCTTTCCTCGTTCGATGACTTAAGACGAGGATTGCGGCTTTGACAATATCGCTTTCGGAAACGACTGTCCTGGTTTCATAGGCGGCGATTGTCAGAGCGGTTTTAGCAATAATAACATCCGGTCGCATACCATCAACCTCGAGCCGGGCACAGCCGGCGGCAATTGCCTCTAACAGCTGCTCGGGGATCGCCACATCGGGTAATAACGCTTTTGCCTTTTTAATTCTCTCTTTCAATGACTGCTGCTCAGCCGAGAATGACTCGTTAAAAGCTACAGGGTCATTCTCGAAGGAGAGGTTTCTCTTCACCACGTCCGTTCGCTCATGCTCATCCTGAATCATCTGCATATCGACCGAAAGAGCCAATCGGTCGAGGATTTGGGGACGCAATTCACCTTCTTCCGGATTCATACTCCCGATCAGCACAAACCGTGCGGGATGGACGACCGAAAGCCCTTCCCGCTCGATCGTATTCCAACCGGATGCGGCGGCATCGAGAATATCATCGGTTATGTGGTCGGGCAGGAGATTGATCTCGTCGATATAGAGTATATTCTGATTAGCCATTGCCAGCATTCCGGGCTGCAATGCCTTAATTCCCTTGGTTAATATCTCTTCTATATTCACTGAACCGATAAGCCGGTCTTCGGTGGTACCCAGAGGCAGAGTGATGACCCGCATCGTCTTCTCTTCACCGGTCAATGTTCCTTTCGTTCGACAGTCATCGCACATATTGGTCGGGTCAGCAGGGTTACACCCGAAAGGACAGCCTTTGACCACAGTAATTTTCGGGAGGATATCGGGCAGAGCATAGACGAACGAACTCTTTCCCGTCCCCTTTGCCCCTTTAATAAGGAGCCCGCCGATCTTGGGATTTATCACATTCAGAACCAGGCCAAGTTTTAATTCTTCCTGGTTCACAAAGGCGGCAAACGGGAAGGTCACTCGTGCCATTGATGAATTATAATAATCAATAATCGATTGTCAAATACTTTGGTTCTTGACTTATGGTTAAAATTATAGTATTTCTAATTATGCTTTACCGGATTGAGGTTACAAAGAAGGGTAGCGACCCGGCGGGAACAATTCTATTAAAAGACATCCGGGATTTGGGCGTCTCCGGGGTGAAGCGGGTTGAAATCATCTATATTTATTTCCTGGAAGGTGATTTTGCCCAAGCCCAACTTACCCAGATTGCCCAAACCCTGCTCGCCGATCCGGTGACCGAAAAATTCAAAGTCGGGGTAATGGGATCAGGCAAAGGGCATGAAGTCGAAATCCACTATAATCCCGGCGTCATGGACCCGGCAAGCGAAAATATTAAAAAGGCACTTTTAGACCTCGGTTACCCGGTCAGTGCGGTTCTGACTGGACACCGCTTTCACTTTACCGGAACCCTAACCCGCCGGGCAGTAACCACCATGGCGGAAAAGCTGCTCTATAACCCATTAATTCAACATGTCTATACGCCGGGCGAACAGATCGTCCTGACGACCCTCCCCTATACATTCGAGCTTAATTACATCGAAATCCTTGAAAAGAGTCCGGCCGAACTCGCCCGATTAGCCAAAGAATGGCAGCTCCATCTCAATCAAGACGAAATGGAAACGATAAAAAATTACTACGCCCGTCTGGGCCGCAACCCGACCGATATTGAGCTCGAAACCTTTGCCCAGACCTGGTCCGAGCACTGCAAGCACAAGACCTTCCAAGGCACAATAGAATATAACGGAAAAATAATTAATAGCCTTTTAAAATCTACCGTGATGAAAATCACCCGAGAGCTCAACTACCCCTGGTGTCTTTCGGTTTTTAAGGACAACTCCGGAGTAATCGAACTCGATGAAAAGTGGGGCATCTCGTTCAAGGTCGAGACTCATAACCATCCTTCCGCTTTAGAACCCTACGGTGGAGCTGCGACCGGCATCGGTGGAGTGATCCGGGATTGCCTCGGCACCGGTTTGGGCGCCAAGCCGATTATGAATACCGATATTTTCTGTTTTGCACCGCCTGACTACCCAGCCAAAAAAGTTCCCAAAGGGGTGATGCACCCGAAACGAATCATGAAAGGGGTTGTGTCCGGAGTGCGCGATTATGGCAACCGGATGGGCATTCCCACCGCCAACGGTGCGGTCTATTTCGATAATGGATTCTTAAATAACCCCCTGGTCTACTGCGGAACAGTCGGCATTATCCCGAAAGACAAGATCGAAAAGAAAATAGTTCCCGGCGATGTGATAGTTCTTGCCGGCGGACGCACCGGTCGGGATGGCATTCACGGCGTTACCTTTGCCTCGGCCGAGCTGACCGCGGAATCGGAAAAAATCTCCTCGAGCTCGGTCCAGATCGGTAATCCGATCGAAGAAAAAAAACTCACCGATGCTATTTTAACTGCCCGCGACCGGGGATTGTTCAATGCGATCACCGACTGCGGCGGTGGCGGCCTCTCCAGCGCAATCGGCGAACTCGCCGACTGCGGCGGCGTCGTTGACTTGGACAAGGTTCCTTTGAAGTACCAGGGCTTATCCTATACCGAAATCTGGATTTCCGAATCCCAGGAGCGGATGATTCTTTTTGTCTCACCGGAAAACCTCGACCGGTTCTTTCAAGTTGCCAAAGAGTATGATGTCGAAACCGCGCCGATCGGTTATCTCACCGATGATCGAATCTTGAGACTTTTATACGAAGGCAAAGAAGTCGCCTTCCTCGACCTCGAGTTTCTCCACACCGGCTGGCCGAAAATAAAGAAAAAGGCGGTCTGGCGTCAGCCAAGGAATCCTGAGCCTCGGCTAAAACCGCCGCGCGACTTGACCAAAATCCTGCTGAAGCTTCTGAGCTCGTTCAACATCGCATCCAAAGAGTGGGTTGTCCGGCAGTACGACCATGAGGTTCAGGGAGCAAGCGTTATCAAACCGTTAGTGGGTAAAACCAATGTGGGCCCTAGCGATGCGGCAGTTATCCGGCCGCTGCTTGATAAGGAAAAAGGAATTGTGGTCAGCAACGGGTTAAATCCCCGCTACGGACTTATCGACCCCTACTGGATGGCAGCATCGGCAATCGACGAAGCGCTGCGAAATCTCGCGTCGGTCGGTGGCGATAGCACCAGGGCTGCCCTCCTCGATAATTTCTGCTGGGGCAATCCGGACAAACCCGAGCAGTTGGGCGGATTGGTTCGCGCAGCCCAGGCATGCTATGACTTTGCCAAAGGCTTCGGTATTCCCTTCATCTCGGGCAAAGACAGCCTCTATAATGAATACCATAACACCCCGATCCCGCCCACCCTTCTGATTTCCGCCGTGGGTATCATTGATGATGTCAGCCAGACAATGACGATGGATTTCAAAGGCGAAAACAATTTAATCTTCCTCGTCGGCACGACCTATAACGAACTGGGCGGTTCGGAATACTACCGGCTGCATAATGTCCTCGGCAACAACGTCCCCAAAGTTTACCTGCCGTTGGCGAAAACGACATTAACAAAACTGAATACGGCAATTCGGGCAGGCCTGGTCGAATCCTGCCACGACCTGTCGGAGGGTGGCTTGGGAGTAGCGTTGGCTGAAATGTGCATCGGCGGACAGGTCGGCGCCGAAGTTTCTCTCAGCCGGGTGCGGACTGATGATCAGTCCAAAACCATCGTTCGTAATGATATTATTCTCTTTTCGGAATCAAATTCTCGATTCCTGGTGGAAGTGACGCCGGCACGCAGCCGTGCTTTTACGAACATGATGAGCGGACAAGAATGTATCGAACCGATCGGAATTACCACCAGCTCCAAAAAACTCGTCGTCTGGGGAATAGATGAAAAACCGGTGGTCAATGCCGAGGTCACACTCCTGACTAAAACCTGGCAGGAGGGTTTGACGAAATGGCTCTAATCGGACTCTTAGTAGTTTTAGTCAATGCCGACACCATCACCCAATGTCATTCTGAGCCGAAGACGAAGAATCTCTGTTTTGATTATTACCAACCAGGAGCCTCGGTCGTCCAATTGATTGGCTCCGCTCCGATCGGTTCAACTCCAGCGGCAAAGAAGTCCGATCCAGTTCCTTCAATAAAACGCCCAGCCGATCCGTGGTTGAGCGCAGACAAATTCTGGCACTTCGCCCTGAGCCTGGCGTTGACCGGTTCAAGCTACCATTTTATTCGCTGCCGGTTGAACGAACCCGAGAATCGCGCTGCAATCTATTCCCTCGGCTTCAGCTTCGGCTGCGGGCTCTCCAAAGAACTCTACGATTCCAAAAAACCCAGAGGTTATTTCAGCTATAAAGATTTGTTGTATGATCTGTTAGGCGTAGGTGCGGGCTACCTTTTGTTTATCCATACCTACCAGTAACTAACATTTTAGTAAGTAACAAATTAGCGAACGGCGTGAGTTATAACACCCCGTTCCCGACCGCGGCTATTGCACGCATCGTTTGATTCTCCGATAGATCAGCTTTGCTGCGTAGATAGGAGTTACTCTTTCCCGTGTTTTGAAAATTCGATTTAGTAACGAGGGTGTGAACGATTTGACAATTCCGAAACACGCAAACCACGGTCCGATCGGAACAATCTCAACCACATCAACCAGTCGGTAGTAGCGCTTTAAAATCTGCCCGGGCGTGACAAACCACCGAACATGCGCCGGGTCGTCAAAGGTGGGTAAACTGAACACAAGATTTGTCCCTTGCTTCAAATTTTTAATAACCCCAAGGTCGTCCCCGATATGCTCAAGAACCTCGAGGGCAATAACCAGATTATAGGGGTGATTATATGCATTGGGATCAAGAGCGTCTCCCAGGGAGAACGATTGTTTGACGGTGCGCTCTGCGAGTTCTATTGCTTTCGGGCTGAAATCAAACCCGTGATAATTCCGGTAGCCTTCGTCGTACAAATAATGGGCGAATTGTCCCGACCCACAGCCGATCTCCAGTAACTCGGGACCCTCAACTTTCTTAATAAATTGTAGAATTTGAGTCCAGAGCACAAAGTAAGAACTATCCTTGTAGGGAAGGCGATACTCTTTCGATGATGTCAATACCGCATCGTAATACTCGATTTTTTTCAATTCACCCATTACACTTCCTTTTTCTCCATGCTTTTAAAAGGTTCTGGCTGGCAAGGGCTGCAGAAGCAAAGCTCGGGTTCGGCCCATCAGCACACTTGTTTTTCCTGGATACACGGAAATTACAGTTCCCCGCATCACTCGATTGTAATCATAAACCCTCCGGTGTCAATTTAGAATTTCATCGACTAGTCAGTTGAACTCCTCGACGATGCAGCCGTCAACAGCGATGAGGTTGATTTTCACTGTCACAGCATCAGTGATAATAATTACCAGTATCGACCTCTGACATAATTAATTATTGACTTTTGCCCAATTTTTGACTATTTTTAACTATGCATCTCTTCATCGCCCAGAATCATGAAAAACTCTCACGAAAAACAGCCCAGGTTCTTCGGGATGAACTTGCCTATAATATAGCAGAAAAAGAGAGGTTTATACCGGGGCTTGCAACCGCCTCCGCCCCATTCAAAGGAAGCTACGAAACCCTATGAAAGACTGCCGAAATTACCGAAAAACGGTAGAAATAGTACAATTCCCTTCCAGTATTCATCCCGATTCCCCCTTTGTGGTGCATTCTCCGTTTTCATGAGAATCTACATTTACGAAGACGATACCGTTGAAAATTTTCTGCCGCTGGTGTACTTTCGAGGAGTATTCGAACTCCGCTGTGGACGGTCAACGTTTCTGGAAAAGATACAAAAGTTATACCCCGGCAGTGAAATTACTTTGCTGGTTCGGGATTACCTTGCCGATGTTTTGCGTGAACGGTACCCACAATTCCGTATCAACCAGTGGGAGTCGGGAATCGGACTTTTTCTCTCTGGTCGGACGATCTTTGACCAACCGATACCAGTCGAGGGTGATGAGACGCTATTTTTGTCCGATCGGGCAGTGGTTGGTTTCCGAGCCGACACGAAAAAATTTACCCAGGCTCGGATTGCGGTCGATGATTTAAAAATACAAAAAACCGCGACCGTTCCGGCACGAACCTTAAAGTATCTCTGGGACGCAATTGCCCTCAATGAAACTGAGTTGGCAGCCGATTTCCCCACAGGAACAGTTCTCGGTGACCTCGATTTTCGGGCTGTATGCTATGGAGACCTATCCAAATTCTATTTAGCATCAACGGCAAAAGTCGAAGCCGGAGTGGTAATAAATGTTGACACCGGACCGGTCTACATTGACGAAGGCGCCCGAGTCCGGCCACCGACCATCATCGATGGTCCCTGCTATATCGGCAAAGACACCATCGTCGATGGTGCAAAAATTCGCTCCGGCTGTTCGTTTGGACCAGCCTGCCGGGTCGCGGGTGAAGTCGAGGCATCAATCTTTCAAGGGTATGCCAATAAGCACCACGACGGTTTTTTAGGCCACTCGTATGTCGGTGAATGGGTGAACCTCGGCGCGGGAACAACCAACTCGGACTTGAAGAACAACTACCGCCCGGTTCGGGTATCGATTGCCGGGAAAGAGATCGATACCGGTCTAATAAAAGTCGGTGCCTTTATCGGTGACCATACCAAGACCGCAATCGGAACACTCATTCCCACCGGTGCCAGTATCGGAATATTTGCCAATATTTTGGGTGGAGGACTGACCGCCAAAACTGTCCGCTCCTTCACCTGGGGAGATGATAGTCGCTACGAATTGGAAAAGGCGATAGAAGCTGCTGGAGTGACTATGAACCGGCGTGGGGTAAATCTCTCGAAAGCATACGCCGACCTGATAAGAAAGTTATATCATGAAACCAGAAAGTGAATCAATCTCCGATCCCTAAACCCGCTGTAAAGACAAAGCACCATATTCAAAACTATTTTTTTATCTCTGCTCTCTGAGGTAATACAGTGAAACCAAAACCAGGTTCCGTCATCGGCATTGATATCGGCGGAACCAATATAAAACTGGGAACCGTTACCCCTGCCGGCAAAATAATAATTCGCAAACAACTTGAAACCAGGATAGAGTTGGGTCCCGAACCAACGATTGAACGTCTCGCTCAAACCATTCGAGCATTAACCAAACAGACAAAGATCAGCGGAGTCGGAATTGGTGTCGCCGGGTTGATTGACCATACGTTAGGCATTGTCCGCATTCCGCCCAATCTGCCCGGCTGGGATGGGGTACGACTGAAAGATATCGTTGAGCGAAAAACCGGTCTCCCGGTCTATGTCGGCAATGATGTCAACGCCTGTGTTCTGGGCGAACTCTACTTCGGGGCTGGCCGGGGCAGGGAAGATGTTTTCTGCCTGACCTTAGGTACCGGTGTCGGCGGCGGCATTATCAGCGGCGGCAGGTTAATCTTAGGAGCCAATGATGCCGCTGGCGAAATCGGCCATACCATCATCGAACCCAATGGCCCCCGCTGCAAATGCGGCAATTACGGCTGTCTCGAGCGGTTGGTCGGCGCCGAATATATTGTCGCAAACGCCATCGCAGAATTAAAGACCAGAAAGAGTTCGATTCTCGATTTAGCCCTTGGTGACATCAATAAAATCACACCCAAGATAATTTCCCGTGCCGCTCAGCAGGGAGATGAGGTGGCTTTGAAGATTATCGAAACTATCGGGTACTATGTTGGATTGGGAATCGTGAATGTCGTTCATCTCTTAGACCCGGCAGTGGTCGTCATCGGCGGCGGCATCGCCCGGGCAGGTAAAATTCTTCTCGATAGCATCAAAAAAACTGCTGCCTGCCGGATTATGATGTATCGAGACAGAAAATTAAAGATCTGCTTATCCAAGCTCGGCAGCGATGCCGGCATCCTCGGAGCAAGCTGCTTCGCCCGGCACCCCCAGAAGCGGAAATAGAACATTATTTAAACCACTGAGGTCACGGAAGACACCGAAGTGAAATCATTGCTTCCGTGTTTATCACACATCGAAAATGACCGTCGCCTTGTATCCTTCTTTTGATTTTTCTATGGCGAACATATGATAGGTGGGGATTTTTATTTCGATTTTTATGCGGTGGCGATCGGGGTCAAACCGTTCTCCCCCTACTTCCGCCTCGATTCTGTTACTATCGACAGTTGTAATTTTAACCTTTTTGATAATAAAATATTCGGTGGCGAATCGAAACAGCAGCTCGCGCAGCCAGTCGAGAAACAAATCTTCAAGTTTATCGGCTGTTAACCTCACCTCTCGCTTCTCGCTACTCGCCACTGTTCTAAGGTCAGTAATGTTATCAAACATCGCATAGGCGGCGTTGGCGAAGAGCGCGGACAGGTCCTTCCCGTAAATTTCCATTCCCAAATCCGAGGTATGGTCAATATAACGGTATCTCATCAAAGCACGAAATCCGAAAAACTAAATCCTAAAGGTTATATGCCAAATGAAAGTGAACACCTGTTTTAAGCGACTTGTGATCTAGTTTTCGATGTCGGGTTGATCGGAAACGGCAGCCGTTTAATAATTTTTGACCTGTGCTCTTTTTCAAAATAGATAGCGAGGGTTTCTTTTTGAAGATTCCATTCCGCTAAGACGAAATAGTTGATGTAGGATTTGGGCAGAAATATTTTTTCATGTAAGACATCGATCGAAGCTTTACCGAGGTGGTCCTGGTCATCTTTGACCTGTCGAATGAAATACACTTTGGGGATGAAATTTCTCTTCCGTTTCGACTTTCCCGGTCGGGGTTGATACCCGGTATACTGTTGAGAGGATTTGTTAAACCACTCGAGCTTCTC
>CAYHGV010000047.1:0-20126 GCA_964356135.1 uncultured bacterium
TAAGGTTCTTGCCGACGGGATGCAGAACCCGGGTATTCACAGTATCATCTGGAACGGCAGCGACGAACAGGGCAGAAAGGTTCCCAACGGTATCTATTTCTGCCGGCTCAGTGCAGGTGGCAGAGAAGTGATAAGGCGGATAGTGATGGTTAAATGAGAGATTTCTGAAAAAGGTATCAGAAACCTTGATTACGGCGATTTTTGACGATACCGGCGATAAAACGAGAGCGAGTTTTTCAGCTCTCAAATGAGTCGGTGCGGTTAAAATCAAATTCACCAAGGAGGCGATGTATGAAAAAAAGTCCCAAAATGGTAAAATGCTTGGTTCTTACCCCGGCTGTTATTCTCTGTGGAATCGTTCTGATGACCGCCGGGTGTCCCGACCAACACCCGAAAAATCCGACGGGTTGGGCAGTCGGTGATACCGCGGATGGTTACGGAACCATCCTGCACACAACCGACGGCGGCAATACCTGGGTCAGACAGGGGTCGGCACAAGCAATACCTGCTGTATTTATCAATGATGTATGCGCGGTTGATGCGGACAACGCCTGGGTCGTAGGAGACCCGAGTGATGGATACGGGGTGATATTACGCACCACTGACGGCGGTCAAACCTGGGTCAGGCAGGGGTCGGCAGAGCAAATTCCAAATGTCGGGCTTGCCGGTGTAAGCGCGGTCAACAACAACACTGCCTGGGTCGCAGGAACCGAGGGAACGGTTCTCTTCACCGCCGACGGCGGTCAAATCTGGACACGCCAGGCTGAAGGTTTAGCCCCGGCTGCAGAACTGCAGATGGTTTATGCCGTTGACTCGAAGAATGCTTGGGCAGTGGGTGGGATGGAAGTTCCTGCTCCGATACTGCGAACGAGGGACGGCGGTAACACCTGGGTCAGGCAAGGAACAGCGGCTCAGGTGACGACAGACCATCTTATTGACATCAGCGCACTTGACAGCACAACCGCCTGGGCAGTGGGTGGAAATTATACCTGTTACCAGACTACCGACGGCGGGGCGAACTGGACCAATCGTTCACCGGTTGGGGGGCTGTATGATGCAAATGGAGTCTGTGCAGTTAACGCCGACACCATCTGGTTCATCACCGATAACGACGGCATCCATTACTCAACCGATAGAAGCGCTAACTGGACAAAACAGACATCACCCAAAACCGGCTACCACTTAATCGGGGTGAGCGCTCTGGATACAAAAACAGCCTGGGTTGTCGGCGTGGGGTGGTCGGCAAGCCAGAAAGGGATTATTCTCCACACCGCGGATGGCGGCGATACCTGGACCGAGCAGACGGCTCCTGTCAATGCGTCGATAAGAAGAACCTCTTTTGTTGACGCCCGGAAATAGAAAAATGAAAATAGGGGCGCTGGAGTTTGTCCCAAAACTCGAAAAATTATCACGAAATGGAACATAGGTGGAGTCCGCCACGCATCGTGGCGAGCGACACCAAGACACGAAAAAAAGGAGGTGATAAAAAATGGAAAACACATTTGATAGTACCTACATCATAAGAAAGGAAAAATACGAAGAGTTTGTAGCAGATGCGGAAAAGCTGGCTATTGCAATCTATACGCTCCCTGCCTTTATCTGGTTAGAGCTATATCGGCTGATAGACCGGGAAAAAGATATCGCAATGCGGGTTGTCTGGAAGCCTGATACTACGGTTGCTCAGATAAAGGAGCTTGATAAGACCTGGTTTTTGAAGAAATACTAACCCCTTCCACATATCCTTTGAGGGGGCTTGACAACCTGCCTCCATGCCAGAGGCGAGTTGCCTTGGGCGACAGGCGGATAAGGTAACTCTCTTGGAAATACGGGTCCAATCCCGAAGTTTCGGGAGGGGATAAAAATGGAAGCGGAAGACCCGTGCGGAACTAAAATAAGGTTAAGGGCATTATGCCCGAACGACGGCAGAATACTTTGAAAACATAGGAGGTCCATATGGTTCGTAAAATGGTTGTTTTAACCGTAAGTATCTTAGCCCCGGTTTTATTGTATGCCCAGTGGGGCACTGACCCTTTGGTCAATACTGTTATCAGCGATACTACGGGCATGCAGGTTATGCCTAAAATCGTGGTTAAGGGAAATGGCGAAAGTTTTATATCCTGGTTCTCTGCCATGGTTGGTTTGCGATTTGATGTCTATATGCAACGCCTGGACGCAGATGGAAATAAACTATGGGCGGAGGAGGGGTTGTTAATCAGCGATAACCCCACTGAAACCTGGGTCTCAGATTATGGCATTGCCTTTGATAGTGACAGTTGTGTTGTCCTTGTCAACCATGATTACAGAACCGGATTCGGCGATGTCTTTGCCTGGCGGATTTCTCCTGCGGGACAATTCTTATGGGGAAATGATGGTTTCCAACTCACTAATGATGCTGCCGCCAATTATTCCCCCAATGTCCTCCCGCTGGAACCGGGAGATATTGTCTTTGTCTGGAATATGGTCCCCCTGGATACAACAGAAAAGATCCGGATCGGCCTGCAGCGACTCTCAAAAAACGGACAACCTCAATGGGCAAACGACTTGGTTATCAGCGATACCTTGCATAATTACGAACCAGCCATCTTGCGAACCGAAGACGATAATTTCATCCTCGCCTGGAATCGTGCTGCATCGTTTGATTCTACCGATACGATTCCGGGAAAGCAAAATGTACTGCACATTTTTGCTCAAAAATTTGATGCCAATGGTACTCCGATGTGGGCAGAGAATGTCCAAATAGATACAGGTAAATTCCTGCCGGTTGTATCCCCCATCCGTCCCTATCTGGTAAACGATGGCAATAACGGCGCTTTCATCGTCTGGGAGGCAGCAATGCCCTTGACCGTTACCACGTTCGTTCAACATATAGACGCCAACGGAAACCTCCAATATCCTCCCAATGGTGTAGAGGTCTCGACTTGGGATGAAAATACCCACGATGAACCCGCCTTCTGTTTCCTCCCGGCAACACAGGAATTATTCGTGTTCTGGAGCGAATACCATTATGATGGCGTAAACCTCCAGGATAACTTTGGCCTTTACGGGCAGAAATTCTCCTGGGCCGGAGAAAGAGTATGGGGCGATTCGGGAAAAGTCTTTGAGCCCTTGATACCCGATACCGTTTTCTTTGATATCGTCGTAAAACCAAGTCCTCTGAACGATGTCGCAGTTTTTTATGTTAAAATGTTTTCAGTAGTCGGCCCTAATCATGTAAAAGCTATGCGCATAGATACTGATGGAAAATATGTCTGGGGAGATGAAAAAATCGTCCTGTCCTCAGTCCCTAGCGATAAATATAACCTGGCTGCCAGTGATTTCGCTCATAACCAGTGGATTGCTGCTTGGGCAGATGATCGAAATTCACCCGGTGAAGATAAGTACGGTATCTATGCCCAGAATATTAACATTGATGGTTCATTAGGCCCATCAGGTATCGTGGAAACTCCGCTGACTACGCCGTTTAAGAATCTGCTGGTGAATTCCCCGAATCGAACGACTGAACGAATCGCCATTAACTACACGGTCTCTGTGCGCTCTCCGGTTGCGCTCGCAGTCTACGACCTCTCAGGCGCAGTAGTTCAAACGCTGGTTCAGGAAGTAAAAAATCCCGGTTCCTATACGGTCAACTGGGATGCAAAGAACTTTCCTGCCGGTGTCTATTTTGTCCGGTTGGCTGCCGGCGATTTTAACGGCACAAAAAAGCTCGTCTTGATGCGATAAAAAACTAAACTTAAGGGGTTGCAACGAAAAAAATACTGCTGGCCTTCATACCTCTGAGCCTGGGGCTACTCTTACCGACAGGCTTACCGGCTCGGCAGGTTATAGCACCGCCAACTACGACGATACTGACGGATTTCCATTACTGCCGGGACACAAACCGGCAGATAACCTTAAGGAGGATAACATGTCCAGACGACTGAGTATCTGTCTTGTTCTGTCCGTTTTCGCAATCGGCTCCGCGTACGGGCAGACCGACATCAAGGCTGCGGCCCGGAATACCTGGCATGTGGCAGGCCCTTTCAGTACGCACTATTATCTGCCGATCGATGAGGGCGATTCAACCCAGCCGGGTGCGTTCGCAGTCACCTTCAGCCCGGAGGTGCTGTGGTTCCCGCTTCATGGGCTTGGCATCGGCGTCGAAGCAAGCATCGACTACTCCGCCGCCCAGTTCACCGACTTCTCGATGTCGATCGGACCGCGGGTGGCTTACCACCTGACACGACCGAAGAAAAGCGGGCCATCTGGAATCTGGCTGCTGCCGTTCGTCGGGTGTTCCTTCCAGTACGTGATGAATGACGTGGACACCGGGGTGACCGACAGCGGCTGGCGCTTGAAGCTCGGATTCGGCATATCACCGCTTATCGGTACGCACGGCACGTTTCCAATAGAGCTCGGGGTGGCAACCGAGAAGGTCAGATCGGGCAACAGCGAGAATCAGGAGTCCACGAGCAAGGGAAGTAGAATATACCTCGAGGTTGGTTTCGGAGCGTTCCTCTGGTCGAACGACTAATAACCATCCACGGGAAGTTTTTGACCATGAAAACTACGAAAACCGCATTGCTGCTTGCGCTCTTCTTTCTCCTGGCTCTGATCGTCGGTTAGGGAGAACCTGCATGAAACGAGGGTATCGATGACACGGACTACAGGAAGCCGAAGTCAGTTGTGAACTACGAGATAGACCCCAGGGATAGTAACATCTGGTTCAGGTTCAAAGGCGACATGGTCGATGCGCACAGTATCCAGAACATGGTTGCGTTCAAACAGTACTGGGAATGAAATCCAACCAGATTTTGACGGCGACTCGATTGTCGGAGTGCCTGATGATCATTACGACGCTCACAGCCAGGGACATCGGATTAAGATCCAGGTGTCGGTTTCTCTCCGGACCGGGTAACCACGACGACCCGAACGTGCGGTAGTGACGCTTTGGCAAAATGTGTGCAAAAGAGGGTATCGGTTTGGGCGTTAAAAACTAAACTAAGGAGGATTAAAATGGCTTCAAAAAATATTCTCACCCTATCGCTTTTAGTAATTCTGTTTTTGCTCCCGGCTCTGGTTTTTTCCGATGTCTCGGTTCAAAGGTACGGTCCGGGCTATCGTTTTGAAAAAAACGGCTGGATCTATATTCACGTTGAAGGCGAACCGTTCGAGCGCGGGTTTCAACACGGTTATCTTGCTGCCGCCGAATTGAAGCAAGTTATCCAGACCCAAAAGTTTTTACTATATATTGAAACCGGCAAAGACTGGGAATTTTTTGTTGAGGCGGCGCAAAAGCTATTTCTCTCCCGGGTGGACCAGGAATACCTGGATGAAATCCGGGGTATTGCGGAAGGAGCACAGAAAGCCGGTGTTACGATTTCCTTCGAAGAGGTCTTATGCTGGAACGGGTTGTATGAGCTCGAGGGCTACTGGTGGCCCAACGAAGCAGCCGGAAAATTTTCCAAACCAGATAAAGAGCACTGCAGCGCTTTCATCGCTACTGGCCGCGCGACCAAGGACGGCAAGATTGTTATGGCTCATAACTCGTGGATCGACTTTGCAACCGGACAGTATCTGAATCTGGTTCTCGATATCGTCCCCAAAGAAGGCAATCGCATTTTCATGCAATCGTCACCCGGTTTCATCCACAGTATGTCCGATTTTTTTGTCACCGGCGCCGGCATCATCGGCACCGAAACCACGATTGGCAGCTTCAGCGCCTACGACCCGGATGAAGCACCGGAGTTCTTTCGGGTACGCAAGGCGATGCAGTATGCTTTAAACCTGGACCAGTTTGTAAAACTTATGGAAAAAAAGAACGATGGTGGGTATGCGAACGTGTGGTTACTTGCCGATATCAATACCGGCGAAATCATGCGCTTTGAGCTCGGTCTGAAATATCAAAGCGTCACGCGTAAGAAAGACGGGTATTTCATCGGTTACAATGGACCGGAAGACCCAAGAATCCGTAACTTGGAATGTTCGAACATGGGCTATTTCGACATCCGAACCGCGGTTGGTGCCCGTCGTGTCCGGCTCAGCCAGTTGATGCAGGAGCACTATGGTTCGATTGATACCGAAGTTGCCAAGGAAATATTAGCCGACCACTACGATGTCTATCTCAAAAAAATCAATCCCGGCTCGCGCACGGTCGAGGGGCATTATGAACTGGATGCCTTTGAGTACTGGCCAAACAGGATACCCTATATGCCGAACGGCGCAGTAGACGGAAAGGTCGTGGATTCCGATATGGCTAAAGCAATGAGCTTCTGGGCTCGGTTCGGCAATTCCAGCGGCATGCCGTTTGATGCCGAGGGATATCTGAAAGAACACGAACAGTGGGATTTCCTGAAAGGGTATCTGCATGACCGACCCACGCAGCCCTGGACCATATTCTCTTCCGGGGAATATAAATGAACAGGAGGGAATAATGTTTGCACCGCGTAAAACTAAAAGTGTTATCAACTTGGTCGTAACAATTCTCATACTGCTTGGCCTTGCTTGGTCTGCCAGCGGAGAGGGGAGTGAGTTGAAAGAAGCTATTCTTCCTACCGGTGCTTCAGGAGATTCTGGCTCAACCGGTGAGTTACCTTCGCAACCAGCGGTATACAATGACCCCGGTCAAACGATCAGCGTTAAAGTCGGTCAAAAGTTTGCTATCGCACTGGAGGAAAATCCTTCGACCGGCTATCGCTGGCAACAGAAATTTGACAACAGCTTCCTTGAATTGGTTGCCGACAGCTTTAAACCACCGACAAGAGCTCTGCCCGGTGCTCCGGGGACACGAGTTTTTGAGTTTAAGGCGTTGAAGAAAGGTGAAGCGGAGATAACAACGGTATTAAAACGGGCATGGGAAGAGAATGTAGCGGAGCCGAAGGTTTTTACAGTCAGTATCTGGTCTTTACCTGAGCCGAAGATGCTAAGCCTTGACAGCGTTTTTACCAAAGCCGACACGCTGTTGTTCGAGGGTCACGAAGTGTCGAGGTCCTACGATTCGCAAAGCGAGGTTTGGTTTGCTACCCTCAGGAAGGAGGGAAAAACCTTAACTACCTTCAGTCAAGGAGGGCGGTTCAAGGAATGGACTAACTTTGGCTTTTTCCCCTTCCTGGGCGCTAAGGCTCCGCAGTTAATAGTTGAACAATTTTCGGGCGGTGCTCACTGCTGCTGGTTCTACTGGATTTTTAATGCCGCTGGTGACCTTGAACTGTTTTACGCCAGTGAAAAATATCCCGTGGGCTATGGTTTAACCCCTGTGGATCTTGACACCGATGGGGTATTTGAATTCACGCAAACGATCCTGACCTTCGACTATTTCGACCGTCTGCCCCACGCCCTTTCACCTCTTCCTGCTGTCGTCTTTAAATACGACACAAAGGCAAATCAGTATCGACCAGCCAACCGGGATTTTCCACTTTATCTGCTCGATGGAATTGAGAAAGATGCAAGACGAGTTGAGGAGTTTAACGACACCATAAATACTAAAACCTATGATGACCCCCACGGGGAATATCTATCCGCCGTCCTTGAGGTAGTCCTTCGCTATATTTACGCCGGGAAGGAGAAAGAGGCGTGGCGGTTCTATGAAACGGAATACAAATTGTCTGACAAGGAGGAAATGAAGACCAAGATTAGAGAAAAACTTGAGAGCTGCTCCATCTATAAGTATGTTTACGGTCGCTGAGCCTTTCCGGTTCAATGGACGATAAATGAATGTGTCCAATTTATCGTGGTCTGACCGGGCACACCTTTCCGAATTTCAGCAGGTCTACTCTTTTCATCTTGACAAAGAGGTTAAGTAAAAATAGATTAAAGTAATGTCCAGGTTATCTGAACCAGTTGATATTGTCGTCTCAGGTGGAATGGTTTTGACGATGGATCCAAAAAGACATTGTTACTCCGATGGTTCGGTAGCAGTTAAAGGCGACACCATCGTTGGGGTCGGACCGAAAACTACCCTGAGTTCGCGGACGATCATCGATGCCCGGAACTGCATCGTCCTGCCCGGGTTGATCAATACCCATACCCATGCGGCAATGGTCTATTTCCGGGGGTTAGCCGATGACCTGCCATTACAGAAGTGGCTGACCAGGTATATCTGGCCTATGGAGGCACGTTATGTCCGCGGCCCGATGGTTCGGGAAGCGACCGAACTTGCCGGTTTGGAAATGATAAAATCGGGCACGACCCTGTTTAATGATATGTATTTTTTTGAAGACGAGGCAGCCGCGGCAGCGAAAAAAATCGGCATCCGGGCGGTTCTGGGTAAAGCGCTGTTCAACTTTCCTGGACCGGACGGCAAGAGTCCGCAGGGGCGATTGCGCTCTGCCCAGCAGTTTGTTGAAAAATGGAGTGCCGATTCTCTGGTTCGTCCAGCCATTGCTCCCCACGCACCGTATACCTGTTCGGCTGACCTGCTGCGGGAGACGAAGAAACTGGCGGATGCCTATAAGGTGCCGTATCACATCCATGTCGCCGAATCGAAGGATGAAGTTGAGGAAAGCAAAAAGCGCCACGGCCTGACCCCACTCGCCTATTTAGAAAAACTCGGCATTTTAAGCAACACTATGGTTGCGGTTCACTGCTGCTGGCTGACCGACGGGGACATTCGACTGATGAATGAATATGAGGTTGGCGTCGCCCACTGCCCCCAGTCGAATATGAAGCTTGCTTCGGGCGAGGCGCCGATTGCCCGGTTTTTAACCGAAGGGATAAAAGTCGGGCTGGGAACCGACGGTGCGGCAAGCAACAATAATCTCGATATGATAGAGGAGATGGATAGTGCCGCAAAACTCCAGAAGGTGATGTTCCGAGATCCGACCGTCTTATCAGCACGAGCGGTAGTAGCGATGGCGACGATCGGCGGAGCGAAGGTTCTCGGTTTGGAACACGAGCTCGGGTCCTTGGAACCGGGCAAAAAGGCGGATATCATCATTGTTGATTTGGAGAAGCCTCATTTGGTGCCGCTCTATGACCCCTATTCCCATCTGGTTTATGCCGCAAAGGGAAGCGATGTCAAGACGGTGATTGTAGACGGGAAAATAATAATGGAAAACTACCAGGTTTTGACTGTCGATGAAGAGAAGATACTCTCGACGGCGAAAAAATTCTGCGCCCGGCTCGCTTCGAGCCGCCGATTCGCTTCGAGCCGCCGGATAAGGAAATAGGGTGTAGCAGGAATTGATAGTGGCCGATTAACCCTTGGACTTAAAGTTAGTTGAATTAAGAAGCTCGTGACACTTGGTGTTGGCATCGGGGGATGGAACATGAAAAGCAGATGATAGATGTTAGATGTAAGATGTTAGTGAAAGGATTTGAGATTGACAATTTAAGTTTTAGATTTAAAGTGGGTTAAACAAGGAGGTAGCGATGGGAAAATATTTATCCGTAATTCTTGTCCTTGCCAGTCTTGGCTGGACTGAAGGGCAGTGGGTGGTGCAGCCGAATCCGGCGGATACGACCGATTATGCTTTTTCCGATGTCTGTTTTATTGATTCTTTACATGGTTGGGTTGTGCAGCCAAACGGAAGTCTATTGAGGACAGAGGATGGGGGAAAAACCTGGAAATTCGCTGAAGGCTGGCATCCTCAAGGAGAACCACCTGCAGTTACAGAATGCTTTCAGAAAAACACCCGCAATAGTCCATTTGGGGGAGGTGTGACAGCGATAGATTCGCTCCACTGCTGGATTGCGGCGCTTTGGCAAGTATGGTTTAGTGAGGATGGAGGAAGAAATTGGGTAGAACGGAGCCCGGGCGGGTATCATCATGGGTTTAATGATATTCGGTTCGTTGATTTGAATCACGGTTGGATAGTCGGCTATTCTGATTCTACCCACCGGGGTGAAATATATTATACCAACGACAATGGTAAGAGCTGGCAGTTCCAGGATAGTAAATCGAGTCCGGCGTTAAATGCGGTTTGTTTTAGGGGCACTTTAAAAGGTTTTGTAGTAGGGACTGCCGGATTAATTCTCAAGACTGAGGATGGCGGTCAGAGCTGGCAGAAACAGGAAATCGGGACAACTCAGGATCTACGAGATCTGGTTTTTTGCGATTCTTTACACGGATTGATGGTGGGAGGGGGCGGCACCGTGCTGAGAACGACAGATGGAGGGAAGACCTGGAAGGCGGAGACAACAGAGTATGTCAGCGGACCCTTTTGGGATGTTGCTATGCCCGATAGATTTCATAATTGGGCGGTATCTCATGGCAAAGCGATTCTTTATACGGCTGATGGTGGTATACATTGGTCACGGCAGACATCCCCAATTGATCAGACTATCTATGGTGTCTCTTTCCCCGATACTGCCCATGGCTGGGCTGTCGGTGAATACGGGAAAATTATTCATTATGCAACCAGTCAAGGGATCAGCGAAACAGATGTTGGGCGGGAAAAGACCGCTTATATGCTGCAAATCTATCCTAATCCTACTAAGAGAGTAATGAAAATCAAGTATCAAGTTAGCAGCGGAATGCAGTTCATGGAATTACGGGTTTATGATACAATCGGACAGTTAATACGGATTCTTGCCAGTGAATCAAAACCCCCCGGTCTGTATACCATAGACTGGGATGGGAGAGATAATTCAAGTATAGAGGTTCCACCCGGTGTTTATTATATTCGACTCAAAACCGATAAAGGTTCAGCAGTAGAAAAAATTGTCTTGCTAAAATGAACGGGGGTGAACGATGAAAAGATTAATGTTTTGTCTGGTGGTTGGTTGCAGCCTCTGGGCGGCTGCTCCTACGGAGGCACCAAAGATTCTCATCTACCCGAGACCGCAGGAAGGCAATCTTGATACGATTCCCAGCAATTGGCAAAAGTGGTATACTTATAATCTCATCCAGGATACGATTCTGATAGCGATTGGCAGCGCTGACACGATGACCAGAACTGCGGCTGAGGTCTGTTCGACTGAGATTTCCAAGGCGCTCTATTGGGTGATTTACCCTCGTGGCATTATCCGAAAAATCTGGATTGACCAGAGGAACAATGTCTCCGGCAGAGCGATTATCATTGGAGATAAGAGCACGCAGTTGATAAAAAATGTGCTGGGCAGTGATACGACAAAAATACCAAAACAGAGCGAGGGTTACTATCTGAAGGTTAAAGATTCAACAAAAGTCATCTGTGCTGGTTATGATAAAGCAGGCGCATTTTATGCGGCAACGACCTTGCGCCAACTGATTGCCCAGCACTATGGGGGTCTATTGCCCGGCGTCTGGGTTAGAGACTGGCCCGATATTCCCTGGCGCCAGGCATTCTGGGAGGACGCAGAAGTTGGAAATCCAGATACCTTAAATCAATCTCAATTGAATAAACTTGACTACCTTTCCCTCTTAAAATGCAACCGGGTGGAGCACATGAAACACCGGACGTATGTGGGACCGGGAAGCGATCCGGAAAGCCCCCCGGTACCTGATGATGATCTTATCGATAGATATAATTTTTATGTATCTCCTCTCCATCTTCCTGATTTCTGGTATCCAGAGTATCGAGCGAGGAATATTGAGCCGATTCCATCGCTGATGAGTTTCGGCCAGCCGTTATCCGGGGTAGTCCTGCGGTATCCGAGCTGTATTGAAGGGACTGAAGTAAAAAATCTCGACTTTAAGTTTGTAGGCGATACCGCGCTCCCAGTCTATCGGGTGCCAAATCTTAAGAATCCGACCTTTGATTCTTCAGGAGGTTCGTTTACCGGTTGGTCATCACCGACTGGTTCTGTGGTTGACAAGGGGACTTTTAAGTCTTATCCGGCTTCGGTAAGATTCATAGCAAGGAGACCGGTGTCAGGGAAAACCTGGCCGGCGGTCTTACAGGAGATTGTTTGTGATACGGGAAGGTTTTATGTTTTCGATTACTGGATAAAAACCCAGATGCCGGATACCCTGACCGGGAGGAATGGCGGGTATTTTGCGGTTAAAGGTAAGAAAGCCGGGCAGACCAACTGGACCGACTTGGTTTATGCGTTAGGTCCAAATTATAGAACCAAATGGCGGCAAAGAATTGAGACCACCGCTGACTGGAAACGATATGACCTTGGAATTTATTCTCAGGATTTCGACATACTACGGGTAGAACTGGGGGTGGAACTTTCATCAGGTGCTGAGGCGGAGTCGGTAATAATCTGGGTGGATGGCGACTCAATTATGCGCAATCAGAATCAGGACACCTTGAAGCTCACCAACCAGCAGCGTTTTCTCATTAAAACCTCAACCGATAGACCGAAGGTCAACAAGGGAAGTGAACTCCTCACTGAAGGGATTGACTATACGATGCTTCACGACACACTCACCTATTGCTATAATCATTACGATACTGCACAATATGAAGGCGGTGAGATAAATGACAGTTCAAAATGCTGGGTGTTCAAAAGTCTTAACCCTTCCAGGATACCACCGGGCACCATCGTTCAAGCTCATTATGATTTTGTGGATTGGAATGATTACCACTACTCTACTAACGAGCTCCGGTTTAACTACTGCCCTTTAGAACCCGAGACCCGAGCTCTGGTAAAGACCGAAGATTCGCTTGCTGTCCATCGGTTAAATCCTCGTTTTATAGACCATTTCTACAATGAACCTACCCAGGCTGCGATCAAGGGCGATTCAAGATGCACATCAACTAACTATTCCCCGGCAAAACTATTAGCCGATGATATCGTATTTAATCTCGAAAATTCTCAGTTCGGGCCAACCATCCAGACCAAAATTCTACTCTCCGAAGATGCGTTAGTGCCTCAGCACAATGGAAAGGCGTATGATAGTATCTGGCAGGCGATCAAGATTATCAAAGATGAGCATCCTTCCTATCCGGCTAAGATTACCCCGTGGATTTGGGGATTTAATGATACGAGAGGCACGATTGATATTCCTTATAGCGAATTTCAGGATTCAGTCTATGCTGAAGTTGATACTTTCAATCATTATGGATATGAACCCATCCTTGCCTACCTCATGGGGAGCAGGGAACTGTGCTTGAAATGGCTCCGGGCTTACAAGGAGCATCCTCATGCGGATTCGCTTACCGGTTTTACCATTCACCCTGATGCCTGGGAAGCGGTATGGGACACTCGACAGGAATTCCAGATGATACCTTTTGGTCTGGAGTATGCCTGGAACTGGCGGTTTAACAATGAGTTTGATACAAGTAATTCAGCCTTATACGGCGACTACCCGAATTCAGAAAATCGGGTAACACCCTGGCAACTTCATAAAAACTACGGCGACATCTTTTCACCAGCGGTGGCGAATTTTCGGGTGAGGGCTGTGGGTTTCGATGGAACACCGGTGGTGAATCTAATCTGGTCTCAGAATCTCAATAATGACCGGCGGGATACGACTTCCCGCTACTGCTATCGGATTGACCGCTATGATTGGAGCCGCAAACCGCCAGAGAACCCCTGGGATACACTTACCCTTAACTATCCCCCGACAGGTTATCTCCATAACCCGCTGGATACTACCTGTGTTGATACTTCGCCCTACTGGTCGGAGAAGAGAGTCCCACACGAAAAATACTGGGAGATTCTCCATTTCGCAAAATATAGAATTTCGTCCTTTGATAAACTTACTAACCAGAGCGAGTATACTTACGCAACAGCCCATTACTCCGAGATTCAAGTAGATTCGACAATTTTTCCAGGGGTGACTGCTTACCACTGCCAGAAAAAGAATCCCGACCCGGAAGGGGTCTTTCATCTTACCTATACCGGCGGGATGGAGGATACGGTCGTTTATTATCTCCGGTTTCTGCCTGGCGATACTGCTTCGGCTGTCCCTGAAACCTTAGGCATAGGTAAATTCCCCACCATCGTCGTTAAACCCGGCGGGAATCGTGATACCCTCGGAGTTGCCTATCTTTCCCAGGGTTCAGATACAATCTATTATACATACCGGTTAGATTCCTTGTGGCTGGGACCGTATTCACTGGTTAGCTCAAACATCACCAACGGACTTTCAATACCAAGGATGGCACTCGATGCGCAAGATACGGTTCACCTGACTTTTCTTAAAAGAACCAGCAGCGATAGCACCCTTACCCTCTATTGCGGAAGGTTTTATCTTACCAATCCTCAGGGAATTACCTCAGTTTCGGTTTCGCGCTGGGCACCGACCGCATCGTTTGTATCTATCGACCCTTTAGGCGCAGCAGTTGCGGTAGACGGAGAAGGCAGAGCTTACTTCGGTTGGGCAGAGAATAACACCATTAAATATGGGATGAGCGGTGACAGCGGCTTCGCAGTCAAGGTGCTTGGTTCTACCGCATTACCGTGCACCTCGGTTGCAATGCACCACTTTAATCCCGGAAGCCCGGGTGCCAATGTCAGTCTGGTCTGGTCAGATGGAGATGTAATCCAGCGCAGCTATTTTTACACCGGTGATACCGTCGAAATCTTCCGGGATACGGTCTATTCTGGAACCGGACCGAAGAACGTGCCGGCACAGGCAGCTTTGTCGTCTTTGAAGAAAATGGCCGTGTGTTTACAAGCCTCTGGGATGCGGTTAACCGGACCTAGTCTTTGCCTGAAACCTTAAGCACCGATACTATGCCCGCCTCATATCCCCAGATTGAAGCCGGCCAGTTTATTGACAGCACGGACAATCTCCGTCCGGCCCGTTTCGCCCTCTGGACCCAGCAAGTAAACGACACTCTCTACACCTTAGGCAGAGACATAAAACGGTATGAGAATACCGGCGAGTATGGCATCACACCCTACGCTTATCTCAAAATGGGTAAAGAGCATCCTACGCTTTTCACTCTCCATCGTGATGGGTTTCGCTCCTTCGGGAGCGAAGACTATATGCAGGTAGACTACGGCAATGATAGCCTTGTTTATTCCTTGCCCTCTTTAGAGCCTCTTGGTCAGTATCGGATTTTTGCGGAGTTTTATTTTGATACGACCGCACCCGAAAGCTGGAAGACGAGACTTCGGGTGAACGGCGTCACGCTCCAGGATTCGATAATCATTTATCCCGGAGAGCCGGTGAGGATTACCGAATTTCTGCCCCCACAGGTAATAGCGATGGGGTATCTCAGGATAAAACTCACTAACGAGCGCGGTGAGTATGTCCCCTGCTCAAGGATAATCCTAACTCGATTTGAAGAAGAATGATTTCCCATATAAGACGAAGTGTTTAGTCCTTCAGGATTTGGAACTATAAGAATTATTTAACGGAGCAAGGAGTGCACAGAGGATACGGGAGAAAGCTAAGGAATAAAAAATCAATTCTTCGGGTTCTCTGCGTCCTCTGTGGTTTGAATTGTTTTCTTGAAAAAAATGAACCACGGGCTATAAAGATTATACCACAAAGTGCACGAAGAGCACAAAGAAATACTGTTAGAACCAAATGTAACAAATTATTTTGTAATTTTTGTATTCTTTGTGGTTCAAATTATGTTATTGTGAGGTGCGAATGAAAAAAATTATCCTGTTTTTACTCTGTCCGTTTATCGCCGGCTGTTTTATTCACCTTAACCTGAAAATAAATCTCTTCCCCGACGGTCGGGTTTCGAGAACGGTTGAATACACAACCGATAGCAAAGCCGAATTGGCAGAGCAGTATCTCCTGCCGGCCCCGGGAACATGGCGCTGCGATACGACTGAAAAGGGCAATCCGATCTGGCATTATACCGTCGAAGAAAAATTCCCCAGCTACAGAAAAGTCGTCTCGGCATATATTCGTAAAGGGAAGCGGCCCGACCATATATCTTCCAGCCGTCCCGAGATAAAAATCCGTCGTTATTTTTTATTTACCGACTATGAATACCAGGAGGATTTTTTTGATGCAACCGATACGCTCAAGGCGAAAGAGGGTTTCAATCGTTTGCGCGCGAGTTATATTGAGAGTCTGATGCACCGAATGCAGCAGGATGGTTTCTCCGACCAGGAAATTATCCGGGCAGGAACATTTTTGAAATATTGGTGGGATGATTTTTTTCAAGCCTTCTGGACCGGACGGGAACTCGACGGATTTGAGAGCGAAACCCTTGGCCGCCGGCTTTCGACGGTTCTCTACGATACGAGCCGGATGACGTCCGGCGAAAAAAAGGTCGTTACCGAACGCCTAGAAAAGGTCTTTCGGCGGGTTGACGATGATGTTTCTCAACAAGCCGATAGGCTGAGTGACGAGTGGGAAGCGAACGATATCTTTGGAGTCTACGGCATTATTCCTTTGGCGGAGTATACCTTTGAAGTTGAGGTTACACTGCCGGGTTCGATTGTGGGAACGAACGGCACTCGGCTCACTTCGAGCGCCCGGCTTGCTTCAAGCCGCGTGCGCTGGCAATTCCAGAACCGTGATTTCTTTGCTCAGCGGTATAGCCTGTATGCTAAAACGAGGGTGATCAATTTTTTAAATTGCGCTTTGGTGGCAATTGTTATTATAACCGGTTTTGCAGTGGTATTTTTCTTGCGGTACCGAAGAAAAAGATAGTATCGTTCTATATTTTACAAAGAATATTTCTCTTATTTTGCATTTTTCAATTTACATTCTGCATTAAGTTTTTCCCTCTCTATATGTTCTTTTTTTTTCGGTTGGATAATTTTTTATGTTACTTAGCTGAAATTTTTCTCATAAATCTTCAATTATTCCTTTGTGCGCCCCATTAGATTTCTTTTTCTTAATAAATTATATGATATCTAATGGGGAACTTTGTGGTGCAATCTTTTATTTTGGTGTCTCCGGAGTTCCCGCGGTATCGGGTTTTGCCCGTGCTTCGAGGTAGCGCTTGGGATCAAGCGGAACGCCGTTGAGGCGCACTTCATAGTGCAGGTGGGGTCCGGTAGTGCGGCCGGTTGCGCCCACAAACCCGATAATCTGCCCCTGACTTACCCGGTCGCCCAGTTTCACCCCAAACGCTGAAAGATGGGCATACCGGGTAGTATAACCCTGCCCATGGTCAACTTCGATGAGGTTGCCGTAACCCCCGACATAACCTAAAAAGACTACAACTCCATCACCCGTAACTTTGACCGGCGTGGTGGTGGGTGCGGCAATATCGAGGCCGGGATGGAATTCATTTCCCCGGATGCCGTAGAGAGAATTGATGGTTCCCGAGACCGGATTGATTTCGGGGGTACCTGCCAGTAAGGATTGTTTAGCTTCAAGATAATTCCAGAGTTCCTTCAGATCTAGACGCTGGGAAGCCATGCCGCTTAAAAGGGTTGAGCGGCGTTCAGCCAAAGCTGCCAGCAGTTCAGTCCCGTGCAGTTGCAGCATATCGGTATAGTATTCTGATACCGGCAGTGACGGACCACCTTCATCCGGTCCGAGCGCTTTTGCCTTGTCTTCCGGCAGCTTGAACCCGGCCATAATTTTTAAGTCGGTTGCGAATTTCTTTAACGCTTCAAGTTCGCAATAGACATTTCCCAAAGCCTTGGCCTGGTCCTGGCGCTCCTGTTCGATTTGTCCCTGGAGTTGCGCGATATCTTCGAGGACTTCCTTTTTTTCACGGGTGAGCCGGCGGTTCTCATTTTTTAAAAAGTGGTTTTCGTGGAGAATAGGACCAGCCACCTGACGCAGTTGGAAAAACTCTTGGTAATGGAAGAAATATTCTATTCCGAGGACGGTGATTGCAACCAGCGCCACATAGAGGACACTATTAAGAAACGCCTTTGAGAAATAGAGGCGGCGCGGTCGGTGAATCGCCTGGGGTACGATCAGCAGAGAGTAGCCGTTTTTGATATGAATCGCAGTCCAAACATTTGCTAATAAAATCTTGAGGAAAGTTTTCATGTTGCCCCCTTCCGTTTAAACTGAGGCAAGTGTAGTGAACAGAGTATGATTGTCAAGGCTGATAAATTTGTCGTCGATGGCGTTGCAGCCGTCTTTTGTAAGGGGTTGTTATGCTTGCGGGATTTACGTGACTGCTGTCTGGTAACCGATCTCGTCTGAAATCACCTCTTGACAGAATAACGGTTTTGATTAAGCTCCGGATATGCAAGGAGGGTACAATGGTTGATTTATTTAAAGGTAGGAAGGTTATTGCCTTAGCCGTTGTCGCATTGCTAGGGCTGGTTTTTTGTTCCAAAAAGCCGGTGGATGAACGTGCCCAGATAGCGCTGAAAAAGGGTTTAGACGATAAGAACCAGATGGTGCGACTGGCCGCAGCCGAGGCAGTCGCCAGTTTAGGCGACGAATCGGGTTTGCAGATTTTGCGGACTGCCTTGAACGATACTTCGATCGACATCAGGCTGGCAGCCCTCCGGGCACTGGGACGAGTCAAGGACCAGTATTCGCTCGAAGCCATTAAAAAAGTTATCGCTGACCCAATGCCGTTTCCCCGGATTGCTGCGATTGAGGTGTTAGCCGAATTAGGCGATAAAAAATCGATCGGGTTGATTAGACCCCTGCTCAAAGATAAAGTCGCAACGGTGAGAATTGCATCGACTGTTGCACTGAGACTGCTCGAAGCGAAAGAGGCACTGGGTGACATTCGCCGCCTGCTCAATGATTCCGATACCCTGGTTCGCTACACCGCCGCCGGCGCGCTGGTTAACCTGGGTGACAAATCCGGGCTGCCAGTTCTGCGCAAAGGATTAAAGGACCAGAATATCGAGCAGGTAATTGCCGATATGAAAGCCATCGGTATGGCTCGTGATACCGCATTGATTCCGGACCTTAAAAAAGAACTCAATGCCGAGCGGCGTGATATCCGGTTGGCGGCAGCAGAAGCGTTGATTCGGATGGGGCAGAAAGATGCCATGCCCACGCTCGTCGACGGGCTCACCAGCAAAGATGCTTTCATGCGGTTTGGTGTGTTGAATGTTCTGTATGATCAGGGTGACCCTTCGATTTTAAATGAAACCTACAAGATGCTGAAAGACGTCACCGTCAATGTCCGGATGGCGGCCTGCCGGGTGATTGCCCGTTACGGCGATGCGTCTTCGATCACGCAATTAGAAAAATATTTAAAGCATCGGGACCCCTTTGTCCGAATAGCTGCTGCCCAGACGATTCTCTTGCTCATGAAAAAAACCAGTGGCTGAGTCCTGCCTTCTTTGTTCAAAGAAGAAGGCGACTCGACTCTGCCCGGTTTACAATAGTTTAATTTGTTCCCAATGTTGCGGCACCAAGCGTCGCCGCACGATTTCCTGCCCGGATAACTGCTCGTATTTGATTGCTGGCCGAACCTATGCGGCACGCAGATTAGCGGTTGTTCAAGCCCAGACAAAATTCCAGGAGCAATTTGCAGAGGTGATTCGTACTATTGAAAAGGCTCTGGTTGAGATCCGACGGCTTCGTTTCCGAGACCTCATCGATAGCGAGGTTAAAGAGGGATTGGATTTGGTCATCAAAACCAATGAGACTTTAGCCAAGGGAATTATTTACGAATACAAGACAGTTGACCCCAAAATTCAGTCCATCATTGATGCCGTTCAGGAAATGGTCAACCGGCATATTGATGGTAAAACCAAGCCGACCATCGACCGTAAAGAGGCGATACTGTGCCTGCGCTTTATCTTCGATTCGGTGAAGCTTCAGCTCAAACCGGGAAAAGGGAAAACCAGTTATTTAGATTTCATAAGCCAGTATGTGTAAGGAACCACCGGTAACCACGAAGAGCCTCCGGTTCGATTCCAATCATTACACCGGGAAACTTAAAAAAAATATCCTTATGTTGTATAAAATCAACGCCCAACAAAAAAACCCTTGACAAGATATGATTACTATTTACAATCGCCGCGATGACAATTACGATCGCAACCAAACCTATACAATCAATCGATGTCGTTGGTGGGGTAAGTGTAGACCGAATGAAAAAAATAGGAGGTGAGGGAGGGGTTTAAATACCCTCCCTTTCAATCTTTGCAGCTCAAAGAGTTCCAGTCTCTGATTGAAAAGATTTATTATAGAAAAGACAAGGAACGAGGAGTTGATTCAACGTTCCGGTGGTTTGCCGAAGAAACCGGCGAACTCGCCCGCGCGCTTCGAATTGGTGAGCCGGAATTAATAAAAGCCGAATTCGCCGATAGTTTGGCCTGGCTACTGAGCCTGGCCAGTCTGTGCGGTATCGATATGGAGGAAGCGATGGCAAAATATCGCGAAGGGTGTCCCAAGTGCTCAAAAATACCCTGTGAATGTTCGGAACTGAAAGGGGGTAAAAAGTGATACATTTCCTGATGGTTATGGCAGTCTTTGCTTT
>CAYHGV010000047.1:20136-22013 GCA_964356135.1 uncultured bacterium
CTTTGCTTTCCCGGTCGACCCTCCCAGGAATGTTAAGGCGGTTAGTATCATCAGCACCGATAGTTTGAGTATCACGGTAGGTTGGGAACAGTCAAAAGATGACCGGTTATTAGCTGGTTACGATATCTACCGTTCAAAATACGGGTTTGTGAAGTCACTGGTTCAGGATTCGGTCTTTGTTGACCGGAATGTTGAACCCGGGCGTGAATATTATTACGATATCGTCAAAAAGCAGATGGTCAAGGTGCGTCCGGTGGTGGATGCTAAAACCAAAACTCTGTCCTGGCGACTACCCCAGAAGGCACTCGATTTTACCGATATTGAGGTTATACGGGACGGGCAGCAAATCGGCCATCTTACTTTGGACCAGAGCCAGTTTGTCGATCCGGGGTATAGTGCAGGCCGTAAATACGAAGTTCGCATTCTCAAGGTTGTTTCAATTCCTTATAAAGTACTGAAAGATACCGTGATCGGTGGTAAACGACAGATGACCCTGAAATGGAAGCGCCCGAATAACTATTATCTGGGTGAACGGTATGAGATTAGCCGGATGGACAAAAACGGGGAATATGAGCTCATCGGGTCGGTTAAACCGGGAAGTGCGATTTTAAAAGATACGGCGATGAAAGACGGGATAAAGTATTTTTATGAAGTTGCCGCGGTGAAAGGGGCAGAGAAGTCATTTTCCGAGCCATCGGTGCCTCTTTCGACGGTCGGTATCCCAAAATGTTTACTGGTACAGGATATACCCAATGACGAAGGTGAAGGTTTCAATATAACCTGGGAACTCTCGCCCAACGATGCGGAAATCAAAAGCTACCTTTTACTCCGGCTCGTCTACGATTCGCTGGCAGCATATCGGGATGTTTATACCTATACCGATACCGCCGGCAAGCCGTCGGTAGACTACCGCTACGCGGTAGTTAAATCATACCAGATTGTGATGCCGGCAAAGATTGTCGCCGACTCTCTGGGTAAAACCGGCCGGGTTATCCGGACGGAATGGAAGCTCCATCCGAAAGTCGTTGGTCAGGATTATGATATTATCTATATGTTCCGGGCGGAAAAAAGTGAAAAGCCCGAATTCCAGTATGTCGATTTCACCTCACCGAGAGAGAGCAAGTTTATTGACGGAACGGCGGAGCCGGGTAAGGAGTATATCTACGAAGCCCGGGCGTTGAAAGAAATATCCATTTCGTATCGGATTACCGATGACCGGACCGAGGGAACGCGCAGGACCACCACCCTGGTCTGGAAATCTTCGAAAGAGCCGAAGGAATTTCAGGGTTATGTGGTGAGCCGGGCAGACCGGGTGGACGGAACCTATGGGGTCTATGCCCGGTTAGGCCAGGGAGTGAACAAGTATACCGACCGGGTATCTGTTTTCGATGGTGTGCCCTATGCCTATGCCCTGGTGGCAGTGACCCAAAATAATGAACAGGCAGAATCAATAACTACCCCGTATGTCAAATCGTATCCCCAATGGTTCCATACTTCACGAATCAATGCTTTGGTTGCGGTGATCATCTTTATTTCTCTGGTGTTGATTTTTATTCAAGTGGCGAAGGGCGGTAAAGAACTTTTTGTCCGGCGGATTGCCGGATTGTCGGCGGTGGATGAGGCGGTGGGCAGAGCGACCGAGATGGGTCGGCCGATCCTCTTTGTGCCCGGCACCTCATCGATTGCGGATGTGGCGACGATCGCTTCGCTAAATATTTTAGGTGAGGTGGCGAAGAAGACCGCACAGTATGATACCCCTCTGATTGTGCCGATCAAAGACGCGATCGTTTATACGGTGGCGCGGGAAGTAGTAAAAGAATCCTATAATAAAGTCGGTCGGCCGGATGCCTTTAATCCGGATAGCGTCCATTTTGTGA
>CAYHGV010000048.1:0-21961 GCA_964356135.1 uncultured bacterium
CCACCCGTATTTAATAATTATTCTTTTCGCACTCGGCACTCACCACCTTACCCTGCCCTATCATCCGCGCGGATGGAAGGTCTTATAGACTTCCTTCAGATAGCTCCGGTCAATATGGGTGTAAATCTGGGTGGTGGTGATGCTCGAATGGCCGAGCATCTCCTGAATTGCTCGTAAGTTCGCCCCTCCTTCCAGAAGGTGGGTGGCAAAGGAATGGCGGAAGGTATGGGGGGTGACCCGTTTTTTGATACCTGCTTTTTTTAGATAGCCTTTGAGTATCTTTAAAAATCCCATCCGGGATAAACGACTGCCCCGCCGGTTCAAAAATAAGAACGGCGAACCCGATTGTTTGAGGAAGTGAGCACGCGAGACCCGGAGATAGTATTTTATCGCCGCAATCGCCGGCGCGCCAAGGGGCACAATCCGCTCTTTTCCGCCTTTGCCCATAACCCGGACAAACCCGTCATCGAGAAAAATATCGGCAAGTTTGAGATTGAGCAGTTCCGAAACCCGAATCCCGCTCGCATACAGAGTCTCTAACATCGCCCGGTCCCTGACCCCTAAATGCGCCTGGTTGTCCGGGGTTTCAATGATTGAAACGACCTCAACGACCGAAAGCACCGCCGGCAGTTTTTTTCCCACCTTGGGCAAGGCGATATTTTCTGCCGGGTCGGAGTCGATTATTTTTACCTCAAGCAGGAACCGGACGAAAATCTTTAAAGCCGTGACTTTCCGGGCAATCGAGCTCGATTGCAGACCGAACGAGCTGAGCCGGGTGATATACTCCCGTAAAGTGGCGGTTGTTAACCCGGTAAGATCGCTGCCCTTCGTTTCGGCAAAAAAGTTCAAAAACTGGCGGATATCGAGGATATAACTGGCTACGGAATTTTGGACGAGGCTGCGCTCAACCACCAGGTAATTGGCAAACCGATCGACCAATGACTCAAAAGTATTCACCCCATAACTTATGGATGAGATCGCCAAATGTCAAGCCGCGGTTTATGAGAGCTTTAATAAAGTATCAAAATTATCACGAAATCCGCCACACAGTATGGCGGATAGGTGTCGTCCGCCACGGATCTTGGCGGACGACATCAAAGCACGAAAGGACGAAATTCGTCGCGTCCAATTTTAAGAATGGACGCGCAATAGAGTGACTGCAAGGAACTCAAATGCACGAAAAAAATACATAGTGCATTCAACGGTTTAACCCGCCAAGAATCGTGGCGGGTCGTGTTTCCTGAATTTCGTGACTTTGATTTCACTGCGTTCAATCTATACTTTGTATTTCGTGGTAAAAAGGGCTTTTTCGGTAGCCTCAATTAAGGATATTGACAGCCCGGGGTTTTTTGTTTAACCTGAATGACATGGAATGTAACCTCAAAACCAATCTGAATGACTGCACCTGTACCTACGAACCCTGTGCACGCAAAGGACGGTGCTGCGAATGCATTGTCTACCATCGAAGAATGGACGAACTCCCCGGCTGCCTGTTCCCGAAAGCAGTCGAAAAAACCTTTGACCGTTCGATTGAACGATTCGTTGCCGGTTGTAAATGAAATGATTACAGCGATTGAAAAACGATTACGGAGATAAATCCAATGGAAAAAATAATTTTTGAATATTCGAAACCGGGTCGAACCGGTTATACTCTGCCGCCACTCGACCTGCCGAAACAATCGGTCGCTGACCTAATTCCCGGAACCTTTCTCCGAAAAGAACCGGCGAAGCTGCCCGAGGTGGCGGAACCGGAGGTCGTCCGCCATTTTATCAAACTCTCGATTTTAAATCACCATGTCGACAAAGGTCTCTACCCGTTGGGTTCCTGCACGATGAAGTATAATCCAAAGATAAACGAAGATATGGCTCGGTTAGCCGGCTTTGCCCAGCTCCACCCTCTGCAGCCGGATGAAACCGTTCAAGGCGTGCTCCGGCTGATGTTCGAACTGACGCAGGATCTAGGCGAAATTGCCGGGCTCGATGCGGTTTCACTCCAGCCCGCGGCCGGTGCCCAGGGCGAGCTGACCGGAATAATGATGGTCAGAAAATACCACGAAAAAAAGGGTAATCCCCGAACCAAAGTCTTAATCCCGGATTCTGCTCACGGCACCAATCCCGCTTCCGTCACCCTCTCCGGGTACACCGCGGTCGAGATTAAATCCAATGAAACCGGGCTAGTCGATTTAGAGGCGCTGAAAAATGTTCTCGATGATGAGGTTGCCTGCTTAATGCTGACCAATCCCAATACCCTGGGGCTCTTCGAATCCGAGGTGGCAAAGATCGCGGAACTACTCCACGCCCGAGGCGCTCTGCTCTATATGGATGGTGCCAACCTCAATGCCCTCCTGGGAATTCACAAACCGGGCGCGAGCGGTGTTGACCTGGTACACTTCAATCTCCACAAGACGTTTTCCACACCCCATGGCGGCGGCGGACCCGGTTCCGGGCCAATCGGTGTGAAAAAAATCTTGGAACCGTTCCTGCCGGTGCCGGTTGTGGTAAAAACCGGGGATCACTTTAAACTCGCCTACGCTCGACCGGATTCAATCGGTAAAATCCATGGATTCTTTGGCAACGTTCTGGTCATGGTCCGTGCCTATACCTACATCCGAATGCTGGCAGCCGCCGGATTGAAAGAAGTAGCGGAGGCGGCGATCATCAATGCCAACTATCTGAAGGAATCTCTGAAAGAATCTTATAGCCTCCCCTATTCTCAGCCCTGCATGCATGAATTTGTCCTGTCCGGTGCCAATCTCAAACAATACGGAATCAGGACCCTCGATGTCGCGAAACGATTGTTGGACTTCGGGATTCATGCACCAACCGTTTATTTCCCGTTAATTGTGCCCGAGGCGTTAATGATTGAGCCGACCGAAACCGAGTCGAAAGAATCCTTAGACGAATTCATCGCTGCGCTCGACCGCATCGCCCGGGAAGCACACGATAACCCGGACCTGCTCCATAACGCACCGACCACCACACCGGTCCGGCGTCTGGATGAGGCAAAAGCCGCCAAGGAACTCGATGTTCGCTTCCGACATCACTGAAGAACGCCGGGCAACCATTTTAAATAAGATCGCCCAGAAGATCGTCGACTTCCGATTGACCACGATCGCGATCGTCATGATCGAGTCGTCGAAACCATTATCATTTGTCGGCTCACAGTTAATGATATTCCTGCAGCCGTTTTATCGGGCGATATTCCCCTATACTGAATACGATGAGATTGCGGCATTATTGGAAGAACGCAAAAATCTCGAGCGTTTAATCACTGAAGTAGAAAGGTTGGAGGATGAGCGAAATAAAAAAAGATAAAATTACGCGGATTTTAGCTACCGACTGCGGCAGCACCACCACCAAAGCGATTTTGATCGAAAAACGGGGCAATGAGTTCCGGCTGATCGCCCGGGGCGAAGCGCCGACCACGGTTGAATCACCGTTTGAGGATGTCACCAAAGGTGTTTTGAACTCGGTGCGCGAAGTTGAAGAACTGACCGGAAAAAATTTTTTAAAGGGCGAAGAGATCATCAAGCCCAAAAAAAACGAAGGTGAAGGTTCCGATATCTACATCTCGACCTCAAGCGCGGGCGGCGGTCTGCAGATGATGGTCGCCGGTGTCGTGCTGACGATGACCGCGGAGAGTGCCGCCCGGGCTGCTCTCGGTGCGGGCGCAATCGTCATGGATGTCATCGCCTCCAATGACGGCCGATTGCCCCATGAAAAAATTGAGCGGATACGCACCTTGCGACCGGATATGATCCTTTTATCGGGCGGAATCGACGGCGGCACTATTTCCCATGTCGTTGCGCTGGCTGAGCTCATCCGAGCCGCCGACCCGAGGCCGCGCTTCGGCACCGGCTACGAGCTGCCGGTGATCTATGCCGGCAACCAGGCTGCCCGGGAAATAATCCTGGAGACATTGAAAGATAAAACCGCATTAGTCATTGTCGAGAATATCCGACCGGTCCTGGAACGGGAAAACCTGGCTCCGGCCCGGCAGCGGATTCACGACCTCTTTATGGAACACGTGATGGCACATGCTCCGGGTTATAAGAAGCTGATGGGCTGGACCGATGTACCGATCATGCCTACGCCCGGAGCGGTCGGCTTGTTGATTGAAAACATCGGCAAAAATGAAAAAATTGATGTTCTCGGTGTCGATATCGGCGGCGCCACCACCGATGTCTTTTCGGTCTTCTCCGGAATTTTTAACCGAACGGTCAGCGCCAATCTTGGTATGTCCTATTCGGTTTCCAATGTTCTGGCTGAAGCCGGAATCGACAATATCCTGCGCTGGATTCCGTTCGATGTCGACGACATGGATGTCCGCAACCGGATCCGGAACAAAATGATCCGGCCGACAACCATTCCTTCAACCCTCGAAGAACTGAAAATCGAGCAGGCGATCGCCCGTGAAGCGCTGCGGCTTGCATTAGCCCAGCACCGGTCGATGGCGGTCGGTTTGAAGGGCGTCCAGCAGGAGCGGACGATCTCCGATGCCTTTGCTCAGACCATGTCGGGCGAAACCTTAGTCAGTATGATGAGCCTGAAGCTGATCGTCGGCTCGGGCGGCATTCTTTCTCATGCCCCGCGCCGGGCACAGGCGGCACTGATGACGATCGATGCCTTCCTGCCCGAAGGCATAACCATGCTGGCAGTTGACTCGATCTTTATGATGCCCCACCTGGGGGTTTTATCGACGGTTCACGAAAAAGCGGCACGGGAGGTCTTCGAAAAAGACTGCCTGATTCATCTCGGCACTTGCATCGCGCCGGTGGGCACAGGAAAAGAAGGTTCAAAGTGCATTACCATCAAGTTCGTCCTCCCTGACGGGAGCACCTTAGACAAATCGGTTCCCTTCGGTGAAATTGTATTGATACCGTTAGATGTCGGTGCCAAGGCAAAAGCCGAAATTACTCCCGAACGGGGGTTTGATGTCGGTCAGGGTCGGGGTAAAAAAATCGAAACCGAGATCGAAGGCGGAGTGGTGGGCGTAATCGTCGATACCCGGGGCCGCCGGCCGTTTATCCTGCCGGCAGATAAGAAAAAACGGATCGAGTCGTTGCAGAAATGGGCAGCCGCCCTCAACGCCTATCCTTGATAGGCCCTATCCGAAATAGCGAACGACTTAAACCGCGCATAAAAATTCCTTTCTTAATTTTTTTAAAGTAATCGCAGTTCAGGTTGTTTTTTTTGCAGTGCACCTTTTGAACTCTTGACAGTCGGGGTAAGCTTACTAAACTCCAACCGTGGTAAAAATTGGTCATTTTGAACTTCATTCGCTCTCGGATGGCGAATTTTCATTGGACGGCGGAGCGATGTTCGGGGTTGTGCCCAAACTGCTCTGGCAAAAGACGAACCCGGCGGATAGCGAAAACCGAATAACCCTTGCCTTACGGCCTTTGTTGATCGACACAAAAAATGAGTTGGTGTTAATCGATACCGGCGTTGGCGATAAATACACCGATTCGTTTAAGGAAATCTATAAGATCAACCATAGTAGCACCCTCGACGATTCGTTAAAGAAAACCGGCGTTGCGCCAGCCGATATTGATATCGTTCTTATCACCCACCTGCATTTTGACCACACCGGTGGCTCGACGATTAAAAACCATGAGGGCGATTGTCTCCCTCATTTTCCCAAGGCGCAGCATTACATTCAAAAGTTAGAATGGGAAGTAGCCAATAACCCTGACCCCCGTTCGCGGGCGAGCTATCTGGCTGAGAATTTCCAGCCGCTCGATACCGATGAAAAACTGAACTTAATCAACGGCAGTGTCCAGATTGTTGATGGGGTGCGCGTCCTGCTCACCGGCGGCCATACTCACGGTCATCAGGTGGTCCTGGTCGAATCGGATGGCGAAGCCGCCATCTACTGGGGCGACCTTATGCCCACCGCAAGCCATCTGCGCATCCCCTATGTGATGGGCTATGACCTTTTCCCGCTGGTGACGATGAAAAGGAAAGAGGAACTCACCGCCGAGGCGTTACAGAACCACTGGCTCTGCGTGTTTGAACACGACCCGAACTTCGCAATGGGCTATTTAGCTGAAGACAAAAAAGCAAGGCTACACTGCGAACCGATACAGGATGACATTGATAAAAACTGAGGAAGACTGTGAATACATGTATAACCTTACTCTGTCTACTTCAGCATCCCGCAGTTTACCTCAATGCCTAAATAACTGGAATCAAGCATTGATGCAGACTGAGAAAATTGAAACCTTGATTGAAACTGAAAAACCTCTGTTTACCTCAGTTTCCATCAGTCTACCTCAATGCTTAGATACGAGAAATTTTGCATTGATTCAGACTGAGAAAACTGAAACTTTGATTGGAACTAAAAACCTCTGTTTACCTCAGTTTCCATCAGTCTACCTCAATGCTTATGAGTTTAAATTCAGTTGAAAGGAGTGAGCGTTATGGTATTTAAAAAATTGGAACGGTATCAGCACGAAGAAGTTGTCTATTGTTCGGATAAGACGACGGGCTTACGGGCATTGATTGCGATTCATTCCACTTCCCTCGGACCGGCGATCGGCGGCACGCGGATGTGGGCTTACGCCTCCGAGGATGAGGCGCTGGACGATGTCCTGCGGCTTTCGGAAAATATGACCTATCAGACTGCCATTGCCGGTTGCGACTTCGGCGGCGGGATGGCGGTGCTCTGGGGCGACCCGGAAGAAGACAAAGACGAAGCATATCTTCGGGCATTCGGCCGGTTTGTCGAGGGTTTGCACGGTCGGTTCATCACCTATCCTGACTTGGGCACCGATGAATCGGACCTCTACCACATCAGCCGCGAGACGAAACATGTCCTGCGGCTGTGCGGCGAACAGGGCAAAATTCTCGATGTCGCAAAGGTCACCGCCTATGGACTCCTCTGGGGAATGAAAGCATGCACCAAAGCGGTGCTGCGGACCTCGAGTCTGAAAAATCTCTGCGTCGCAGTTGAAGATGTCACCCAGATCGGCAATCATCTCGTCGACTATCTGGTTGCCGAAGGCGCGCGCCTGACCATTACCGATACCAACTATGAATCGATAAAAAATGTCCAGGACCGTCATAAGAACATTACGGTCGTAAACCCGGACGAGATTTATTCATTGGAATGCGATATCTTTGCCCCGTGTGCGCGCAGCCGGGTCTTAAATGCTGAGACGGTCGAAAAACTTCGCTCGAAGATCGTTGCCGGTGCCGCCGCCTGTGTCCTCGACAATGAAGCCCTGGCGGAAGTACTCCACAAAAAGAAGGTTCTCTATGCGCCGGATTTTGCCGTGAGCTGTGGTGAGATGCTGGTCGCCGGAGCCCAAACCCGGGACGTGCCGCCCGAGAAGCGGTTTGACGCCGCTGCCCAGGTCTACGATATTATGGCTCAGGTTATCTCGTCATCCCGCAAGAAAAAAATCTCAACTCACCAGGCGGCGAAACAGATCGCGGAAGAACGAATCGAACGGGTTGGTCGGGTGCGCCGGATTTTAAGCTGAAATGAAAATAAAGATTGAACCACAAAGGACACCAAGAGCACAAAGAGGAAAATTTCAATGAAAAATGCTAAATGCAAAATTGAAAAGAATCTACCACGAAGCACATCTCGTTATTTCGGTGTCTTCCCTGTCTTTAGTGGTTAAAATACTTACATGACAAAAAAGAAATTCAAAATTTTAGCGATCAATCCGGGTGCGACTTCAACCAAGATCGGACTGTTTGAAGACGAGAATTTATTTTTTTCCGAAACTATCCCCCACTCCGCGTTTGAGCTCGAAGATTTTCCCAGGGTCTGGGACCAGTACCGGTTCCGGGAACGGCTCATCCGTGAACTCCTGATTGAGCGCCAGGTCGATATAAAGTCGCTCGATGCGGTCGTTGCCCGGGGCGGGCTGGTGCGCCCATTAGAAGGCGGCACCTATTCGGTCAATAATAAGATGATCGAAGATGCCCGGATCGGTTATCAAGGTGAGCATGCATCGAACCTGGGCTGCGTTCTGGCGTATGGAATTGGCTGGCGGGTAGGGATTCCCGCCTTTATCGTCGACCCGCCTTCGGTTGATGAATTTGAGCCTCTTGCCCGGTATTCGGGTTTGCCCGAGATTCCACGGCGGAGCCTGGTCCATGCCTTAAATATCCATGCGATGGCGCGCCAGGCAGCCAAGGAACTGGGGGAAAAATACGAAGAAACCAATTTTGTGGTTGCCCATTTGGGCGGCGGTATCTCCATCTGCCCGGTCAAAGGGGGAAAAATTGTTGACACCAATAATGCGGTTTCCGGCGGCCCGTTCTCGCCCGAACGGTCCGGCACCCTGCCGGTAATGGACTTAATCGATCTCTGCTATTCCGGTAAATATACCACCGAGGAGTTAAAACGAAAAATAATGGGAGAAGGCGGTCTGGTCGCCTACCTGGGAACGAACAGCGCCTCGGAAGTAGAAGCACGCATTAAAACCGGCGATAAAGAGACGCGGCTCATCTATGAGGCGATGGCGTATCAGATTGCCAAAGAAATTGGAGCAATGGCGACCGTGCTTCAGGGCGAGGTTGCGGCAATCGTCCTCACCGGCGGACTGGCAAAATCGAAGCTGCTGGTCGACTGGATAAAGGAACGGGTGGGATGGGTCGCCCAGGTCCTGATCTATCCCGGTGAAGACGAGCTGAAGGCTCTGGTGCTCGGCGCTTTGCGGGTTTTAAGAAAAGAAGAAGTAGTTAAGGAGTACAAATAGATGATAGCATTGATGCAGACTGAGAACGTTGAAACATTGATGAAAACTAAAAAAATCTGTTTATGCCAGTTTTAATCAGTCTACCTCAATGCCTAAATAACTGGAATGGAGCATTGATGAAGACTGACCACACTGTTATATGGATTGAGACTGATAAACCTCCTTTTACCTCAGTCTCCATCAGTTTACATCAATGCTTACTTCTGTTAACCTCTATGCAAAATACTAACCGTCTCAATCAGGAGGGATTATGGAACTTAAAAACTTTTTATTAACAAAAGAGAATGGGGTGGCATTATTAAAAATCAACCGTCCCCTGGCTCTCAACGCCTTGAATACCGAAACGATTCTCGAACTCGAACAGGTGATCGAAGATTTAAATAAAGACGATTCGATACGGGTTGTGGTAATAACCGGAGAAGGAAAAGCATTTGTAGCGGGTGCGGACATTTCCGAAATGCGCAATATGGATTCGCTCCAGGCACGGTCCTTTGCCCAAACCGGACAGCGGGTGTTAGCCAAACTCGAGAATATGGAGAAACCGGTGATTGCCGCTATTAACGGCTACGCACTGGGCGGAGGCTGTGAGCTGGCATTGGCGTGCGATATCCGCATCGCCTCGGAAAAAGCAAAATTAGGACAGCCTGAGGTCGGACTCGGTGTCATCCCGGGGTTTGCCGGCACCCAGCGGTTTGCCCGGCTCTGCGGCATCAGTGTAGCAAAAGAGATGATTTTTACCGGCGATATGATCGATGCCCAGACCGCCAAAGATATCGGCCTCGTCAACCGGGTCGTGCCCGAGGAGAACCTCCTGAATGAGACACTGGCGGTGGCAAAAAAGATTGCCTCCAAAGGACCGCTCGCCGTCAAACTGGCAAAAACCGTCATCAACCGTGGGCTCGATACGAATTTCCAGACCGGTGCATCCTATGAAGCAGAAGCCTTTGGAGTCTGTTTTTCCACCCAGGAGCCGAAAGAGGGAATGAGTGCATTCCTGGAAAAACGACCACCTAATTGGTTAAAAGGTTAAAATGTTAAATGGTTAAATAACAGGAGGAGAACATGGCGCAGGATGTCTACATTGTCAGTGCTGCCCGCACTCCGATCGGACGATTTTTAGGCGGACTGGCTTCTTTGACCGCACCGGAATTGGGTGCGATCGCGATTCGAGAAACGGTGAAACGGGCAGGAATCGAACCGAGAGCAATACAAGAAGTAATTATGGGCAATGTCGTCTCCGCCGGTATCGGCCAGGCACCAGCCCGGCAGGCGGCAATCAAAGCGGGTATTCCGCCCGAAACCGATGCCTTTACAATTAACAAAGTCTGCGGATCGGGCCTGAAAGCGGTAGCATTAGCTGCCCAGGCGATTAAAGCGGACGATGCCGATATCATCGTTGCCGGTGGGCTGGAGTCGATGTCGAATGTCCCCCACTATCTCAAAACCGGCCGTTCCGGTGTCAAATTCGGCGATATTAAAATAATCGACGGGATGATTTACGACGGACTCTGGTGCGCATTCGAGAACCAGCACATGGGTGTCTTAGGCGAATTCACCGCAGAAAAATCAGCCATTAGCCGGCAGGACCAGGACGACTTTGCCTTCAAAAGCCACGACAAGGCAGTTGCGGCAATTAAAGCCGGAAAATTCAAAGCTGAGATCGTGCCGGTAGAAATTCCACAGAAAAAGGGGGAGCCGATCCGGATCGATACCGATGAAGGGCCGAGGGCGGATACGACTCTCGATGTTCTGGCAAAACTGAAGCCGGCATTCAAGGAGGGCGGAACGATTACTGCCGGCAACGCACCGGGCCTGAATGATGGCGCTGCTGCCGTGGTCGTCATGTCTGAGGCGAAGGCTTTAGCAAAAGGAATTAAGCCGCTGGCCAAAATCGTAGGGTATTCCTCAGCCCACGTAGAACCAAAATTGCTCTTCTATGCACCGGTGATGGCGGTCCGCAATCTGATGACGAAAATCGGCGTCACCGATATCAACTATTTCGACCTGATCGAAGCGAACGAGGCATTCTCATCCCAAGCACTTGCCGACGGAAAAGAACTGGCGTGGGACTGGAATCGGGTCAATGTCAATGGTGGTGCGGTCGCATTGGGCCATCCGATCGGCGCAACCGGAGCCCGAATTCTCACCACCCTCATCTATGCCTTGAAAGACCGGGGTTTGAAGAAAGGCTTAGCCACCCTCTGCCTGGGCGGTGGAGGAGCGGTGGCAATGGCGATTGAATTGGTATAATTGTTAAATGGTTAAATGGTAAATAAACTAATGCAAAGTGCAAAATCAAAAAAAACACTGAAACACTGATGGAAACTGAAAAAATCTGTCTACCTCAGTTTACTTTAATGCTTAAATAACTGGATTATTGCATTGATGCAGACTGAGGAAACCTGAGAATAAATGTATAACCTTACTCTATTTACCTCAGTCTCCATCAGTCTACCTCAATGCTTAATTCTATTTACTTCAATGCTTAAACTAGGAGGTTGTTATGGAAATTAAAAAGATTGCGGTGATCGGTGCGGGGACGATGGGTAACGGTATTGCCCAGGTCTCGGCGGTATCAGGCTTTGAAGTGGCAATAATTGATATAAAACAGCAGTTCCTGGACCGGGCGCTCGCAAACATCAAAAAGAGTCTCGGCAAAATGGTCGAAAAACAGAAGATTGCTCAAGATGCGGCTGACGCCGCGGTCAGCCGGATCAGACCGAGCGTCCTCATAAACTCGGCAGCCGATGCCCATCTGGTAGTTGAAGCGGTATTCGAAGACCCTAAAATAAAAAGAGAAACCTTCCAGGCGCTGGACCGGCTCTGTCCGCCCGAGACGATCCTTGCCTCAAACACTTCGACGATCTCGATTACCGAAATTGGTTCGGTGACAAAACGTCCGGATAAAGTCATCGGCATGCACTTTATGAATCCGGTGCCGTTGATGCAACTGGTAGAGGTTATCAAAGGCTTGGGAACTTCGGACGAAACCTATACGATCATTGATGACCTGGCAAAGAAAATGGGCAAAACACCGGTGCTGGTCAACGACTCGCCCGGCTTTGTCTCCAACCGGATTTTATTACCGATGATCAATGAAGCGGTGTACTGCCTGATGGAAGGTGTGGGCACGAAAGAGGCGATCGACACGGTGATGAAACTGGGAATGAACCATCCGTTAGGACCGTTAGCCTTAGCCGATTTGATCGGGCTCGACGTCTGCTTGAATATTCTTGATGTGCTCTACCGGGATTTGGGCGACCCCAAATACCGCCCCTGCCCGCTCTTGAAGCGGATGGTTGCCGCCGGCTACTTGGGTCGAAAAACGAAAAAAGGATTCTACGACTACAAGGAGTAGTTAAACCACTGAGAGCACGGAGGAATTAAACCACAAATGAACGCAGATATACACAGATGGAAAACTTTACCACTGAGGACGAAGAAAAATTCATTTAACCACGGAGAACATCGAAGGCACGGAGAAATTAACCGGCAGAGGTCGGCACTAAACGCGGCAACACAGATGGAATATTTGGATTATACGGAATGAATAACAATGCAGGCGAAAATGCAAAATGAAAGCAGGAGGAAGCAAAAACTAAGAATTTTTTTGCAGCAATTTTTCATTTTTCTTTTGTGTTTTAACTCAGAACGCTATGCGGGTTCGATTTTTCAAGTTATCTAAAACCGGTTTCGGCGACAAGCTCTACTATTACAATTCGGTTGGTTCCACCAATACCATTGCTTTCGAGCTTGCCCAAAAAGGTGAGCCCGAAGGCACGGTAATCATAGCCAAAACCCAGACCCAGGGTCGGGGTCGTGGCGGACTGAACTGGCATTCGCCCGCTGGCGGTATCTGGATGTCGCTTATCCTGAGACCGCAACTTACATTAGAAGCGCTTTTACCGCTGGGACTGGCGATTATTGTCGCATTGGCGCGGGCAGTAGAAAAAGTTACCGACCTTAAAACTTTAATAAAATGGCCCAACGACCTTATCATTAATAATAAAAAGGTTGTCGGGGTTTTACTCGAATCGCGCAGTTCAACCGACCGTCCCGAATTCGTAATTCTCGGTATAGGGTTAAATGTCAACCAGACCGTTTTCCCTGTCGAACTTGGGGGAACCGCCACATCACTGCTGATTGAAAAGAAAGAAAAAGTCTCTCGCGGGCAGATTGTTCTAACGCTGTTTCAAGAATTGGATACTGTCTATCCGACCTTTCTAAAAAACGGCCTCTCATCCTTCCTCGCCGAAATAAACGACCGGTTTTCTCTCCGGAATAAAACGGTGCGGGTGGAATCGGCTGGAGAAATTATTGAGGGTATTGCCTTAGAAATCATCTCTGATGGTAGTCTGCCAATAAAGAAGGACGACGGTTCGGTTATTCCGGTACTTTTCGGCTCTATTCTCTAATCCAAACAAATCCGGACATTCCCTAAAATTGATAATGGAACTCGTTTAAACGATGGATTTTATTACCCAAAATGAGAGTCGGGAGTAAGAACACTATTACCGGTAGTGCGGGGCTTTAGCCCCGCTATAAATAGGCGAACCTGAAGGTTCGCACTACATTTTTTGGGGGGTTCGATTCTATAATACGAACTAATCTATTGACAAAAATTTATTATCTGCTAAAACAGAAAAAAAGGGGGGAGTTATGTGGAAAAAGAAATTGGGGTTATTTATCCTTGTGGTGTTCTCGACCTCAACGCTGGCATTATCAACCCTGTCCGACACGCCTACAATACTCTGGACACCAGAAAAAGTAAAAGAAAGAGTTAAACCAGCCTGCCCCGTTTTTCGGTCATATCCAATTTCGGTCGGCAGTTTGCTCGACACCCTTGGGAACCAGTATGCCTTACTGAACCATAACTCGGAATATGTCGCTCAGACCAAACCTCCGTTAGATATGGCATGTATTGCTTTAGCCGGCATGCATAGCGGGCTTGTCTTTCGGACATCTCCGGACAACGGAATCACCTGGTTTGACGACACACTGCTCAAACCATTAGCGCCTTCGGCGAATGTCTGCCTCAGTCCATCCCGTCCTTACGCATTCTATGCTGATTTGGGGGCTTGGTTTGGGATTTATGGATCCGGGGGTTATCTCTCGCATATCTGGGACCCGGGGACAAATTTAAGCGGGGTTGGGGACTTGAGTTTACACATCAAAGGAAAAGTTTTTGATGAGGGCAATGTACTCATCGGAGATTTTGGAACCGCCGATACGGCAAGCTGGCTCATAGCCTTCGACGACCTTTCAGTTGTTCTTAACTCGGGAATGACTATTTCACCCAATTCTTACTTCTGCGATTGGGATTATAATGGTGGAGAACTTGTAAACCTTGTTCTGGGCGGCGCAAACGGCTGGGACTGTTCCTATATTCCGCCCGACACCGCCAAAGAGTTTTACCTCATCGGCGGACTCAATACCCAACTTGCGGTTGATAATTCCGGCAAGCCGCTGTTTGCATTTGCTCTTCTGGAAAAAGATGCCTGGGGATCGGGTGATATAAACCCGGACCACTGGCCCGGAACCGGCGGAATCTATCTATCCAAGGCTTCGGGCGATACTGCCCGAAGAATTGACGCAGAAGAGGGACAACCCAATTATGCCTTCTGGCCCGGTATCGCTACCGGCACGATCGATGGCAAGCCGACGATTGCGATACTGTGGCTTCAGACCGATGGCAACACCGCGCAGGCTCAAACCAAATGGGATATCTATTTGCGGGTATCGCATGATAATGGTGAAACCTGGGGTGAAATCATGAATCTCACCCGGACGCCGGATATCAGCGAGTGTTTACCCCAAATCGCCCGCCGGCTCGATGTCGCGGATAGCCTAGCGCATATAATTTACGCCGAAGCCGATGACCATACATCGGACATTCTCTACCGCACCGCGTTCGACGAGCAATTTATCTGCTATGCCTACTATCTGAGCCAGCATCTATTTAAAGAAATTGATATTAAAGAAACCACTGCCACGCTCACTTTAACAAACAATCTCGCCGTCGTGCCCAATCCCTTCACCCGCTCCACCACTATCCGATACCGGCTCGAGAATCCTACCCGGATAAATCTAAGAATCTATGATACCTCAGGCCGATTGGTTCGAACCCTTGCCGAGAAAATGGAGTTGCCGGGATCAAGGACAATGACCTGGGACGGCACCAATGGGAACAATACTCCTCTCCCCAATGGCGTGTATATACTCAAAGGAAAAATTGGAAGGGCTACTTTCATTCGGCCCTTAATTTTAATAAGGTGAATTTGAGAGACTTGAAAAACTACAAAATTATCACGAAATTCCGAAAGGACGAAAACACGAAAAAACGGAAAACATAAAAGGAGGATAAACAATGAGGATTAAAACTGTTATGGTGTTTCTGGTCTCAACATCCTTATTTGCCGCTACCTTCACGGTAACCAATATCAATGATTCCGGAGCCGGCAGTCTCCGAGACGCAGTGAATTTGGCGAATACCACCGCCGGACCGGATACGGTAGATTTCACTATTCCGGGTTCAGGCGTCCACACCATTCGTCCTCTTTCTCCGCTGCCGGCTATCACCGACCCGGCAGGGGTTTTTATCAACGGATTGACCCAAACCGGCGCCGCCACCGGTTCCAATCCTCCACAAACCGCTACCCTGATGATTGAAATCAATGGTTCAAACGCCGGCACAGCCCACGGATTCCGGATCCTCTCTTCCAATAACACGATCCAGGGCGTGGTGATCGACAGTTTTTTACAGGATGGCATCCGCATTCAAGGGACACAAGCGGGAACGAGCAAAAATTATATTTTCTCTAACCTCATCGGCACCGACCCGACCGGAGTAATCGCACAGGGCAACGGCCGGAACCAGCCAAACTACTGGGCAGGAGTCAGCATCATCGTCACACCGGAGGCCCCCGGTTTTGCATTCGATAACCGGGTCGAAGCCAATCTCATATCCGGCAATTACACTGAAGGCGTCAGTATTTCAAACTGTCCACCCGGTCGGGTTCATCACAACCTGGTATTAAAGAACTATATCGGCACCGACATAACCGGAACTACCGACCTCGGTAATTTCAACGATGGAGTGTATATCGGAGAAGGTACGGACTCTAATACCGTCGAAAATAACCTTATCGCTGGCAATGACCAGGACGGAGTTGGGATCGTCGGCTATTATGTAAACAGCATCTACACCAATGACAACATCGTCAAAAATAACATCATCGGCGCCGATATCAATTTAGCGCCTCTGCCCAATTCCGGGCACGGGGTCTGCATCGGTCAATACCGCAAAAGCACCATACCCAATAATGGGTTTGCCTGCGGCAATCAGATCGGACCGGGCAATACGATCGCTTATAACGACAGCAATGGGGTCAATGTCTGGGAACATCCGAAAGATTCAACCAACGCCGACCGCAACCGTATCACCCGCAATTCGATCTATGACAACGGCTTATTGGGTATCGACCTCCAGAACGACAGCATTACTCCGAATGACCCGGGCGATCTGGATAAGCGCGCCAATCAGGAGCTCAATTTTCCCGTCATCGATTCAGCGCTCCTGAATATAGGGACCGCCATTTTTCTTGTAGTGTTGGGTTCGGCTCCTCCCCATTGCACGGTGGAGGTTTTCACTGCCCAAACTGACCCATCCGGCTACGGCGAAGGAAAAGTTTTTTTAGACTCGGACACTGCCGACGCATTAGGAAAATTCCATATTTGGATTGGATTGAGCGGGGGATTACCTGATAAAATTACCGCCACTGCTACCGATGCCAATGGCAACACATCCGAGTTCTCCGCCTGTAAGGATGTAACCGTTATCGGGTTGGCGGAGAATAATTTTCTCCCGAATTTATCCGTTCGTATATATCCGAGTTTAATGAAATCGCACACTGCAATCAATTACGAACTTCCTTCAGCCACATCGGTTTCCTTAAAAATCTACGATATTTGCGGCAGTCTGGTTACAATGCTGGTCAACGAAAAAAAGGACGCTGGCTTTCACCAGGTAACCTGGAATGGACACAACGAACGAAGCAAGCCGGTGGCGAGCGGAATTTATTTTTGTGAATTACAGGCGGCGGGAATAATCCTCACGCAGAAATTGATTTTAATTCGGTAAGAAAATCTAACAGGTCTAAAGACCTGTTTCTACCAGACTGTTTCTACGGATCAGCTTTTTCATTCGTTTATCACCGTAACCTTCGACGACAACTGAACGCCCGGTCGTAAGGTCGCCGACACCGAGCAGTATTTTTCGTGGGAAAGGTCGACCGCCCGCTTAACCGCTTCTTCGGTTACACCTCTACCCCGGACGATGTATTCCAGCTCCGCCCGCTGTAGAACCTTCGGATGCTCGTCCGACCGGACCGCATCGACTTTTATTTCGAGGCTTGAAAAATCTGCCTTCATCTTTTTCAGGATTAAAACTATATCCATACCGGTGCAGCCGCCGAGCGCAACGAGCAGCAGTTCAAACGGCGTGATTGCCGAATCGGTGCCGCCGGCGTCGGTGCCCACGTCCATGACGACCGCGTGACCGGAATCGGCTTTCCCGATGAACTGCATCTCACCGGTCCATCGAACACTCGCCTGCATGATACCTCCTCGATTAGTTTAATTTTACCGGTAGTCGAACGGATGGATGGCGAGCCCGTCTGGGCTCGCTCACCAATCGCAATCTTGATTTAAAAATTCTCCGCTAAGACTTCGTAATACGCCTGTGGGTGTTTGCACGCCGGACACTCTTTCGGCGGCTCGGTCCCTTCAAAGACATAGCCACAGTTGATACAGTGCCATTTTACCGGCGACTTTTTCTTGAACACCTCTTTATTGGCGACGTTACCGATCAGTTTCCGGTAGCGGGACTCATGAAATTTTTCAACCCTGGCAACCTGTTCAAAGGAACGGGCAACCTCGGGAAACCCTTCCTCTTTCGCAATTCTGGCAAAGTCGGCATAGATCATCGTCCATTCCATTTTTTCACCGGCGGCGGCTGCCTCGAGATGGAATTTGGTATCTTTAATTATACCTGCCGGATAGGCAGCGGTAATTTCCGCATCGCCGCCTTCCAGGTACTTGAAAAAAATCTTGGCGTGTTCGCGTTCGTTCTCGGCGGTCTCAATAAAAATATTGGCGATCTGCTCGAATCCTTCCTTGCGCGCGGCTGAAGCAAAATAGGTATAGCGGTTCCGTGCCTGCGATTCGCCGGCAAAGGCTGCCAAAAGATTTTTTTCCGTCTTTGTGCCTTTCAGTGATTTAGCCATTTGTAATACCTCCTTGATTTATATTTTTACTGACTGAGAATAAAAAATCGGGGTCGAACTGTCAAGGTTCGACCCCGATCTCAAACAAATCCTATTCCTCCGAAGCGCGTTCTTTTTGCTTCTCGAAGTATTCAAAACCGACAATAAACCCGAGAGAAAAAACCGGGGTCTGGGGGAAAAAATTCTCCACCGTAACGTATCGGGTCCCCTCGTGTTCGGTCCAATCCCGGTCTTGTTCGAGCGGCATCTGATACGTCGCTTTTGCCTCGAAACCCATTCGAACCCACTGCTCAACCTTCCAGGTGCAGGAGAATACAAGACCGGCCGATGCGAGGGGCGTGGAGTAGTCGTAGTGGTAGGCAACGTTCTGGGTATCGGGCTGGGGGATGAACCCTTCCCCTTTTTCCGAAAGACGCATCCCGATCTTGAGTGAGCCGAAGCCGATGACCGGTCGCAGGTTCATGTTTTTATTAAGCTTGATGATATAGCCCAGTTCGGTGCTGTTGATATCGTAGTTGAACAACACATTCCAGTCCTGGCCCCGGCTCGACTGCCAGGCACTGAAGTCTCCGCCACCCAAAGTGAACTGCCACAAACGTACATAAAACGGAAAACTGAAACCCAGCTGGTAGCTGTTAAATGCAGGCAGGGTGTAACCGGATGCTCCGAGCTCATCGTGGACCGCAGTCATATTAATCAGCGTGAGTGAACCCCGCGGTCCGGTATAAATACCGACATCGAGCGCAAACCCGGCAACGGACAAAAAACAGAGCGCAAGCATGACCTTTTTCATTACTCCTCCTTATTCCTCTTCGATGCTTCCCAGATTAATTTTGGTTTTTCCGCCAAAGACGACACCCAGCGAAAAAAATGGTCCGCTCAGGCTGAACTCCGGCACTGAAGTTGCACCGCCGTAATTATCATACCAGTCCGAGCCGATCACCGCCGCGATATAACCACCCTTGATATTCAATCCGACAAACGAGGTCCGGCTGTCATTTATCGGCAGGAAAAAGGTTATATCCGCTCCTGCCCCGAGGTTGAAAAATCCTTTGCCGGCACTGTAGGATTCATCGGTGGTGTCAGGGTCGGGTCCAAATCCACCGCTCCGTGCCCGCTTTATTTCGATTGCGACTCCGCCCCCGCCAATCTCTACCAGCGGCCCAAGCGAAATGATGTCACCCAGGTCGAAGTGATAGCCGAATTCGCCGAAGCCCATACCAAACGCCAGGGTTGCGGTAGTACTGTCGCCGTGCGCTTCATTAAAAAAGCCGCCGCCCCAGCCGCCGACCGAAAAGTTTTTAATATACGCCTTACCCAGCCCCCCGATCATGAAAATCGGTGACTGGAACTGCGGTCCGGTCGAACCATGATAATAGGCAGTATTATACCGGTCCAACTCGGCATTAAGCTTGTCGAAGGAAGTCATTACCCCTACAACCATTGGACCGCCGTATCCCCCGATTTGCATCGCGCTCGCGCTCACTATCATGAGTGCGATTATCATAACGGCGTTTTTCATTTTTTACCTCCTTTTTCCCCGGCTTTCGTTTGCTCGATTACGAGAAGATGACTCTTCGGAAAACCCTCATCGTCAAAAAACTGCATTGTTCGGGCCGGCTGTTACGGTCCACCCACCCGGCCTGAATGGCGCAGGTCGTGGTGGAACATCGGCCAGAAACCGGTTGCCAGCTGTCCGGTGCCTTTGATGGCGTAGAGATAACCGTCATCCGAACCAACGTAGACAATACCTTCGGACGTAAGTGCCGGCGAAGAATAAATCAGCCCGCCGGTGGCATAACTCCATAAAACAGTTCCGTTGGGATTCACCGCATTGAGCGAACCGGCTGAAGTCCCGATATAGATCATTCCATCCGAGCCGAGAACGGGCGAAGAAATAAGCTCTGCGCCGATATTACACTGCCAGCTCGGAGCATAGAGGTAACCATCACTCGAACCAAAGTATATGCTGCCGCTCGACCCTATTGCCGCTGATGATTGGACCACATCGTCGGTCTTTTGTTTTGAAACCAGGCTCCCGTAGCTGATGCAGTAGAGGTAACCGTCATCCGAGCCAACGTAAACTTTACCCTCGGCGACCGCGGGCGAGGATTTGATCGGACCACCGGTCTCATAGCTCCACTGCAAAGCACCGTCCGTATCATAACAGTAGAGTTTTTTGTCTTCGGAACCGACATAAACGAGGTTGTTATCGACCGCGGGCGAAGAACTGACGGCACCGTTGGTTTTTTTCTGCCAGATCATATTTCCATTGGCACCGATACAGTAGAGGTAGCCGTCATTGGAACCGACATAGATTTTACCCTCGGCATCGATTGCCGGCGATGACCGGACGGGACCGCCGGTCTTGAAACTCCAACCCGGTGCGCCCCCCGACCTGATTTTATAGAGATAGCCGTCATCCGAACCGACATAGACACTGCCATCCGAACCGACCAAGGGCGACGATTCGATCGCACCGGTGGTTTTAAACTGCCAGAGCTGAGTTCCGTGAGTGCCTTCATTCGTAACGGCATAGACAAGCGTATTGGTAGACCCGATATAGATAGTTCCGTCCGACCCAACTGCCGGTGATGAATGACGAATAGCTCCGAGCTGTAGTTTCCAGAGAAGATACCCGATTCGGCTGATGGTAACCGTCAGAGGATTCGACCAGTCCGATTCGGCAATGTCGTCGGTCGCCTTGACTTTTATGAGATAGGTTCCTTCGGTCTGATAGCTGTGACTCATTGAAATGGTGTCGCCGCTGTTAACAGGCGTGGTATTCCAGTTTGAGCCCGTGCCATCTCCCCAATCGAATTTAAATTTGATTTTATTCCCATCCGGGTCGGTGGTGGTGGCATAAAAGGTATACGAGGTTCCGGTAATCCCGTTGGTCGGACCCCACGGTGCGCCGGGCGTAACCGGCGGGAGATTGGCAGGCGCGATGCTGATCGAATGAGCTTCGGACCAATCCGAAGTGAGATTGCCGGTATCCTTAGCCTTAGCCTTTATTTCGAAGATATCCGACCGGTTGTAGCTGTGGATCATAGCGACCTGGGTTCCTGAGGGCACAAACCCACTCCACTCGGAGGTTGTGCCGTCATTCCAGTCGAATTGATACGCAACGCTGTCATTATCCGGGTCAATCGCCGAAGTTAGAAAAGTATAGCTCACGCCGACAATGCCGTTGCTCGGTCCCGACGGCTGGCCCGGCACATTCGGTGGATTAGAAGGAATAGTATCGATCGTCAAAGAAATGGCGGTTGAAAAAGCCGAGGTATCGTTGTGAATATCTTTTGCCTGTGCCCGGATCAGATAGGTGCCGGGAGCGGTAAAGCTGTGGGAATCGGTTACGGTCGCGCCGTTTTCCGCAAACGCGCTAAAATCCGAAACCGACCCGTCACCCCAGTCAAAGAGGTAGGCGATGCTATCGCCATCCAGGTCAGTGGTCCGGGCTGAAAACGGATAAAATACTGCGACATTACCCCTCGAAGGACCAGCCACCGCCGGCACCCTCGGTGGATTGTTCTTTTCCGGATTATTGTCCGGACAACTTAAGAATAGTACTCCTAAAAAAATTACACTGCTGATTGATTTTATTTTCATGGTTTTAAGGTAGGAGCACCGCCTTCTTGGTGATGGTCGTTCCGGTTTTGTATTTATCGCCGTATACGCCATCGGCTTTAAAGTAGAATGGATAGAGGTAGATCCCGGGTGCGACCTCTTTGCCGGACTCGTTTTTACCATCCCAGGGAATAGTATGCACCCCCATTTCGTAGAACTGGTCTTTGGTCAAGGTTTTGATGTGTTCGCCGGCACGGTTAAAGATCCTTAAGGTGACCCAGCCGTCGTCCGGCAAAGAGTAGATGAAGGTTGTGTTGTGACCGGGGAAAGGATTTGGGTAGTTATGAACATCGAGTGGGGGCACAAGCGTAGTTTTGATCTGAGTCGTATCGG
>CAYHGV010000049.1:0-21851 GCA_964356135.1 uncultured bacterium
ACCAACATACTGGAAAAGTGATCCTCAGACTGTCTCAACTTTTATTCTACGGTCTCTTGGTGCCGAGTCGTTTATTTCAGAAGATGGAATATTCGCTGCTAGGGTCTCCCCGCCTACTTTGGTAGTAGAGGGAATTACTGACTATATGTATCTTTTAACGCTATCAAAACTTGCCCAAAAAAGAGAAAAACCCCATTTAAAAGAAATCCATTTAGCGATCGCCAAAGGCAATACGGGTATAGCTCCTCTTGGATTGTTCTTAAAAGAACTGGGTTGGGACGTTGCAGTTCTTTATGACAATGAACCTAGTTCTAAAAGGGAAGCACAATTGCTTCGTGAACAAGGATTCGATGAGCATAGGATTCTATTTGTGGAGCATGATTCTACAAAAAGCTTTGAATCTGATATAGAAGATCTTTTCTCTCTTCAAGTGTACTTGAATGCGGTTAATGAATGGTATTCAAAACATCTCAAAGATTCTAATTATATCGACATTACCCGTAACAAAATAAAGAAAGACAATAAACGCCTAGTCCAAATTCTGGAAGAATTCTGGAAAGATCATGGTAATGATAATTGGGGTCCTTTTAATAAAACAAAAGTCTGTACAACCCTTTGCAATAACATTTTAAAGAAAGATATCATGCAAAACGAGGAAATTATTTCATCCAAAATTTTAAATCGTTTTACTGATCTCTTTGACCGAATAAAACAAGCATTTGTACCCCAAACATTACAGTCGCAACAATCTAATGCTAAAGGTGAAGAAAATAATGAGAACTCCGTTCACACTATGTAAAAAGGATTATAAGGGGACGATGAAGCAGAAGACCAAATTACTAAAAAATCAATGAAGAACCCGTTTGATGTCATAAAGAAAACTATTCAGATTTTAGATTCCCCGTCCTATGAAAACTACTCTGAGGGGAAAGTTCGAACTTATCTTAAATATATGGAAGGAAGCAGAGCAGATGAAGACAAACTAATATCTCCCATCTTGTTCCGCAATTTCTTAGAAGATATTTTAGGATTTAAGTTAGGGGAAACTATGGCTACTCAGGAATCAAAGATAGTGGGCAAACCGGATTATATACCCGTTGATAATCGAACCCATTCTTTTGTATTTGACGCTAAAGGGACCGATACGCAGTATCTATCGCAATATTATCTACAGATTAAAAAATATATCCAACCCCAGGGATTAAAATATGGCGTTTTGACAAATATACGTGACCTTGATGTTTATACTTCGGAAGGGGAAAAAGAAATTGAAAATTATAATTTTAGTTTTGTAACACTCTATCAGGACTATACAGACAATCCGATAACATGCATGGAAAAAGAAAATACCAAGCGATTTTTTAACTTTGTCGAGAATTTTTCTTACAGATTGCTCACCACGGAAGAAAAGATCGGAAGAATAGCAAATGCAAAGCCATGGGTTGGAATTGAGGAATTTAATGTTAAACTACTTACGGATCGACTACGATATACAGTGAATATTCTCCACAACGATGTGAAACAACAAAAATCTAAGTTGCTAAGTATAGCTGAAGTGGGTAAAGTCTCTCCAGAATCTATCGCTTCCGAAATAGAAGAAATTTCTGCTCAAATATATGGAGGAGAATTAAGAAAGGATGAATTTGAGACCTTTAGTAAAATTATGAAAGCTGATGAATCAACTCTCTATGGTAAGGCACGAGATGCTTTTTTTCGGAGAGTTGCATATTTTGCTATGACTCGTCTTCTCTTGGCAAGGGTATGGGAAGATATAGGTTTTATTGACGAGTCCCTTTACGACGCCGGTTTTGCTAAATGGTACAAAAATTTTAACCATCAAATTGGAATGATTTTAAATTACGCATTTAGCCTATCAGCAAAAAGATACCCGTGGCTTTTTAATGTCAATAATAACTACTCTTGGTATGAACCATCAGATAATTCTTTAATTGATTGCCTTTACGAGCTTTCTAATTTTTATCTAGGTAAACTTGATCAAGATATCTTAGGAACAATTTATGAGGAGTATATTGAAAGGGTTGATAAGAAAAATAAAGGACAATATTATACACCTCGTGAAATTGTGAGTCTTATATGGGATAGAGTTGGATTTGACGACCCCGAAGCATTTTTCTGGCATATTGAGGGTAAAAGAAGACCTAAGCTTATCTACGATCCTGCCACAGGCTCAGGGGGGTTTTTAGTAGAGGCTGCTAAGAGAATCAGAGAATATCCAGATTTTGATTGGAACGACCCGCAAGATCTAAAAGATATGCACGATGCAATTCTTTGGGGTATATTTGGAAGCGAAATTTCAACTTTTCCTTACTATCTTACTCAAGTAAATTTGCTTATTCAACTTACCCCGATAATAAAAAAGCACATAGAGTTAACAGGAAATAAACCTCGTGAGGAACCAACACCACTCGGTATTATCTGTGCAGACTCCTTAGAACTGCACAACCCAGATCCCCAGCGTCTACCCTTAGTGTCTGGAGAAAAAGAAAAGAAACGAGGTAAAATACTTCATTTTACATTAGCAGATGATATGATATATGGTAAAATTAAAGAAAAACTTGCTACTAAATTTTTTTATTGCTGCTCAAATCCACCTTATGTAAGCGAAAAGGGGCATAAGGAACTTTTCCACTCTACTCAAAGATTATATCACTATTGGAGAGAATATTATCAGGGAAAGATGGATTATCTATATTGGTTCGTTATACTCGGTCTTTCTAAGCTTAGAGAATGGGGGAAATTAGGATTTATAACCTCTGCTTACTGGCCTACTGCTGATGGAGCATCAAAATTGAGAAAATATATTTTAGAGAATGCTAAGATAAAAGAAATGATATTTTTTGAAGAGGTGAAAATTTTTGAACACGCCAAGGGACAGAACAATATGGTCTTTATCTTTACTAAATGTTCCGATAAGGCACACAAGGAAGAAAGATTAAATAATCACATCAAAATAGTTCAAGTCAGATGTAGAAATCAGGATTTGCCTGGTACTACAATTAGAGAGAATCTCGATTTCCTGACAAAGCATATCCAAAAACACATTGATAAACCAAGAGATGAGGATGAATTTATAAGAGTATTTTGGAGTGGCGTGAAGCAGGGCGAACTTCCACAGGATGGTGGGTCATGGGATGAAATTTTAATTAGACGAAGCGAAAAAGGGTTAATTCAGAGTGTGACAGAAAGAGGAGAACCGATCCTAAAGGTTTGCGACATTATGAGGGGCGTAGATTCAAGTGCTGATAGAGTGACTGATGAAAACATAACTGCCATACCTTCTCTAAAAATTGAACAATTTAACATTAAGAAAGGGGATGGAATCTTTTTGCTTAGTGAGAATGAAAAAGAGGCTCTTCAATTTCTACCCAACGAACTAGACCTATTGAAGCCTACATACAAGAATTCGGATATATGTCCTTATTTTGTGGACATAGCTGAAAAACTCTTTATCCTCTACTTAAAGAAAAATACCGACATGTCTTCTCGGCCAAACATATTGAACCACTTAGAGAAATTTAGAGAAATTCTAGAGGGCCGGGGAGGACATGAAAGAGGAGAGTCTGGTTGGTATTCCCTACATAGGGGACGCAAGGAGAGGATTCTCTGCTCGAACAAAATTGTTTGTTCTCGTTGGGGAAAGAAAGGACCTGAGTATTTTGGTTTCCAAACAGGAGAGTACTTCGAAGGCACAGATACTGCGACTATCGTACCTAATGAATTCGTAAACGAAAATGTTTTTTATATATTGGCTGTACTCAATTCTGCTCTAATTAAAAAATGGATAACAGAAAAAGCGCAACGTAGAGGCTACACTGCACAGTCAATTCTTTCTCAAATCCCTGTTCATCGCATAGACTTTGATGACCATGAAGAAGTGAAAATGCATGATGAAATAGTAGATAAAGTAAAATCTATAAGAGAAAAGATAGCTGACTTAGCTAAATGTTCAAGGTACTTTACCGGTGTTAGGCTTACCAAACTCGAGTTTTCTGCTCCTTTACCTGATTTTGATATCGAAGCGATTATTAAAGGTATTCTATCCGAAAATCTCTTTAATATTCGAACCCACCCAGAACTAAATATCAGGAAGCCAAAAGATATTAAAGACAATGAAATCTATTTAAGCAAAATAAACGAGCCAGAAAACATTCTTACAGGCAATGCTCAAATTGAGTTAATAGACAAGGATAAAATGTCTATTTTTATTGAGGGGCCTTACGAGTTACTAAAACTGATATTCTATATTTTACCAAATTGGAAAGGTAAACCCTGGGATGAAATAAAAGAGAATCTTCTACTCCCAAAGAACATACAAAACTTCATTATTCAAAAAGATAAAATCTTAGACGAAGTGAAAAACATAAGAAAAGAAATATTAGAACTACAAAAACAAATTGACCAAACAGTCTACATCCTATACGGACATGACGGAAAAAGAAATTGAGATAGCTGAAGAAATTAGTAGAAGAGGTTGCTTCCACCGCTGCAAAACTTTGGAATCTGACCCCAAGGGAGCTTAATGAGATTAAAACGTCACTTGGGGAAATAAGCTGAAGTGAGTAAAATCAAAAAGTTGATTCGAAATTCTTGGGTGATAACCATCGTCGGCGGTTTAATTGTAGCTATAATTTTAACAATTCTACAATTACTAATTAAATTACCTTATAAATTAATGAAATTAATTTATAAGTTTTTAATTATTACTTGGAATTTACCAGTTTATGTAATTATCCTTATTTTCTTAGGAGGAATATTTTTACCGATTTTAGGTCTATTGCTACATAAATATCTTAAGCCTAAACAACCTTGGGGTCGTTATATCAAAGATAAATTCTATGACATTAACTGGCAATGGAAATGGGGAAAAAACGAAGTAATCGATCTAATTCCCCTATGCCCTCAATGTTATTGTGAACTCACTGAAGAAAAAGTTTATCACCCAGTACATGGAAAATGTTTCACCGGCTATCTTAGATGTTATCATTGTCATTTTCGAATAAATATGAATCAAGACGAAACTCGGTATTTGGCAAACTTAATTGAGAAAGCAAAGAAAGAGATAGAAAGAAAAATTAGGACAGGCGAATATTTACCTTAGGTATCCGATATTGCGAGATAAGCAAAGAGCAGAATAGAGTATGTAATGAGTCGGTTCATAAAAAAATAGTATTAAATTTTTAGTTGTTTTTTCAAAATCTCGGTCAAAAATGCTGCCCCGCAGTCATAAATCTTAATCAACCATTGAAAAATATAGCTTTTTTCACCTTGCCATTTAGCGAAAAATCACTATAATTATATATTGGCTCTTTGCTTTTCCACTTGACGTTTAGCGAAAAATGACTATACTTATACAGTATTAAATATTAGTTCTTTGGGAAAATTGTAAAATTTTTAACTTATGCAGGCTCTGTGGTTTTTCCACAAGGCTATTCCTTTTATACCCAAAATCACAAAAACGAAAACGGAGGAAAATTATGACAAAGCCAGAAGTAAGCGTTAATAAGAAATACACATACCGGCAGTATCATCCGCGAAGGATTATGACAGGCCAAGAACTAAGAGACCTCGCCTCGATTGGAAATGACGAATATGAAGTTTATTCAGCATCTCTTCTCCAGGAAATCGCCCGGCGGATTTCCAAAGAACCGAAAATATTTGTCGTCCACCTATCGACATGCACCGTCCCCCAAGCGACCGGGAGTGCCGCTTTCACGTACTTGGGATTGAATGTCAAAGAATTGTGTGAGCACGATCTATTTCGAAATTTTAAGGTGATTAATTCAAAAACCTTGAAATTGGAAAACAGGTTCTCGGTTCCCCAAAAGGTTGTTTTACTTCCCAAACGGGAATTCAAAGAATTCTTTGCCAATGAGAATGAAGACGGCTGGGAGAAATTTTACAAAAAATATCCCGGTTCGCCTGGGATAACCGGATTTTCACGGGTGGGTTTCAATAAAGCCAGAACCCGGGCACTTCTCTACCGGGGCAACCAAGCCGACTGGCTGGCCGGAACGGGGTCTTTGAGTCTCTTTGAAAAGCGAGGCGGTCAATGGACCGTCGAAAAGGAGGTTACGATCTGGAAGTCGTAAAATCCGGCATGACATGAGACCGGAAATATTCCTTCGGATCCGAAGCTGTTTCGGAAGAGAGAACTAAAAAAAGGAGGAACGAATGGAAGAAAATATCCACAAAGAGTACCGGGATGCGAACTTCCGGCTGTTTCAGGCGCTGTCCGAGCGGGTTGTCATTTACAAAAGATTTTGGAGCTACTGCACATCGGAGACCGAGGTCGGCGGCGAGTTTCTTACTATATCGGAGGAAATGGACTCTCCTCCCATTCCGGAATCGATTGAGACACAATTCCGCAAGGAAATGGTAAGGGTTAATAGAAATGTGAAAAAAGTAGAAGCGGAAATCTCCCTGATTGTCGGCCGGGCAAAAAGACATGGTGTGGACTTTGAGCTTGAAAACTTATGTAAAGAGTTCAACCTTTCGAAAGAAGAACGTTACATTATCATCGCACTCTTCTTCGGTTTCTTGGAACGAGACCCGAGCATACCGGGTTATGATCTCCTCCATCTTTTCTGCTTAACTCCGGCCGAGGTTTTTGCGGGAGTCCATTTTCTCCAGGAGGACGGCGTATTACGGCGGAACAATATCATGAACCGCCTGTATCGCAATGCGACTCTGGTCGGTGACGATTTCATTCTCGATGACCGGGCGCACGACCGGATAACTGGCAAAAGCGATTCCTTTGAGTTTTCGCCAATCTGGAAAGAAAAACTGTCGAATCGCCGGAAAGGAACGCTTTTGATTATGCGCCAACCCACTATTCCGCTTGATACGGTCGTCTTGAGTGCGGAGAAGCGGGAGACGATTGATCGCGCTATGTGGCAGATGAACGGCTCGCAGAAAATTTCTAAGTGGATATCTGCCGGAACGCTCCCCTATGGCAAAGCGGTTTCGATGCTCTTCTATGGGCCGCCGGGAACCGGCAAGACGATGACCGCCGAAGCGATCGCCCATAAACTCGGAAAGAAGCTCGCCGTCGCCAACTACGCCCAGATTCATAATATGTGGTGGGGGAATACCGAAAAAAATATCATCCAGGTTTTTCGGAACGCCGCCGAGAACGATTGCGTACTCGTGTTTGACGAAGCGGATGCGTTTTTCGGCCAACGGCTTGCTGAGCAGTCGAGTAATGACAGATCCTATAATACAATTACGAATCTTTTGATGCAGGAGCTGGATCGGTTTGAAGGAGTGGTCATCCTCACCTCTAATCGGGAATTCGCCCTCGATGAGGCGTTTGAACGGCGGATTAGCTTGAAACTCCAGTTTGACCTGCCCACCGCCGAAGAACGTGCCCGAATCTGGACCGCATTTTTTACCGATGAAGCTCCTTTAGAACCGGATGTTGATTTCGGGGAGTTAGGCCGACGGTTTGAAATATCGGGCGGCAATATCAAAAATGCGGTTTTGAATGTAGTCAGAGAAGCGGGATTCTTAAACAAAAAAATAACGATGGAGATGCTTGTGAAGGCAGCGGAACAGGAGCACCCGATAGCCAACGCCCAGAACCGAAAGATCGGATTTCAGGCTTCGTGACCAACACATACAAACCAGCCCTTGACAATTCCAAAATCCGGCATAAAGATGATTCTATGAAAAGTCCAAAAAAGAAGCTCAGCCGGCGGGAGTTTTTAACCACCCTGGCTGCCAGTCCAGCCCTGTGGCTTTTACCGGCTAAAAAGACTCACGGCGCGACTCTGCGCAAAAACATCTTTAAGAAAAGCCCGGCCGGGTAAGGAGGAATAGATGATTACCATTTTAACGAAAACCGGGGACGGACTACCATTATTTATTTTAGATTCGGAAATAATTACTGATACCTGGAAATGGGCACAGGGTATAATGTTGCCAAAAATGGGATATTGACAAGAAAATAATTGTAGGTTAATTTTAGATACTTAAACGAGGAGGTAATATGAAGTTTAACCTTAACTTCAAAATACGCATAATTATTGAACCAGACGGGAATGAGTTTCATGCTTATTGCCCTGCGCTTAAAGGATTACATACTTGTGGAGCTACTCAAAAGGAGGCATTGCACAATGCTAAAGACGCAATTATAAGCTATTTAACTTCAACAATTAAGCATGGAGACCCAATCCCAGAAGGCATTATAAAGCGAATTGAAGTGCCTGGGAAGGCGAAAGAGCGTGTAAGCGTTACGAAACCAAGAACAGTCAAAAACCCTCAACATTCCACACGGCAAGTTGATACGGAATTCTCATTTGTTTTTGCATGAAGTATCCTAAGCATATATGGTCTCAACTTAAAAATATATCCTGTGAAGAATTAATTTCCACTTTAGAAAACGATGGCTTTAGATTAGATACCAAAGTAGGTTCTCAACGAACATATAGACGCCCTGACGAAAGGAAAATAACGATTCATTATCACCCCCACAAAACTTATGGGCCTAAACTGTTAAAACAATTGCTTAGCGAAATAGGGTGGACAATAGAAGACATAAAACGGTTAAAATTAGTAAAGTAAAATTTTTGTTGGTTTTTTGAAAATCTGGCACTCTTGCAATTCTCCGCATGACCTCATCAAAAAAACACTTAAGAATGAATCTGCTGGCGTAAGAAGATTGAGACAACCGGTACAGAAAGCGTTCGAGAGCAAAATACTGGAGCACCTCATCAAAAGGTCGTCCCATTTCTTTTGCTTGATTGCTCAGGCGCTGGCGAACGGACGCAGTTACGTTTCCAATTGGATGCACAGTCAAATTAGCATTGCAAGATACGGACGCATGATTTTCTGGACGCCGCAAATCTCGGCAAAACGGACAAGCTCATCGGTTTTCATCCGGCGTCGCTCACGGTAGAATTTCAGCGCTTCAATCGCTATATCGAGACCTATTTTATTTCGATACTTGAAACAATCAGCCAGCGTCTTCTCGATACTGTAAATACGGACCGGAACCCCGTCTATTTTGTGCGTTTCAACCCCAGCATTGTATGACTCACCGGTAAACCAAAATATTCGGATCGGTGGACGGCATATCCTGGGGGTTTCCGCACCGCGTTTGAGAGCAAGATACACCTCGTGAGGTACTTGTGTCGTGATTTCGTGGAAGGCGAGGGCGGATATCAGGCATATTACGCCTCTGGGAACCTTCATGGCAACCGGGACAAAATCTGGATTACCGAGCGGAGGAAGATCCGCAAGGCGATACAGCCCCCGATCGAGCCGTTCGACAACTCCGCTATCACGCATTTCATAGAGCGTCCGGGGATGGATACCGGCTTTGAACGCATCCCGCGATCTCAGAATACCACCGCGCCGACGAAAGAGGTCATACGCCTGCTTGATCCTGTTTTCTTCAAGAGGTTTCATTTGCTCGCCTCTGGATGAAATTACCAGCATTTATCATCATTTGCTGGTAATTCTATCCATAGCATTAGACTTGTCATGCTGTATCTTTCGAGGACTCTGAAAAATTAACCACAGAGGGCACTGAGAAAAAATTTGAGCTCACCAAGAATTAAAAGTCCAATAAAATCAATCCACCACACTGTATGGCGGATTTTCTCTATGTTCAGTTCGGCTTACTCACTGGACACTTCGTGTTTCTTTATTGAATACTCAGTGGTCTCTGTGGTGTAAGACTTTTTAATGACGCCTTACGCTTGACCCGAGACGCTTCCCAGCCCTTGACAATTCCCAAATACGACTTAAATATACAACAATGAAGAAACAACAAAAGAAGCTCAGCCGGCGGGAGTTTTTAACCACCCTGGCAGCAAGTCCAGCCCTGTGGCTTTTACCGGCTAAAAAGACTCACGGCGCGACTCTGCGCAAAAACATCTTTAAGAAAAGCCCGGCCGGGTAAGGAGGAATAGATGATTACCATTTTACTCTTTATATTATTCGTTTTAATTGTCGGAGTCTTAATCTTTCGGTTCGGATTTAAGTCCGGTATCATGCCCAAGGGCAGCGAGATAATCCGACTGCGCAATCTGTCGTATCCCAAGACCGCCGGTATCATCATCGGTGCCATTCTCTTTATCATCCTCGTGCCCGCCGCAGTCAAAATTGTTCCCGTCGGCCATGCCCTGGTGATCTTCAACGTTATTAATAAACGCTACTATGTCTCGCGGGAGGGCATAAACTATATTCCACCCATCATCAACCGGACGGCAATGTATGATTTGCGCCGTCAGGAATATACGATGTCGACGAAAGCGGAAGAGCGGCGGAGAGCGGACGAGGATGCACTCTGGGCGCCGACCTCGGAAGGCTTACGGGTCGGACTCGATATTACCTCCTGGTATCGGTTAGACCCTCAACGGGTAGGTGAAATCCACCAGCGCATCGGACCGGACTTTGAAGAAAAGGTCATCCGACCGGCAATCCGCTCCACGGTCCGGATGGTCGTGTCCAGCTATCCGGTAATGGAGGTCTATTCGGGCAAACGGGAGGAGATCCAGCAGATGATCAACCAGCGGGTAAAAGAGATCATTGAGAAAGACGGCTTCATCCTCGACGGCATCTTTTTGCGCAATGTGAGCTTTACCGACGAGTTTGCCAAAGCGGTGGAGCAGAAACAAGTTGTCCAGCAGCAGGCAGAACAGATGAAGTACACGTTAGAGAAAGAGCAGTTGGAAGCAGAGCGTAAGGCAATCGAGGCCCAGGGCAAGGCAAAGGCAATTGAAATTGTCTCGTCCCAGCTCCGGCTCAATCCTCTGTATATAAAGTATCTCTATGTGGATAAGTTGGCTGACGATGTGAAGGTCATCATCTCCGACCAGCCCACCCTGATGGACTTGAAAGGACTTCTGGAAAAATAGATCCACTGATGAGTCCTGGTGGGCACAGATCGCGAACGAGCATCCTTACTAAACTAAGGAGGAATAATGGAAAAATGGCAGTGCACAGTCTGTGGTTATGTCTACGACTCCGCGAAAGGCGACCCTGAGCACGACATCAATCCGGGCACTTCGTTTGATAAAGTACCCGACGATTGGGTCTGCCCGGAATGTGGCGCCGCAAAAGACATGTTCGAAAAGGTAGAAGAGTAGGAGACTTATCACCATCCCCGTAACTCAGCGTCAATCCGCCAAGGTGTGTGGCGGACCGTGTCTATCCGTGTTATGAAAGTAATTGAAGGGATAATTACACGAAAGAGTATTCGCGCTTTCAAACCGAAGCCGGTTTCCAAAAACCTGTTACAGAAGATAATAACTGCTGCTCGCCAGAGTCCATCCTATACCAATACCCAGCCCTGGGAAGTAGCGATCGTCACCGGCAAGAAACGGGAGGAGCTGGGTCGAGTTCTCTCCGAACTGGCAGCGGCTGAAGCTAAAACCAATCCCGATATTATAAAACCAGCGGACTGGCCGCAGGAGTTAGCCGAACGGCGCACGAAGCATGCAGAAAAAAGATTTCAAGCATTGGGCATCCACCGAGATGATAAAGACCAAAAAAGGGCTATGAGACTCGCCAATTTTCAATTTTATGGTGCGCCCTGCATCATCTTTCTCTGCCAGGACCGTTCCTTGACCCCGTATTCAATTTTCGATTTAGGAATGTTTGCCCAGACCCTGATGCTCGCCGCTCACAGCTTTGGCTTAGGAACCTGCGCCCAAGCCTCGATTGTCGACTATCCCGATGCTATTCGTAAGTGTTTGGACATTCCCGATTCGAAACGGATTGTCTTAGGAATTGCTCTCGGCTACCCGGACCCGGATGCAAAAATCAACGCCTACCAGAGCGATAGGGTAGAGCTGGAGGAATTCACCCGTTGGTTCGGTTTTGAATAAAACCTTAAATATTCTAACCACAGATGGCGCCTCGAAACGAGGCGAACACGGATAAAGAATCAACCACGGAAGACACAAAAGACACTGAAGGTGTGAGCAGTGGAGAGTAAGGAGCGGAGGAGCAGAGGAGAAAAATAAAGAATTTACCACGAATTAATTATACCACAGATGAACACGGATAAACACAGCGAAAGATTAAACCCCAGATGGACACAGATTTATTCAACCACTGAAGACACGGAAGACACTGAAAATGAAATATTTGATGCGCAGCATAGATTGAGCGAAGCGAAATCAACCACAGATGGCGCCTCGAAACGAGGCGAACACGGATATATTCAACCACTGAAGACACGGAAGAAAGCGAGTAAAAATTTATTGGTTTTTCGGTGAACTCAGTGTATTCCGTGGTTAATCATTTTTTTGAATGAAATCATGAACGATAAAAAAATTCATCCGGTTGTTGCCATTCTCAGGAAAGAAGTTAAGAAATGGAATGCTCCGATCGTGGAGTTGATAGCCGAAAAATCTCGCGACCCCTATCAAGTTCTAATCGGTTGTATCCTCAGCCTGCGCACCCAGGACCAGACCACTGTCCGGGCATCGAAACGGCTCTTTAGGTTAGCCCGAACCCCACAGGCGATGCTCAGGCTTAAACCGAAGACAATCGAAACGGCAATCTATCCGGTCGGTTTCTACCGGAATAAGGCGAAAACAATTCTCGGTCTTTCCCATGAGCTCATTACAAAATACAAATCTCAGGTGCCGGCGACGATAACTGAACTGCTTACCTTGAAAGGAGTGGGACGTAAAACCGCCAACATCGTTATCAACCGCGGCTTCGGCAAGCCGAGCATTGCGGTTGATACCCACGTCCACCGGATTACCAACCGTTGGGGCTATGTCCGGACCACAACTCCGGAAAAGACCGAGTTTGCCCTTCGGGCGAAACTGCCCAAAAAATACTGGCACGATTTTAACTATCTTTTAGTTGCCTTCGGTCAATCCCTCTGCCGCCCGATTTCACCCCGTTGCAGCCAGTGCCCGGTTGCCAGGTTCTGCGACCGGGTCGGCGTTTCCACAAGCCGATAACCACGGATAACTTGGGAAAAATTTCAACCACTGAAGACACTGAAGATACGAAAAGAGTGAGAAGCAACGGCGCGGAGGAGCAGGGGAGAAAAATAAAGAATTGACCACGAATTAATTAAACCACAGACGAGTATATAACCACCTAACCGTCACGATGTTTGGTGAACACGAAACGAAAAATATATTTAAATATTCTGTGTCTTCCGTGTTTTCCGTGGTTAGAATTATTTATCGCTTTTCCCGCTTCTTGACAGCGGTAATTTCCTTACATAAACTACGGTCGTGAATCTAAGGAGGTCATTATGAAGAAGAGAAAAGTAATAAAAAAGAAGGCAAAAACTTCAGCCGCCTTCGACGCTATTAAAATGGCAATGGTTGCCGAGATAAAGGCTCAAAAGCTCTATGCCCAGGCGGCAAGCAAAACAACCAACCTGGAAGCACGGGAGATGTTTAAGCAATTAGCCGATTTTGAGCAGGGCCACTATAATCGATTAAAGGAACTCCTCGCTTCGCTCTCCAAAAAGAAACTCTACACCACCTATGAAGGCAGGGACTTCGATTATAAAATAAAAAGCGAAGTTGCGGGACCGGTCGAACAGAACAAAGAGGACATGCTCGACATTCTGATTATGGCAATCGGCGCCGAGCGCGATGCCGAAAAACACTACACCCATCTTGCGCAGAAGACCAAAGACGCCGCGGGCAAGCAGATGTTCGAACGGCTCGCATTCGAAGAAAACACCCACTACCGCATTCTCAGCGATGAATTCTATCTGTTAAATAACAAGGGCAGATGGGGAGACTGAAAATAAAATCCCCATGGTGGTAACCGAGACCTGAAGGAGCAACGGTGACTAAAGAACTATCGATCCTTTTGACTGCAGCCGCTTCGATCGGGTTTATCCACACCGTGCTGGGACCGGACCACTACGTTCCCTTTATTATGATTGCCCGGGCACGAAAATGGTCGCTCATCAAAACCGGTTGGGTAACTTTTTTATGCGGTCTCGGTCATATCGGCAGCTCGGTTCTCTTAGGACTGGTTGGTATCGCCTTCGGTGTTGCCTTGAATAAATTGAAGTTCCTCGAATCGCTGCGCGGTGAAATTGCCGCCTGGCTGTTCATCGCCTTCGGACTGGTCTATTTCATCTGGGGGGTACGCCGGGCAATACGGAATCGACCTCACCAGCACTGGCATACCCATGGAAACGAAGGCAGCCACCTGCACTCCCATACTCATACCGATGAGCATCTTCACGTTCATGAAAAAGGGGGTTCTCCCAATATTACTCCCTGGGTCCTTTTCACCATTTTTGTTTTCGGACCATGCGAACCGTTGATCCCGCTCCTGATGTATCCGGCGGCAAAAAGCAGCTTTTTCGGATTGGCGCTGGTAACCGGCATCTTCGGCGGAGTGACAATCCTGACGATGCTCGCCGTTGTCCTCGTCGCTTCTCTGGGGGTAAATCTATTACCAATTGGACGATTGGAACGGTACACCCATGCCATCGCCGGAGCAACGATCCTACTCTGCGGAGTGGCGATTAAATTTCTGGGGTTGTAAAACAAAAGAGTCGGCGCAAACTGATTGAAGGAGGAAATACGTGATCGAATATGACGTCGTCGTCATCGGTGCCGGACCGGGAGGGTATAGCGCGGCGATTCGACTCGGACAATTGAAGAAAAAAGTCCTGGTCATAGAAAAAGGGAAAATCGGCGGAGTCTGTTTAAACCAGGGCTGTATTCCAACCAAAGCGCTGCTGTCGGCAGTCGAGGGTATTGATGTCGCCCGGCACTCGAAACCGATGGGGATTGTTTTTGGTTCTCCCAAGGTCGATTTTTCATTGCTCCAAAATTGGAAGCAGGGAGTGGTTGACCGGCTGGTCAAAGGCGTCGAGTTTTTGTTCAAAGCGAACGGGGTAGAGTCGCTTGGCGGTGAAGCGACCGTGCTCTCCCCCGAAAAAGTATCGATCACTAAAACCGGCGGCGAAATGGTAGAAGTTACGACCGTGAACATCATTATCGCCACCGGCTCGGTTCCAACCAATCTCCCCACTATCCAGGTTGACGGCAAAAAAATCTTTTGGGCTGAGGATGCGCTCTTTTTTGACACGATTCCGGCGCATCTGTTGATTGTCGGCGCCGGCGCCACCGGCCTCGAGATGGCAACCATCTATTCGCGCTTGGGGACGAAGGTTACGATTGTTGAAATCATGGACCAGATTCTTCCCGGCACCGATACCGAAATGGCGAATCTGCTTATGCGCAGCGTAGAGCGTCAGGGAATCGATATTTTTATCAGCTCTCAGCTAAAAGAGTTGAGAGCAACTGAGACGGTAGTCGTCCATAAAGACGGGACCGAAAGGATCGTGCCGTTTGAACGGTTACTCTTAGCCGTCGGCAGAAAACCGGTAATCGAAAGTGTTAAAAATCTGGGATTGAAGCTGACCGCAAAAGATTTTATTGCAGTCGATAATAGTTTGCGGACTTCGCTCGCTACGGTCTATGCCATCGGCGATGTCAACGGACCGCCGCTCTTAGCTCACAAAGCAATAAAAGAAGGGGTGGTTGCAGCCGAAGTGATAGCCGGTTTGCCGAGCCGGTTCGAGCCGAAGGCGATGCCTGCTTGCGTCTTCACCCAACCTCCGCTTGCGAGTGTCGGCATGAGTCAGGAAGAAGCGATGGCAAAAGGCCATGAGGTCGCGGTCGGTAAATTCCCCTTGAGCGCATCGGGCCGGGCGCAGACCTTAGGCCAGAGCGAGGGAATGGTGAAGGTAATCGGGGATAAAAAGACCGGTCAGCTCTTAGGTCTCCATATCTTAGCCCCGGAATCATCAAGCCTGATCGGTGAAGGGGTGCTGGCGTTAGAGATGGGAGCGATGGTCGAGGATATCGGACTGTCGATTCATCCCCACCCCACCCTTGCCGAGGCGCTGATGGAAGCAGCCGAAAATGTCTACAAACGGGCAATTCATATAGTGAATAAGTAAACACGGAAATGCAACAAATCGAAGACGAAAACTACTTTTATCACGAAATCCGCCACGATCCTTGGCGGACGAAACCACGAAATCACGAAAAATATAAATGAAACCGGGGAAAATTCTGGATTTGGGATTAATCCGATATAACGAAGCCTGGAACACACAAAAAGAGCTTCACCACCGCCGGGTGAATAACGAAATACCCGACACGTTAATTCTTGTCGAGCACTACCCGGTCATCACCCTCGGCAAATCGGCGAAAGAAAAAAATCTTCTCAGTTCACAGGAGCGGCTCGCACAGCAAGGAATAGAGGTTTTTTCGGTCGAACGGGGCGGCGATGTTACCTTTCATGGTCCTGGCCAGCTTGTCGGCTATCTTATTTTTGGACTTAAAAACGGACTGGTGGGTGTCAAACCCTTTGTGCGGGCACTGGAGGAGACGATAATCGCCGGATTGAAACCATTCGGCATCGATGCAAAGACCAATCCACCTTATACCGGCGTCTGGGTCGAGAACGAAAAAATCGCTTCGATCGGCATCGCGGTCAAGCAGTGGGTGACCTTTCATGGCTTCGCTTTGAACGTTTCGACCGACCTCTCATTTTTCGATTTCATCGTTCCCTGTGGGATTGCAGGCGTGAAAATGACTTCGATGAATAAAATTTTGTCCCGAACGGTCGAAATGGCTGAGGTGAAGAGAGCAATCGGGGAGAGTTTCTCAAGCAGGTTTGGGATTGAGTTCGAATGATAGCATTACACGAAGTGTCCGTTGAGCACAGCGAAACGAATGACACGAATAATTATAACAGGTCTAAAGACCTGTTTCTACAAATCCCGGAACAGAGATACATAGTAACTTCAATACGATTCTGTAATAATTATAACAGGTCTAAAGACCTGTTTGTACAAATCGCCGGGAAGAGATACAAACCAACATCAACACGATTCTGTAGAAACAGACCTTCAGGTCTGTTAGATTTTTTATATGGAGCGTAAACCCGCCTGGCTGAAAGTTGCCCTGCCGTCGGGCGATACCTTTCGACAGGTGAAAGCGACGCTCGACCGCTTCCAGCTCCATACCGTCTGCCAGGAAGCACATTGCCCCAATGTCGGAGAGTGCTTTGGGCAAAGCACCGCCACCTTCATGATTCTCGGTGACACCTGCACCCGACGGTGCCGGTTCTGTGCGGTAAAAACGGGAAATCCCAAAGGATTGCTCGACCCGACCGAACCGGAACGGTTGGCGGCAGCAGTCCTGGATTTACAATTGAAATATGTCGTTATCACTTCGGTCGACCGGGACGACCTGCCGGATAAAGGCAGCGGTCATTTTGCCAGCGCGATCGCGGCGATTAAAAATAAAAACCCCGGAACGGCAATCGAAGTTTTGATACCGGATTTTGACGGCAACCGCGCTTCGATAGAAACGGTCGTTAAGGCAAAACCGATGATTATCGGCCATAATGTCGAAACCGTAAAACGATTGTCTTCAATCGTCCGGGACCGGCGTGCAAGCTACGAGCGGTCGCTCGATGTTTTAAAGATGACTAAATGGTATTCACAGGCACAGTTAACCAAAAGCGGATTTATGGTCGGCATGGGCGAGACCGAAGACGAGGTCGAAGCAACGATCCAGGATATACGAAACGCCCGGACCGATATTCTTACCATTGGCCAGTATCTCCAGCCGACCAGGGCACATCTCCCGGTGAAAGAATTTATCGCACCGGAAAAATTTAGTCAGTATAAAAAAAAGGCGGAGGCTTTAGGGTTTCGGTATGTCGCAGCCGGGCCATTGGTGCGAAGTTCCTACCACGCGGCGGATATTTTCCAAACCCGGAAACCGGTTCTCTATAGCTCATAAAATTGGCGAGGAGGATTTGATGAAAGTTATTATTATTGGTAACGGTGTAGCCGGAATCACTGCCGCCAAAACCGTTCGAGAACAATCACCCGATGCCGCAATCGATGTCTTTACCGATGAGCAGTATCACTATTACTTCCGCCCGAAGCTCATTGCCTTTTTAGCCGGGCTATGCGAACTCAACGACCTCTACGCCTATCCCGCTGCCTGGTATGAAAAACAAAAAATTAATGTCCATTTCGGGGCGACGATTAAAAAATTTGACCCGGCAGAAAAGACAATCACTACCACTAACGGCTCACTATCGTTCGACAAACTGCTCGTAGCCAATGGCAGCAGCCCGTTTTTACCACCCATTCCCGGCATTAATAGAGAAGGAATTTTCACGCTGCGCACCATAAACGATGCCCGGGTGATACAGGACTACGCCCGGAAGGTTAAAAAAGCCGTGGTTATGGGCGGCGGGCTTCTTGGGCTGGAATCAGCCTGGGCGCTCCAAAAAATCGGCGTAACGGTAACGGTGCTCGAATATTTCACCCGGCTTCTGCCCCGCCAGCTGGATAAAGAAGGCGCACAGGTCTTACTCGACCGGATTAACGCCCTCGGTATTGAAGTGAAATTATCCTGCAGCACCGAAGAGTTCCTGGGTGATAAAAAAATCTCGGGCGTTCGGACCAAAGACGGGGAACTGATAGAAGCCGACCTCGCCCTCGTATCGGCCGGGGTAAAGCCCAATCTCCAGTTGGCTTCCCAAGCAGAGCTCAAAATCAACAAAGGTGTGGTCGTGGACGGCATGCTCAAATCGAGCCGGGATGATATCTACGCAGCCGGTGATATCGCCGAGTTCAACGGATTGATCTACGGTATCATTCCGCCGGCGATCGAGCAGGCAAAAACCGCCGCCGCCAACATGATCGGGGATAAACCGGCAGCGTATAATGGAACAACCCCGACAACGACCCTCAAGGTCATGGGGATTGACCTGAGCTGCATGGGCATTTCCAATCCGGAAACCGGCAATTTCGAACTCCTGAAAAAAGAGGACAAAGAAAAAGGAATCTATAAGAAACTGGTGTTGCAGGAAAATCGATTGGTCGGTGCGATCTGGTTAGGAGTATCGAAAGGTGCCCTCGCCTTGAACGGGCTGGTTGCAAAAAAAACGGATGTCAGCCGGTATAAGGATGAATTATTGAACCACGATTTTGATTTTAAGAAAATTGGAACCACGAATTCACAGGAATGAACACGAAGGGATGCGAAAAAAAGTCAAACCACAGATACACACAGATAAAAATAAATTATTTAACCACGGAATACACTGAGAACACGGAAAAGAGCGTAAGGCGTAGAGCGTTAAGAGTAGGCAGTAAGCAGTAGGGACTGAAACACAGAAGGAATAAAGGAGTAATGCAAAATGAAAAATACAAAATTGGACGACAAAAAAAACATTTACCACAGAAACCACACTGATAGACATGGATAAACACGGATGGTTTAAACCATTGAAGATACGGAAGACACTGAAAATTACATCATATCAACCACGGATGAACACGGATAAATACGGAGGGTTTAAACCACTGAAGACACGGAAGGCACTGAAAAAGATATCTATCCCTGAATATTTAACATGCTCGTTTTAGTCATCGCCGACCTGCACGGCCGGTATAACTACCCGCGGGAAATAAAAAAAGAGCTCAACTGCGCGGATCTGATCGTCATGATCGGTGACATCACCGATTTTGGTGGTAAGAGTCAGGCTACCACCGTTCTGACCGGTTTCAGTAGCTATAAAGATAAGCTCGTCGCCGTCAACGGCAACTGTGACCGAAGCGATGTCAACCACGCTCTCGATGATTGGGGAATCAATCTCCATCGCGAAGGCAAAATCATCGACGGTATCGGCTTTTTTGGCCTGGGCGGTTCGAGCCCGACTCCGTTCCATACCCCCCAGGAATACACCGAGGATGAATTAGCCCGATTTCTCGTAACCGGCTGGTCCAAAGTCGAGTCCTGTCCGACCAAAGTTTTGGTCTCTCACCCACCTCCCCACGGTTGCAAGCTTGACCGCACCCGTTCCGGTTCCCACGCCGGCAGCTCAGCAGTTCGAGAATTCATCGAGACCCATCAACCCCAGTTGGTTTTATGCGGTCATATCCACGAGGCAAAGGGCTATGATAAAATCGGCACGACGCTCGTTATCAACCCCGGTCCCTTTCCCTACGGCTATGCTTGGGTAGACATTAACGAAAAAATCGGTTTTCGTTTTTCTTCCCTTTAACCCAAATCCCTATTTGTGTAGTTATAACCCGGGGCTAAACAATAGTTATACGATTACTTCCATAATTACAAGCAACTGATGAATCCTATAGTATTAAAATTAAGAGTTACCAAAATAACCTGTAGTTATGAAGTGGGAGGAGTAATAAGACGAAATCGGAAAGCTGTTTAAAAGGAAGTTTCTTGGGAATGTGTCCCGGGCTTGACAAAGACCAGTTTGATATGCACAATAAAATTGAGGGACGAATATCTTGAACTACACTAATATCCAAAAATACTTTAGAACAGTCAACAATCTGAACGATATTATCAAGTCTGGCCAGGACAAGAAGGAATGTTTAAAAGAAGCTCTTGACCTTATAATGGATGTTATGGAAGTAGAGCGGGGAGCGATATTTCTTTTAGATGGTGCCCGGTTAAAACTCATTGCCGGACTTTCCAGAGACCATACGGCTATCAGAGATGCGAAAAGGTTTTCTCAAACCGTAGTCAGGACCACAATTGAAACTAAAACAACCATAACCTCATACAATGCGCTTGAAGACCCGAGGTTCAAAGATTCGGACAGCGTCAAAGTGAATAAGATACATTTTGTTGCTTGTGTGCCTTTAAAGACGGCTGAGCGGGTCACAGGCACACTCTATGTAGATTGCCCTATTACGAAACGGCTTTCCGAGATAGAAGAGGGCTTATTGCTGTGGAGCGCCGATTTTTTAGCCGGCGCGATAGAAAAATCCTGGGTGCGGGAAAGACTCCGGGACGCGAGACCTTTTGAAAGCGATAAGATTAATGAAGCCATTACTTTTCTTAAGCCGAAATCAAAAATAATGCAAAAAGTATGTGAGGAAATTAAAAAGGTTGCCCCTACCGACTGCACGGTGCTCTTGATCGGCGAAACTGGAGTGGGTAAAGATGTTCTGGCCCGATTTATCCACAACCAGAGTAAAAGGAGAGAGCAAAAGTATATTCCGTTTTACTGTGGTGCTGTACCTGATACTCTTTTTGAGTCTGAATTGTTCGGCCATAAGAAAGGAGCATTTACTGGTGCCGGCGCTGATAAAAAGGGGTTATTTGAAGAAGCTGAGAAAGGGACCATCTTCTTTAACGAAATCACCGATACATCGTTGGCAGTCCAGGCAAAATTGCTCGAAGCTATCGAATGGAAAAGAATCCGCCGGCTGGGTGAGAATAGAGAGCAGTTAATTGATGTTCGAATTATCTGTGCCACCAACAAAGACCTCGAAGCCTTAGTAAAAAAAGGCGCATTCAGACAAGACCTGTATCACCGGTTAAGCGCTGTGCCGATTAAAATCCCACCGCTTCGAGACAGAAAAGAAGATATAGTTCTCTTTGCTGACTATTTTCTCAATCAATATCGGAAAGAATTCAATAAACCCGGTATCAGTTTCGCTCCAGAAGTGATTGAAACCTTTTTGAAATACTCCTGGCCTGGTAATATCCGGGAATTAAGAAATGTAGTAGAAAGGGCAGTGTTATTGGCAAACGGGGAAAGGATTTTTTTCAATAATATTGCTCTGAGCCTTGATATTAATGAGCAGAAATCTAAGATTAAAGGGTTAAAAGAGAAAATGAGGGGGATTGAGAAGAATGAGATAATCCAAACCCTGGAGAATAACGGAGGCAATATAATTAAAGCCGCTATGGCGCTTTCAATCAGTCCTCGCCACCTCCGAAGACTTATGAAACAGTATGGCGCAAGAGGTCAAGTCCAAATTTCCCTGTAAAATTATCTCTCATGCTGAGATCCTGGTTTTC
>CAYHGV010000050.1:0-1824 GCA_964356135.1 uncultured bacterium
CGGGAGAATATCTCATGGAGATATATCTCGGCGCCGCCCGCTAACGGGTTCTTCCGATCCTGCCAGTTGATGACCAGAACATGCATCGGTTCTCATCTTATCGGCATTTTCGCCGAAGTCAAGTTTTTCTGCTGCCGGCAGAACGTATGTAACCATCCTCTCTCCCCCTAATCCGATTAATGAAGAACACTTAAAAAGTCATTTTTAACCACTAATCCGCCAAGATACATGGCGGACACGGAATTCACTGAATAAAAAAGTATAATAGCGGTTCTAAATCTTCTTTTATTCTGCCTATCGTCTCTGTTCTATTTAACCATTCACCATTCAACCAGTTATTGCTTTCTCAGTGTCTTCAGTGTCTTCGGTGGTTGGTTAGAGTTCTCTAATTAATGGCTTGACGTCTGGCACCAGGACACCTAAAATCTACCAATGATTATAGCCATTATTTGTAGCTTGTTTATGAGTGTTGCCCAGGAGGATTCGAACGAACTTTATCTCCTCGATATGAACTGGACAACATTTTCACCCCGCTTGGAACTCGCCTTCGATTCCAGCCGCTATGGCTTCCGGACTCTGCAGGGCTGTCTCGATTTGAAACGATTTTATATTTTTCATGAAGCGAAAATCCGCCATCCCCTGTATAAGAATTTTTTGGTGCGCTATCATTACTTTCACCGGGACAATTACAGCGACTCGACCGATTATCATCGGTTTGAACCGGTGCTGAGATTGGGGGGTGATTTCTACGGCCATCTGATGATTATCTCCAGAACCTGGAAACAGGACGATGAAATCGGTACCGGGTTCTCCTGGTATTCAAATCCGCTCAATTATGCCGAGGCTTTTTTTATCGTCCGCGATTTCGATAATAACTTCTCCCTTAAGGATACGCGACCCGGTCCGGAAAAGGATGTCTACCTCGATATGCGCTATCCCTACCGGTTCACCTTCGAGGCACGAAAAGAATTCCCCTGGCTGCGGTTCAAATTCTATGGAGAGTACATAACCCGGGCGAAAAAAGAGCTCCAGAACCCTTCAAGCCGGCAGTTGAAGTCTTTTTCATCAATGGCGACCGAAGGTCGGGTCGAGTGTCTGCCCTTCGATCGACTGAGACTGGGTACTATTTTTAGTTATAATAATGGAAATAAAAACACCGGTTTCTTCGGGACTGATAGCCTCCAGGACTCGGTGGCAGTCGATACCACCCGGGATTTGATGGTCGAGCCGTTCCTCGCCGTTGATTTGGGGAAACGCTGGACTCTGAATCTCCAGTATCGTTTTACCAATAAAAAACTGATTGATTACCGGCGGGATTGGGATGGAATTATATCACTCGTCGAATACCGGTTGAGCCCCATTACCACCCTCGGGTTCAGTTATGAGCGGAGCGTTCGGCGATACTGGTTAGCGGGTAAACCGGTACCCGATTATTTAGGGAAGAACAACATCCAGAACCGGTTGAGCTTACTGGCTGATTTTAAGTTCCCCAGGAATGCCCATTTATGGATTCGCGAAGGGATTGAGCTGGATGGGTTTCCAAAAACTACCTTCTCGATGCGGTTCCATAACCATACCTATGCGGCATTGATGGTAACCTTTTAATAATATAATAAGGTTACTAACCCACCGAACCCGTAGCGAACTTTTCCCAATACCAATAAGGGAATTTGGTTCTTCTCCATTTGGGATGCGGCTTGGTAACCACGAGTGCACTGCATAGGAATCAATAGCCATAGGTCATTTTGCGATAATGAGTCAGTTGGTAGCGATGCGATTGAGCTCCGCATTGCATCGCACAAAGGGAATACTGTCGGATAAAGC
>CAYHGV010000050.1:1924-21541 GCA_964356135.1 uncultured bacterium
CGACCTTGTCGGATAAAGCCGACCTTGTCGGATAAAGCCGACCTTGTCGGATAAAGCCGACCTTGTCGGATAAAACCGACCTTGTCGGATAAAACCGACCGCTGCAGTCATAGCACCGAGGCTAGTCCTCGGCTGGGTCGGGGATAAATTGTGGGAGCGACTTCAAGTCGCGAAAAATAAATCATTTTTATTAGAAATTGATTGTATTGGTAGCGGTGGATTGAGTTCCTTTCAGTCGCTCTATTCTTCGAATTTGAGCTCCTTTGACATCGCAAAGCTCGTCTATGCTTTCGCATTTCAGTCACTCGATGGCGCGTCCATTCCTGATTTGGAAGCGACGCATTTGGTATCGCACAAAGACGAATTTTCAAGCTCTTTTTTATTGCAACTCATTAGGAGATGAACCGGGAATTTTTTAACTTGACATAACCGTTGACTTTTATATAATGAGGTATGCCAATTAGGGAATTTCGATGTCTGAAATGCGAAGAGGTTTTTGAGGTCCTTATTTTCAAGAGAGAAGAGGAGGAGGAGGACCTTAACTGTCCCCGGTGCGGGAGTAAAAAACTGACAAAACTGCTTTCCCTCTTTGCCCGGATTGGAGGGAACGGAGAAGCTGCGCTCTCTCAAACCAGCTGTAGTAGCTGTTCGGGTAAGAGTTGTAGCACCTGTCATTGAAGGAGGGGAAATGAGTGTGACGAAGTATGGACTGGTCGATGTTGTAACTGCTGAAGTTGGCCCGAAGATTACCCGCAAAGATGTGGGCATCATCGTTGACCGGTTCCTCAGCGTTCTCAGCAAAACCCTGGCCGAGGGTAAACGGGTTGAAATCAGAGGGTTTGGGGTGTTTATGACCAAACTCCGTCGTGAGCGATTGGGTCGCAATCCCCGAACCAAAGAACCGGTGAAAATACCGTCGCGATTAGTCCCGGTATTTAAACCGTCAAGAATCTTAATGGAAATGGTTTCCCAGAGGTAAAATATGCCTTGCGGTCGAAAAAGAAAGCTACGAAAAATAAAGCGACATAAATTTAAAAAACGGCGCAAAGCTCTTCGACATAAAAAGAAACTCCGGTAGTTCCTGCGCCCGTAGCTCAGCGGATAGAGCGGTGGACTCCGGATCCACAGGCCACGCGTTCAAATCGCGTCGGGCGCTCTGGATAGGAATGTATTGACTATGGATCTATTAACTATAATTAAAAAACGGCGCAGCATCCGTAAGTATAAACCGACTCCGATCCCCCCGGCGGTGCTCAATCGGATTCTGGAGGCGGGACGGCTTGCACCTTCGGCTAAGAATGTCCAGCCCTGGCGGTTTATCATTGTCCGCGACGATAAGACCAAGCGCAATCTGGCAAAAGCCTGCAACTGCCAGTGGTTTATCGCCCAGGCACCGATTGTGATCTGCGGAGTCGCATTGGCTCAGAGTGCCTATGCCCGGATGGGCGGGTATATGAGCTCGTTCAGCGTCGATTTGGCTATCGCATTGGAACACATTATCCTTGCGGCAACGAATGAAGGTCTGGGAACCTGCTGGATTGGTGCGTTTACCGAAAAGAAGGTCAAAGATATACTCGGCGTGCCGGAAGGTGCACGGGTGGTGGCTCTGACTCCGATCGGTTATCCGGCGGAGCGAGCGGCCGCGACATCACGCAAAAGACTTACCAAAATTGTCTCCTACGAAAAGTTTTAGTCGTGGATAAACTGGTTATAAACGGTGGCCGGCCCTTACAGGGCACGGTTGCGATTTCCGGTTCAAAAAATGCCTTTTTGCCGATTATGGCGGCAACCCTCCTGGCGGAAAGCCCCTGCGTTCTCAAAAACGTCCCTGCCCTGGAGGACATCAAAACGATGGTCGAGATGCTCCGGGCATTGAATGTCAAGGTTAATCTGACAAAAGGCACCCTGACCATCGACGCTTCGGGCGAGCTGGGAATGGAAGCACCCTATGACATCGTCAAGAAGATGCGCGCATCCTATTATGTGCTCGGCCCGCTTTTAGGACGGCTCAAAAAAGCGCTGGTCGCTCTACCCGGCGGCTGTGCGATCGGACCCCGGCCGATCGACCTTCACTTGAAAGGGATGCGGAAATTGGGCGCAAAAATTCGGGTGGAACACGGTTATGTTCGGGCTGAAGCTAAGGCTTTAACCGGCAACGAAATGATTCTGGAAGGTACAAAAGGAACGAGCGTCGGCGCAACCTGTAATGTAATGATGGCGGCGGTGCTCGCTTCGGGCACGACCGTTATCAAAGGTGGTGCGTGTGAGCCCGAGGTTATAGACCTTGCCAATTTTTTAATAAAGATGGGAGCTAAGGTTAAAGGTGCCGGCACACCGACCGTAACGATCGAAGGGGCAGAGCGTCTAACCGGCGTCGAGTATACACCGATTCCCGACCGGATTGAAGCGGGAACCTTTGCCGCAGCAGGAGTGATTACCCGGGGCACGATTGAGATCCTGAACTGCGTGCCTGACCAGCTCTTTGCGGTCATCGAAAATCTCAGGGAGTCAGGTGCTCTGGTCGAGGCCGGCACCAACCGTCTCCGGGTCCAGGCCCAGCATCCCCCGAAGCCGTTATCGATTACGACCGCTCCCTACCCGGGATTTCCCACCGATATGCAGGCTCAGTTCATGGCTTTGCTGAGTTTAGCCTCGGGCACCAGCACTATCACCGAAACAATTTTTGAAGCCCGGTTTCTCCATGCCCAGGAACTCGCCCGGATGGGCGCGGACATCACCCTCGATGGCAATACCGCCATTATTCGGGGAGCACCCGCACTCACCGGCGCACCGGTCATGGCATCCGATCTGAGGGCATCGGCGGCACTGGTTCTTGCCGGGCTGGCAGCGAAAGGCGAAACCCAAATTTCGAGAATCTACCATTTAGACCGGGGCTACGAATCGATCGAAAAGAAGCTTTCCGGTCTGGGCGCGGAAGTCCGGCGCGAGCAGGAATAACAAGCCTGATTTCAGATACAACCACGAACGCACACGAAAGGACACGAACAAACACGAAAATCCAAAATTTAAAAAATGACACGAATACGTAAAGCGACGAAACCGGTCAAGGTGGCTGGGCTGACGATCGGGAACGGTTCGCCCGTGTCGGTGCAGTCGATGGCGAAGACCGATACCCGGAATAGTGCTGCCACGGTTCGACAGATCAAAAGATTGGAACAAGCGGGCTGCGAACTGGTGCGGGTCGCGGTCCTGGACGCGGCGGCTGCCGCGGCAATTGCCGGAATTAAAAAATCGATTACGATTCCCCTGGTCGCGGATATTCACTTCAATTACCGGTTGGCGCTGGCAAGCATCCGAGCCGGTGCGGATAAGATTCGAATCAATCCCGGCACCATTGGTGAGAACTGGAAAATGGAAGAGATTATCAAGGCGTGTAAAGATAACAATTTGCCGATTCGAATCGGCATTAATACCGGCTCGCTGGATAAAACCGTTCTTGGAAAATATGGCAGTCCCACTCCAGCCGCAATTATTGAAAGCCTGGAAAAGACCATCGCACTTTTCGAAAAAAATAATTTCTCTCAAATCGTCATTTCTGCCAAGGCATCGGATGTAGCGACCACGGTCGAGGCATACCGGCTGATCAGCGAACGGTTTGATTATCCTCTTCATCTGGGATTAACCGAAGCCGGCCTGCCGTTAGCAGGAACGGTCCGGTCGACCGTTGCCCTCGCCCTTTTATTAAACGAAGGAATTGGAGATACGATCCGGGTATCGCTGACCGCAGACCCGGTGTTGGAAGTGCAAGTCGGATATGAAATTCTTAAAAGTCTGGGCTTACGGGAATACGGGCCGACCCTCATTTCCTGTCCGACCTGCGGCCGCTGCGAAATTGATTTGGTGAAACTGGTAAAAAAGGTCGAAACCCGGTTAAAAAAAATTAACACCCCGCTGAAAATTGCGATTATGGGTTGCGTGGTCAACGGACCGGGTGAAGCCCGGGAGGCGGACTACGGCATCGCCGGTGGTCGAGGAACGGGCATTGTCTTTAAAAAAGGGAAAATAATAAAAAAGGTAAAAGCCAGCCGGTTGCTCGAAACCCTGTTTGAGGTAATCGCCCGGGATCAGGCGTGACCGTTCTCCTCTATATTGCACTCGTCCTCGGGCTCGGTTTTGCACCGGGCATTTTCTGGCTCTGGTTTTTTTACCGCAAAGACCGCTGGGAACCGGAGCCGAAATCGACGGTTATAAAAACTTTTTTCCTCGGTATGGTGGTCGTCATTCCGGTGCTGATAGTAGAAATGCCGCTTGTTTTTTTGAGATTCAGCCCGCTTTTGAACGGCATCGGATTATTTTTTGTCGGCATCATCGAAGAATACGGCAAATATAGTGTCGTTCGCTATGGGGTTTACCGGAAAAAGGATTTCAATGAACCGATGGACGGGATTACCTATGCCGCGGCTTCGGCGCTCGGTTTTGCCTCGGTTGAAAATGCGCTCTACTTGGTTTCGACCCTGAGCCGGGGGGCGGGAATCCTCGCGGTTGTATTTTTAGGCAGGGCTTTGCTCTCCACCTTTGGCCATGCGCTGTTTTCGAGTTTCTGGGGGTATGCCCTGGGCAAGGCGAAATTCGATAAAACCCGGGAGCGGCGGTTGATATTCCGGGGTCTTGCCGCTGCCGCTCTGAGTCACGGATTGTTTAATGTTTTACTCTTGTTGCCCTACGGAATTGGGTTGGTAATTGATGGCGGATTGATTGCAATCCTCTGGGCTATCACCCGCCGTGAGATAAAAATTGCCGAAGCGTTATCGCCGTTCCGACGAATGATACGATGACAAAAATTTTAGCGCGGCTTATTCTTGCAAGTGCACTTGTCTTGAGCTGTGTGCAAAAACCGCTGATCCGAACCGAAACCGATGTTTTAAGTTCCCTTGATAAAGGAAGGATTACAACCTTCTCCGCCCTGGGCAAAGCCTCCTACTATGGGAGTCAGGGCTACCTGGAGGCAGATTTTCGATGCAGTGCGAAAGGAGAGTTGTTTCGATTCACTATCACCGGTCCATTGGGAATCATGCTGGGCGATATCGTAAGCTTCGGCGATAGCCTCTATCTCTATGATGCGCTCAACGGCGTTTTAATGATTAGCAAACCCGACCGGAGTCTCAAGGAGTTAACCGGGGTCGAGATGGTGCCGGCGGAGCTTAAGAATGCCCTAGTCGGCAACTTGCCCAATTTCGAGAATTTGAAAGACTTTCGGCAGGAGAACGGAAAAATAATCCTCGAGTTTCCCACGGGACGGTATTATTATAAATCAAAGAATTTGGCTCTGCTGCGGATTGAACAGCCAAATGCGACGGTCGATTTCTCCGATTTTATTTCGACCGCTACCGGTCCCCGGCCGACCTTCATCCAGATTATTCAGGGGAAAGAACGGATCGAAATCACCATCCGTCAGCAGGCGGTGAATCCCCCCTTAGCCGACGAAATCTTTCAGTTTCACATTCCGGAGGGAACTGAGATTCTCGATTTAAGGTAAAAAATTATTTAACAAAACCGCCTTGAGCGGACTTCCCATTTAACCACATTCTATCTTAAGTCGTAGAAACAGGTCTTTAGACCTGTTAGCGGACAAGTAAAGTAGTACAGTAAAGAAAGAACAGACCTAAAGGTCTGTTTCTACAACTTAAGTGTCTGGTTTTATCTTTTTATTTTTAACCAATCACTATTTAACCATTTAACTACTTGATCTTTATTAGTTTTTTTGTCGCTTGATAATTTTTCGTTTCTAACCGGCAGAAATAGACGCCGGGCGGGGTTGGTTCACCGGTATCCGCTCTACCATCCCAGATGGTAACAGTAGTGAGTAGCGAGGAATGAGGAGCGAGGGAAAAAGATTTTACCAACTTTCCCGCCACATCATAAATTTTGAAGGTTATTCCCTCGCTACTCGCTACTAAATACTCGCTACTGATTTTTATTACCTTACTGAATGGATTGGGCTCAACTGAAAACAGACTGGCGTTCGGAATTTCCCAGCTCCTGTCTGGCTCGCTTATTCCCACCTGACCGGTGGAATCGATATACTGGGCATAGAGGTCGATATTACCATTACGCCCATCCTCCCACACTACGAGGTATCCCTTGGAACTCGGCTCCTGGACAATAACCGGATTCTGCTGGTAACCAGGAGCCCCGCATACCATAACTGGCTCTCCGATGTTATGACCGGAAGAATCGGTATGGACTATTATTAAATCATTCTCTTCTTTTAACTGCCAGCCTCCAATAGCAGTGATACATCCCTTATTGTAATCACTGATAAGGGATGCGGAAGGAACGTTATAGCTGGTGGTATCTTCTATAGTGCTTCCCCATATTGTCAATATTTCACCCCAGGGAAGATTTCCCGAACTATCTATTTTAACTCCTACCACTCTTTGAAATGAACCACTTACACCGCTGGGTTGAGGATAAGCCACGACTACCCCGTCATTTGTGGATGTCAATAAGTACGGGGTCCCTATTTGTGGTTTGGAGTCAAAGAATAGATTTCCGAGACTATCCACGCGTTGGACTCCTGTTTCATAGAACTCGGCAGGGAAAACATACGCACCTCCTGAAGAGGTAGCAACCGCATATGGATAAGGGAATAAATCCTGACGGTAGTTTGGTTGCTGCAGCAAAGAAGAATAAGGAAGTATCAGTTTTCCTCTTTCTCCCCATAAAAATTCATCCTTGAGCAACCTGTTTGCATATACTCCCTTTGTTCCATTTTCCCATCCTCCCCAAAAGATGAGTATTCCTTCGCCGGAAGGCATAATAAAGGGATTGGAGCGAGGACTTGGGATACTGCATATTGGGGTCTCAAATGCTTTTTCGCCCTCTTTTGTTATTTTTGCAAGATAGACCCACAAATCTCCTGGGCGGTAGTCAGTCCAGGTGACATAACATCCCTCACCGGATCCGTCGAGACAGAGCTGGGGACGGTCAGCCGCATTGTCCACTGTGCATACTGGGACTGCTTTCGGTCCCCATTCCCAGTTCCTGGCAGGCCCGATTTTGGAAACATAAAGTCGGTATTTCCCATATCCCAATCTTCCATCTAAGAAGGCTATAATTACATTCCCAGATGGCGTCCCTACCACAGCGTGCTGCCACATCCCACTATCAGACTGGCAAGCAAGCACGGGAGAAGACCAGAGATAATTCCCCGTCTTGGAATCAACCTTTGCGCAATATATTTTATCATCTGTGAATCCACTGCCTTTAAGATCCGTATAGACCACATAAAAATAGTCTTTACCTTCTGGCACAACCACCTTCGGTTCGGTCTGGTCACCTAGCCCCGCGGCAATCGGCACCCCATCTTTCTGCCAGGCAACTAAATTTAACGAAGCGAGAAACACCCCGAATAAAACCGTCATTTTAAAATTCACTAAACCTCCTTTACTCATAAAGCCACTGCCTGAGTTACAATTTTCAGGATAGCTATTTTTACCATACCGTCAAGATGGTTTAACCGAAACCGCTGAAAAAGTCATTTTTAACTAAAAAAAATCTTTGTGCTCTTTGTGTGCCCCATTAGTTCTCCGTTTTTTGAAGATAATGTCAACTAATGGGGAGCTTTGTGGTAAAGATTATTTTCCCAGATTCTCAAATTCCACCCTCACTACTCGCTTCTCGATTCTCACTACTGTCTCTTTTTCTCCCCTTGACAGTAACTTCAAAAACCGTAAAGTGTCGTGATGACAAGGAGGCACAATGGCAAAAGATGAAAAAGAAAGAGCGTTAGAAACCGCAATTTCCCAAATTGAAAAACAGTATGGCAAAGGCTCGATTATGCGGTTCGGCGAAGACCGAGCTGGAGTACAAGTTGATGTCATCCCCTCCGGCTCATTAAGCGTCGACCTTGCACTGGGAATCGGTGGTTTTCCCTTAGGACGGGTGATAGAAATTTTCGGGCCTGAGGCATCAGGCAAAACGACCATCGCCTTGACCGTCATAGCCGAAGCTCAGAAGAGAGGCGGAAATGCCGCTTTTGTCGATACCGAGCATGTGTTCGACCCGACCTACGCCCAGGCGTTAGGGGTCGACCTCGACAACCTCTTAATCTCTCAGCCCGATACCGGCGAACAGGCTTTGGAGATTGCCGAGATTCTAACCCGGTCGGGCGGAGTCGATGTTTTCGTAGTCGACTCGATTGCGGCGTTAACCCCCAAGGCGGAGATTGAAGGTGAAATGGGTGATTCCCATGTCGGACTCCAGGCGCGGCTGATGTCCCAGGCATTGCGGAAGCTAACTTCCGTTATCAGTCGTTCCCGGACCTGCGCCATCTTCACCAACCAGCTTCGGCTGAAGATCGGAGTTATGTTCGGGAATCCGGAAACCACTCCGGGCGGCTTGGCGATGAAATTTTATTCGACGATTCGACTTGATATTCGCAGAATCGCCGCCATAAAAAAAGGGGAAGAGGTTTTAGGAAACCGAACCAAGGTGCGCGTGGTCAAGAATAAATTGGCGCCGCCGTTCCGGGAAGCCGAGTTTGACATCATCTATGGTAAAGGCATCTCCAGGTTCGGTGAGATTGTTGATGTGGGTAGTATCCATGGAATCATCGGTAAGTCCGGCACCTGGTATTCGTATGGTGATGAGCGCATCGGCCAGGGGCGGGAAGGCGCAATCGAGTTCTTGAAAAATAACCCGGATAAGGCGAAGGATATTGAAACTATGATTCGTGAAAAATTTCACCTCCCGGTTTTGGAAACACTAAGGAGCAAGCCGAATACGGATAACAAAGATTGAACCCCAGAAACGCCACAAAAACCGGCGCTCGATCTACCTCGATGGAGAATTCGCCTTCGGGGTCGATGTCGAGACCCTGACCAAACTCGACCTCTATGAAGGCAAAGAGATTGACGAACAGGATGTCCAGCGGACGGTTTTCGAAGAAGAAAAACGGAGCGCCCGGGAGTGTGCGTTGAATATTCTATCCTACCGTGACCGGTCAAAAAAAGAGATTCGAGATAAGCTGGTTTTGAAAGGCTACAACCCGACCGTGGTCGAAACGGTCATTGGCGACCTCACATCCGTTGGTCTGGTCGATGAAAAGCGGTTCGCCCGGGCATGGATCCGCGACCGGCTCCAGGTTGCCCACAAAGGAAAGCGGATCGCTCAACTTGAACTTGTAAAAAAGGGTGTGCCCAAAGATACGATTGCCGAGGCATTTAATGAAGAACCGGCAGACGAAGAGGCGATCGCTTTGGAGGTGGTGGCGAAATATGGAAAGCGGCTTAAGAATCTCGAACCCCGGAAACGGAAGAAGCGCCTCTACGACCTTCTGCTCCGGCGAGGGTTTTCATTTAACACGATCCAGACGGTTTTAAAAATAGATGAAACTAATAATATTGTAACCACAGATGAACCCCGTTAGATATTTAGGTATCACTAAGGCAATGGGAACAAAACTGTCGTCCGGAAGGGAATCGAGTACCCGGAGTAAAGCAAAACAAAAATTATCTAACGGGGTGAACACAGATGAAATATACCACAAAGAACACAAAAAATTAATGAAACCACGAATGCACACGAATGAATCACAATTTGTCATGACTGAAAGTAACCTGTTTTTTTATATTCGCGCCATTCGCTGCCATTCGTCCAATTCGCTGTTGGTTTCTCTTCCATGAAATCCTCCGAGATTCGTAAGAGTTTTTTGGAATTTTTTAAAGAACGGGCGCATCAGATTGTTCCCAGCGCTCCGCTCGTGCCCAAAGACGACCCGACCCTGTTGTTCACCTCAGCCGGGATGGTACAGTTCAAGCCGCTCTGGGCAGGAACGGTTCCCCTCCCCTATAAACGGGCGGTGACCATTCAGAAGTGTTTGCGGGCATCGGATATCGAACAAGCGGGCAAGACGATAAAACACCACACCTTCTTTGAGATGCTCGGCAACTTTTCGTTCGGTGATTATTTCAAATTGGAAGGGATTACCTGGGGATGGGAATACCTGACAAAGGTTGTCGGTCTGGATAAAAAACGGATGTATGCTTCGGTATTTGAAACCGATACCGAGGCTTATAAAATCTGGCAGGACGAGGTCGGCATGGAGCCAAACCGCATCTACCGGCTGGGCGAGAAGGATAATTTCTGGGGACCGGCAGGTGGTGCCGGTGCGTGCGGACCGTCATCGGAAATCTACTTCGATATGGGAGAAGAATTTGGCTGCGGCGAAAAGGCATGCGGACCGGGCTGTGACTGCGAACGCTTTGTAGAAGTGTGGAATATCGTCTTTCCCCAGTATGACCAGCATAACGACAAACGGTTGCCGTTGAAGAATCGGGGTGTCGATACCGGCATGGGCTTAGAGCGGTTGACGATGGTTTCCCAGAATAAGAAATCGAATTACCATACCGATATTTTTTCCCCGTTGATTCAGGCTGCATCCAATATCCTGGAAAAACCCTATGGCAAAAATCGGACCGACGATATTGCCATCCAGACGATCGTCGACCATAGCCGGGGGCTCGTTTTTGCGATCGGCGAAGGAATCCTGCCGTCGAACGAAGAGCGGGGTTATGTTATTCGAAGAATTTTGCGCCGGGCGCTGTTAGCGGCAAAAAAACTCGAAATAGAAGAACCATTCCTCTATCGGCTCTCGGGCGAAGTAATTGAACTTATGCAGTCATACTACCCGGAACTGGTAGCAAAACGGGAACAGATTGCGTTGATTGTCAAATCGGAAGAAGAGCGGTTTTTAAAGACCCTGGATGAAGGACTTTCGATTCTCGATCGGCTGCTGGGTGAATATTCCAAAGAGAAAATTATTCCCGGGAAAGAAGTTTTCAAACTCAAAGATACCTATGGCTTCCCGGAGGAATTGACGAAAGAACTTGCTGCCGAGAAGGGTTTTTCTATTGATTGGCAAGGGTTTGAAGAAGCGATGAAGGTTCAGCAGGAACGTTCGAAGAAAATAGCACCTAGCGATGGCTTCACTATCGCCGAGAAAGTGACATACGAACAATTTAAACAGGAGTTTATAGGGTATACTGCCGATGAAATAAACACCGAGATTGTTGATTTTAGCAAACCGGAAAAAGACATCTCTGAGGTAGTTCTCGCCCACACCCCGTTTTATGCGGAAGCTGGCGGACAGGTGGGTGACCAGGGCAGGATTACGGGCTCGGATTTCGAGCTTGAGGTTCTCGATACTTACTACAAACAAGGACTTTCAATCAATAAAGTCAAAATCAAAAAGGGAACAATTAAAAAAGGTCCGGTTTTGGCAGCGATCGATAAACCCAGGCGCAGAGAGATCGAGCGGGCGCATACCGCCACCCATCTTTTACATTCGGCGTTAAGAAAAATCCTGGGTGATTATGCCCGACAGGAGGGTTCGTTCGTCGAACCGGGGCGGTTTCGATTCGATTTCACCAGCCCTGAACCGCTCTCCAAAGAACACTTGAAAAAGATTGAAGCCAAAGTTTATGATAAAATTTTAGAAGACATCGAAGTTGAAAAATTCGAAACTTCGCTCGACGAAGCGAAAAAACTTGGGGCGCTCGCGTTTTTCGGCGAGCAATACGGCGAAAAGGTTCAGGTGATAAAAATCGGTGATTTTTCAATGGAACTCTGCGGCGGCACCCATCTCCGCCGGACCGGTGAAATCGGACTGTTTAAAATCATTTCCGAAACCGGAGTTGCCGCCGGCATCAGGCGAATCGAAGCGCTGGTTGGGGAGCGGGCGTATGCGGCAGTGACCGGGGAACGAAAACTGTTGAATGAAGTAAGTGAAACTCTTGGTGCCGGTGAGGAACTGCTGGCGCAACGGGTGACTGAAATTCTAACGAACGAGAAGAACCAGGAGATAAGACTACGGAAGCTTTCCTCCCAGACGGTTAACTTCGTTCTGGATGAGCTTTTGGCGGGTGCCGCAGAAATCAATACTATAAAAGTAGTTACCGGCAGTTTTGACTATTTCGAAACCGCCGACCTGCGGCTCCTGGTCGATCGGGTAAAAGAGAAAGAACCAAAAAACATCGTCGGCTTTTTAAGTTCGACCATGGCAGAACGGGCAGCATTCGTCGTTTTTGTCAGCGATGACTTAACCAGGAAGGTTCAAGCAGGGAAGATTGCCCAGGAAATCGGAAAGGTTTTAGCGGGCGGAGGCGGCGGCAGGCCGGATTTAGCCGAAGGCGGCGGCAAAAAGGAGAAAATTCCAGAAGCAGTTGAAGTTTTTAAAAAACGCATTGCCGCTTTATGAAAGACTGCCCAACAAATCTCGCTGTCATTGCGAGCCCCGATTCATCGGGGCGAAGCAATCTCAGTTCTTGCAAATCAAAGCGATTGCGGAGCTTGTTGATGTCGCTCCACTCCATCTATGCTGCGCATTTCCGAGTTCGGCTCGTTTCGAACCGCCAGCGAGGAATCTCCTTCTTGAGTTTGCTTCGGCTTTGCCTCGCAACCGCTTACGTGCGCCATGTAACATGGCGACCTCGCAATGACACCATACTTTTCCGGTAGCCAAAGTGTCAAACATTTTCTGCTTCCCTTAATAATTTTTATGAAGCATACCGGGAGAACCATCCAGTCGGATGAATCCGACTGCCAGACTGATAAAAAGGCAGTCGATGAATCCGACCACTACAGAAAAAAACGAGCTTAACCCTACCCCATGGTAAAAATTCAGATAAGGAGAAAAAAGTCGCGCCGTCAGCATCGCTGGATATTTTCCAATGAAATAAAGAAAGTTGAAGGCTCTCCGAAAGGTGGCAACACAGTAAAGATTTATGAAAACGACAGATTCATTGGGTCCGGCATTTACAACCCCCATTCGCTCATTGCCATCCGGCTCTATTCTCAATACGATGAAAACTTAGACTTGGATTTTTTAAAAAAACATATCACTATCGCCCACCGCTACCGGCAGATGAAACTACCGGCGGAGACCGATTTCCGGCTGGTGTTTGGCGAAAGCGATTCCCTGCCGGGCTTGGTCATCGATAAATATAAAAATAATTTTGTCATCCAGATGTATGCTTTGGGAATAGATTTGAGAAAGGAACTTATTTGTGAAGCTTTGAAGGAACTATTTCCGGTCGAATCGATTTACGAGAAGAACGATTTCAATCTGCGGGAGATCGAAGGATTGGAACGCAGAGAAGGAAATATCTTTGGGGAAGTGCCGGAGCGGATAGGTATCAGCGAAAACGGCGTCAAATATTGGGTGAATATAATGGAAGGACAGAAAACCGGCTTCTATTTCGACCAGCGGCTGACCCGAAACCGGGTGCGCGCTTATTCCCAAGGAAAACGGGTGCTCGATTTATTCTCCTATACCGGCGGCTTTGCCATTAACGCAGCACTCGGAGGGGCGAAAGAGGTTCTGGGAATTGAGGTTTCGGAAAAAACGGTCGAGTTAGCCAACTCTAATTCTGCGTATAATAATGTAGAAAAAGTCTGTCATTTCGAACCGGGAGACGTTTTTGACCTTTTGAGGGATCTTAAAGATAATTTCGACCTTATAATCCTCGACCCGCCGTCTTTTACTAGGTCACAAAAAGAACGCCGGGATGCGCTCCGGGGCTATAAAGAGATAAACTTAAAGGCGATGGAACTATTGGCTTCGGGCGGCATCCTCGTAACCTGCACCTGTTCCCGCCACATTTCAGCCGATGATTTTACCGAATGCCTTGTTTCTGCGGCACAGGATAGTAAACGGGACTTTCGTATCATCGAACGGATGGGTCAGGGTCCAGACCATCCGGTTTTATTGGGTATGCCCGAGACCGAATACCTCAAATGTTACTTCCTGGAATTTCTTTAATTTTGAACAGGTCTTTAGACCTGTTTCTACAACCCATTCAGTTCTGTAGAAACAGACCTTCAGGTCTGTTAAAATTTCTGTTTTTATTCCTTGCAGTTCAAGGCGTCAGCCTTGCTGCTTTTCAGTTTCAGGACCCCCATATCCCCAATAACGAATTCACATCCTATCAAGCTTTTGAAAAAGGCAAAGTTGTCCCGATTGAACGAAGCATTAGTATCGAGAACAACTGCTATCGCACTGAGCATACCGACAGTACGGGTCTTTTGGTCATCTCGGTAATTGATATTCAATCCTTGAAGACCGTTAAAGTAGAAAAATTCCGCTGGGGTAAGCCGACATTACGGGTTGTTTGTGATTCGACCGGAATTACGGTTGAGGATTTACAGAAAAACAAGCAGCGCCGGTTCCATCATTCGGGTCCGGTCTATGACCGCCATACCTTGTGGGAGGTTTTTCGCGGCTTCCCGTTTAAAGAGAAAAAAAGTATCGAGTTTCCACTGTTAGTGCCGGAATTAGAAGTGATAACCGCAGTGGTGAGCCTGGAAAGGCAGGAGGTGATCGAGACCGATTTCGGCAAAATCGAATGCTTCAAGTTGAAGATGGCGCCGAAAGGAGTGATCGGCTTATTATACAATAAACGCTTTTATTTCTGGTACAGCTCCACCCCTCCCCATCCATTGATCTTATATCAAGACAGTGATGGCAGAATAACAAAAATTCAGAAGCCACCCGAATACAAGTAATTGCCCGTTAAAATCTTTCCTTGAAGGAAAGGGGAACAAACTCAGTCTTGACCGAAAAATAATCTTCGTTACAGTAGATTCACAAAACATGCCCAAATTCCTTCCCCGGCTCGTTTTAGAAGACGGCTCAGTTTTCGAAGGCACATCATTTGGTTATGAACGGAGCGTTGCCGGCGAGGTCGTTTTCAATACCGGGATGGTCGGTTACCCGGAATCGTTGACCGACCCTTCCTATCAGGGACAGATTCTGGTCCTGACCTATCCGTTGATCGGAAATTACGGTGTACCGAAACCGAAGAAAAAATACGGACTTTTGGAAAATTTCGAATCGGAGCGAATTCAAATCTCCGGGCTGGTCATTTCCGATTATTCTTATGAATACTCGCACTGGAGTGCAGTTCAAAGCCTCTCCTCCTGGCTGAAAGAAGAAAAAATTCCCGCCCTCACCGGTGTCGACTGCCGGGCTTTGACCAAACGGCTGCGCGAGCACGGAGTGATGCTGGGCAAGATAGTCTCAGGAGACACCGATATACCATTTTTCGACCCCAATTGCGAAAATCTGGTCAAACGGGTGAGTGTCAAAGAACCGGTTTTATACAAAGCCGGGAAACGGCAGCTGGGTTTACTTGACTGCGGGGTTAAACACAGCATTATCCGCCATCTGCTCCAGCGGGGAGTTTCGGTCATCCGTTTTCCCTGGGATTTTCCGGTTTTTGATAACGCCTGGACCTTTTCGGGACTGGTGGTTTCGAACGGCCCGGGCAATCCGAAAATAGCGGATACGACGATTCAAACCATTAAACAAACGTTGGACTATTCGCTGCCGATACTCGGCATCTGCCTGGGCAATCAGCTCGTAGCCTTAGCCGCCGGTGCGGATACCTATAAGCTGAAATACGGACACCGGTCACAAAATCAGCCCTGTCTGCAAGTAAACTCCGAGCGCTGCTACATCACCGCCCAGAATCACGGTTATGCCGTCAACGAAGAGTCTTTACCGGAAGGGTTTAAGGTCTGGTTTAGGAATGGCAACGACCGGACCAACGAAGGCATTCGGCACTGGAAAAGACCGATTATGTCGGTTCAGTTCCATCCCGAGGTCTCGCCCGGTCCGACCGATACCGGTTTTATCTTTGATGAATTTTTGAGCCATGTAAAATGAACAACAAAAGATTGAACCACAAAGCGCACGAAGAGCACAAAGGAAATATTCGATGCGAAGCATGGATTGAATCCGCCATGCACCTTGGCGGATGAAATCAACCACAGATACACACAGATGAAATACGAAGTATAGATGGAGCAAGGCGACATCAACACGGATAAAGAATTCAATTCCAACCACGGAAGACACGGAAAGCACGGAAGGGGAAATAACTATCAATGCACACAGATTAATGCCGATGAACACGGATAAAAAATTAATACTAACCACAGAAAACACTGAAGGCACGGAATGGTTCAAATCTAAATGATGAAATCGTTTCAGTCTTGTAAAAAAATTCTCGTGCTCGGTTCGGGTGCGCTGAAGATCGGCGAAGCGGGTGAGTTCGACTACTCCGGCTCCCAGGCAATTAAGGCGCTCAAAGAAGAACGGGTTGAAGTCGTGCTGGTCAATCCCAATATCGCTACGGTTCAAACCAGCAAAGACTTTGCCGACAAGATCTATTTTCTGCCGGTCAATCCCTATTTCGTCGAAAAAGTCATCGCCCGCGAAAAACCCGAAGGCATTCTTTTGACCTTTGGCGGCCAAACCGCTTTGAACTGCGGGGTCGAACTGGTAAAACGAGGAGTGCTGGCAAAACACCGGGTCAGGATTTTAGGAACACCGATTGAGGCAATCATTCAAACCGAAGACCGCGCCCTTTTCAAGAGAGCGCTAACGGGTATCGGCGTGAAGGTCCCGCGCAGTATCGCCGTGAAAAATATTAAGCGGGCGCTCGAAGCCTCGGACCGTATCGGATTTCCGTTGATCGTCCGGGCGGCGTATGCCTTAGGCGGCAAAGGGTCGGGAATTGCGAAAACCCGGTCGGAGTTAGCCCAAATCGCCAACCGGGCTTTAGCCCACACCCCCCAGATTCTGATCGAAGAGTACCTGTCGGGCTGGAAAGAGATCGAATACGAAGTGGTACGGGACCATTCCGACAACTGCATTACCGTCTGCAACATGGAGAATTTTGACCCGTTAGGTATCCATACCGGCGAAAGTATCGTCGTCGCACCTTCCCAAACGCTCACAAATCAAGAATACCATTTTTTACGAGAGGTTTCCATTCGAGTGATTAAACATTTTAAGATCGTCGGCGAGTGCAACATCCAGTTCGCTTTAGCCCCGTGTGATAATACTGATCATTCCGGAAGTTCCGATGTATCCTATAAATATCACACGGCCAAGACGCCCTTGGCGTCAGACTATCGGGTAATCGAAGTCAATGCCCGCCTGAGCCGCAGTTCTGCCCTGGCATCGAAAGCGACCGGTTATCCCTTAGCCTACATTGCGGCGAAACTGGCTCTGGGCTATTCACTGACGGAATTGAAAAATCCGATAACCAAAAAGACGACCGCCTGTTTTGAACCCGCGCTCGATTATGTCGTTGCCAAACTCCCGCGCTGGGACCTCGCCAAGTTTCGCCGGGTCTCCTATGATATCGGCACCGAAATGAAGAGTGTCGGTGAGGTCATGGCGATCGACCGGACGTTCGAAGCCGCTCTCCAAAAGGCGACCCGGATGCTCAATATCGGAATGTATGGACTGGTCGGCAACAAAACCCAGTTCAACCGGTTGGTCAACGGCATCCGGAATCCGACCGATAAGCGGCTGTTTGTGCTGATTGACGCTTTGCGCAAAGGCTATCCGCCCGAGAAGATGTATCGCTGGAGCGGGATTGATAGGTGGTTCTTATGCAAACTGAAAAATGTGGTCGACTGTGCGCAAGCATTACAAAAGTACCGATTCCCCCGTATTCCGCGCGCGCTGCTCGTCAAGGCTAAGCAATTGGGATTTTCGGATAAGCAGCTCGCGATGCTTTGCGGTGACGGCGATGAACTGACCATTCGCCGGTTGCGAAAAAAACTGGGAATTTTCCCGGTCGTCAAGCAGATTGACACCCTGGCGGCAGAGTGGCCTGCCCAGACCAACTACCTCTATATGACCTATAACGGATCTGAGCACGATGTCAAATTTAACCTGACCAACAGTGTGCTCGTGCTCGGCTCCGGTCCCTATTCCATCGGTTCCTCGGTTGAATTCGACTGGTGCGGGGTGAATGCGGTCCAATCCTTGAAAAAACTGGGCTACAATACGATTATGGTCAACTTCAATCCCGAAACGGTGTCGACCGACTACGATATCTGCGACCGGCTCTATTTCGAGGAATTGAATCTCGAGCGGGTGCTCGACATCTATGAACTGGAGAAACCCCTGGGAGTGATTATTTCGACCGGCGGTCAGATTCCCAATACGCTCGCATTGAAACTCCATCATGCCGGGGTGCGAATACTGGGAACCAGCCCTGAGAGTATCGACCGGGCTGAGGACCGGCACAAGTTTGCCCGGCTCTGCGACCGGCTGGGCATCGACCAGCCTGCCTGGAATGAACTGCGGAGCGCAACCGCCGCCCAGCGGTTTGCCAAAGAGATCGGCTATCCGGTGCTGGTGCGACCTTCCTATGTATTGAGCGGCCAGGCGATGAACGTTGCGTTCCACGGTTCACAGCTCAAACGCTACCTCCTCAAAGCGGCATCGGTTTCCGAAGAGACGCCGGTCGTCATCAGTAAATTCATCACCGATGCCCGGGAGATTGAAATCGACGCGGTCGCCAATAAAGGTGCACTCGTGGTCTGGGTGATCAACGAGCATGTCGAGAATGCGGGCGTTCATTCTGGCGATGCGACCATGGTCATACCTCCCCAGAAGACCTATCTCGAAACTATCAGGAGAATAAAAGAGATCGCCCGGAAAATCGCCCGGGCATTGATGATTACCGGTCCGTTCAACATTCAATTTATCGCCAAGCACAATGAAATAAAGATCATTGAATGCAATCTGCGCGCCTCCCGTTCGTTTCCTTTTGTCTCGAAGGTCTCGGGAATCAATTTCATCGACCTGGCGATTCGGGCGATGACCGACCGGCCGGTGCCGCACTCCGAGCGTTCAATTTTGGAACTCGATTATGTCGGGGTCAAAGCCCCCCAGTTCTCGTTCTCCCGGCTGCGCGGTGCCGACCCGATACTCTCGGTCGAGATGGCTTCGACCGGCGAGGTTGCCTGTCTCGGTGGTGACCTGGAGGACGCGTTATTAAAATCGATCATTGCCACCGGCTTCGACCTGCCCAAGAAAAATGTCCTGGTCAGTATTTCCGGCGACCATAACCGGTATGACCTGCTGGAGGCGATTCGCGGGCTCTCTGACCGCGGCTACAATATTTTCGCGACCGACCATACCGCTCAGTTCTTATCCCGGCATGGTATTACGAACCAGCTGATCTACAAGGTTCACCAACGGCGAGAACCGAACATTATCACCTGCTTAGTCGAGCGAAAATTAGACCTGATCATCTGTATTCCCGATGAATTCAATAAAAAATTGCTGGAGGATGAATACCTGATCCGGCGCAATGCGGTCGACTTTTCGGTTCCTTTGCTGACCAACCGCCAGCTTACGAAATTGTTTATCGAAGCGCTGGTAAAGAAAAATTTGGACGAGCTGGAAATAAAACACTGGGCGGAGTATCAGCGGTAACCATAATTTAAAAATTGGTTAAAATTTAAGAACAAACAAAAATATAATTAATCACAAAAAAATATTTTTAACCACGATTAGAGAGTACCTGTGCAAACATATTCAGCGTCAATCCGTGTCAATTCTCCGTATTGAACCAAATAAAAAATATTCGCGTTATTCGCTGACATTCGTTTGCATTCGTTTTTAAAGCGGAGGACGGGACTCGTGGTTCGCCAAATGGCGAGCTTGCGAATTTTTCAAATGAAAGCAAATTATGCGAATGGGAACATTGAATTCGAAAAATTCGATACCATTCGTTTATTATTCGGCTTTAAAGCGGAGGACGGGACTCGAACCCGCAACCTTCT
>CAYHGV010000051.1:0-21518 GCA_964356135.1 uncultured bacterium
TTAACAAACTAAGTAAAATAGATTGTATCGATGCCAAATGCGACAATTTAAAAAATAATTATCTTATAGAACTTGATAAAGTAATAACCGGAATTACTGTAATGTTAGGAGGCCTTGAATTAAAATATGGATATCCGGATTGGGACGAAGTAAAGAAGGGGTGGGCTAAAATAACTGTCGCGGAGGAAAAAATAATTAATGAAAGGGAAACGTTAATTCCTTTGATACTGGGAAATTGTCCTGAACTGAAAGATAGTTTACCGCCATCTTATTTTTCAAAGGGGCAGCAGGAGGGAGAACCCTGTATTGGTATTGTTGTAAAAATGTCAAGCAGAAGAATAGAAATACTCAGGATTATTCCAAACAGCGCAGCAGAGAAATCTGGATTAATGGTCGGCGATATAATTTGGGGCATAAATAAAGGACCGGAATTCCCAACTATTCTTGAATATAGCGATTTCATAAATCGACAAAAGGTTGGACAGTCAATAGAATTAATAATATTAAGAGGCGGGGAAAAAATTATTTATAAGGTCAAATTAGAAACAAGACCTTAACTAAGTAGTAATCGGGGGCGGAGAGAACGATTTGTTTTAGCCAGTGGTCAAAATTTATCTTCGCCGATCGACTCAGTTCCTTCTTTTCTACAATTAATATCGCGCTTGACAATGATGCCGAGATTGGTTATAAGGAACTATGGTGATCTTATCAGAGGTGGAATGGAACGGGGAATTCAGGAGGATGGCCTCCGTAAGCCATGCCCAATTTGCTCTATACTTGATGCTCAAGTCCTCTCAAAATCTCCTGATTCAAGACCAGGCTCCGAAGTCCGCGAAGCTCCCAAATGGATCTGCGGATTTTGAATGAATAGATGTTGACCTGTTGACTTGCTATTAAATTTTATTATGAATTTAGATCAATTATTGTTTTCCGGCATCAAATTGATTCCTGTAATACTTAGCGCTATTGGTAGTATCTTAGCAGGATTCGCTGCCGTTGCGGCCGCTATACTTCTCTTTTTAACTTTAAAAGAAACCCGTAAGCAAACAAAACTAGGATATCGAGGATTTTTAGCCCCCCATCTAATTGGTGATGTAACATTTATTGAAAATCCTAACGAACCTAATAAAATATCGCAGTTACAAATACAATATAAATTCATGGAGACCAATCGAGCCCCTTTGCTTCTAAAAGAGTGCGATTGGAAATTTTCTGAAAAAGATACCGTAGACATTGACGTAGATGGTTGGTTTAGAGAGCTTCTATCTAAACGAAGAAAAGATCATCTTGGCCCAGTTATTGTCAACGAAATTTTTGTGGCATCTAGGGAACCTTTAGAAAGCACTAAAGATTTTTCAAACAAATTCAGACAAGGAATTGAAGGTGCTCAGAATGTTTTTCTGGTGCACGGTATTTTTGCATATGAAGATTTAACATGGGAGACCTGTTGGGTGTATATGCGATGGCGTATAACGTTAGTAGCGCAAAAGGACCAAAAAATAACCGGTATTATCGAAAAAGAAGAATATAGACTTTTAAACTGGGTTAATTAGTCGGGGTAAAGAGGACGGTTCTCTTTTTCTTGACACAGAAGGGAGGGACACTTCCCTTATTTTTAAGTTAGGTACTGTCTGAACTATTAGTTTAACAAAACCTTGGTTTCAAAACTCACTATAATTCACTAAATTCTCACCCTACGGGGTCACGTGTTCGTGTCTATGCCCTTGACCTGTAAGGTAAGTAGGCTTGCCCCTGTGCGTTACTTCCTATCAGGAGGATAGAACTATTCTCCATATACATTTACCTTTGAAATCTTTTCTATTATCTTCGATCTTTTTTTACCTGCAACATACATCATTTTTGATCTATCCCATTGAAATCCAGATATCTGCAAAAGTTTTTTTACATCTTCAATACTAAAATCTAACGATTCAGATAATTCAATATGATTCCATTGTTTTTTCGATAAAATTAAATCAAAAACTGCTTGAGGAGATATCTTGTTTCTAATAAACTTTGATTTAGCTATCTTTACTATTTTTATTACTCCAAAAGTCAGTCCCAATAATGTTGCAATTTGAGCAAGAACAGAATAAATTGAACTCCACAAATCAAAGATATCCTTAATTATCCTACCGCTAGCTTGCGGTATATCTGCATCAACATTAATAGTACCATTCTTAATTTCATGTGTCCTTAAAAAGTCATCTACCTTAGTATCCTTGTAATTGCTGATCCAAATAACCTTACCATTAGAGTCAATGATATACGGAAAAAAACGGTGATTAAAGCTCAGCCTACCACTCAAAATATAATATTTAGAAAGGTCAGAATAACTATGGTGCGCTAAATCTAATAAATTTTGAATTGTGGTATTCTCATCAAATTCGAGTTCAACAATTTCTTTTTCACTATCTTGAGATGGTCCTAAGTAAAATACAATTTTTACTTTCCTTGTTTTAGACATCCAAAAGAGAAAAATAAAGGGTATAATGTGCACCTTGGGCGATAGCAGTTCGGGGTAAAGTGGGACACATCCGATTGGCCATCCACTACCACAACGAAGTCGCTTTGATAAAATCAACCAGGTCGAACAATTTCTTCAGGCGACCGTTCAACCCGCACACTTCGACAAGTGCGGTTTTGCATACATGAACCACCGCATCGACACAGGTATCGTTCAATATCTTGTTAAGACGCGCAGGATCGTATTCATTAGTGACCACATAATATAGCAGATGCTCGTAGCGAGTCTGTCTATATACCCGTTCATACGCAGCTTTATAAACCGGACATTCATTGGTAATATCGTTTAACCGATCATGACGCAGACTCCATTTCGTGGAAATAATCGCCCGCGGGATTTTATCATATCGAGCCAGGACATCGATGCGCGGGGTGCTGCTTCGACCCGGGAAGCTTATCCCCGGGAAAATCCCAGTCGCTTCTTTTTCTACTTCATAGGATATCGTAGAAGAACCGAATTTTTCTAACACATATTTAACCAATCCCGCAAACGCTATACCCAATGTATTCTGCCTTTGCATCCCCTGGTAATGAGGGTGTTTCATCAACAGGTCGGTCTTTCGGGCTAGTGAATTGACCGGACATTTTAACTCTTTAGCTAAGTATACGCTCACCGCTTGCGCCCGCTTTTGCCAGGGATTGGGTTTAAGCCATGAACGCTTTTTCGAAGGTGAACTCGGACGCAGCTTGTCGGCATCGATAATATGCGGTAATTCCTTAAATCCCACCCAGTCAACCGGCTCAAACCATAAAAGCGTCTGGTAGAACCCTAACCAGGCGTTACCGACATTCAGACCGGTAGGGTATTCCGCGTTTTCAAAAATCTTAACGGCATCAGCATTTGTACGTTCACGAGTCGGCATACACTCCTCAGTTTGTCTGTCCGGGTTTCAAAAAACCAATAACATATTCCTCATGCATTCGCTGTTCTATCATCGAGCTGGTTTTTCCACCAAAACGAGCTGGCATCATTCTTTTATTTCGATCTAAAATCCGCTTAGCGATGCCGACGACATCGAATCCTACGCCCGCTCCAATGTCCGCTAAACAACTGTGGGTTTGGGTATCAATATCGCGCATCGTCGAAGGACCGACCACGACGATTGCGGCCGAGTCTTTGCGAAGCACCCGATGCATTTCAGCAATGACCGTTTTCATTTCTATAAAATACTTACGCAGTATGGCTGCTCTTTTGTTATCCCGTTTCTCCAGTTGTCCGATGACGGACTCCGGTCTATCCGGTAACACAATATCAGCCAGCGTTCCAATACGCTCGGAACCGATATACCGTGCGCGTAATTCTTTTAAATCTCCCACCGATTCACCAAACCATACTAAGGAAAATTTATGGGCACGCATATAATCTATCGCATTGGCGTAGGGTGGAGAAGTGACAATGAGGTCAATAACTCCATCGGCGAAGGGCATAAATCGAGCATCCCCGGCTATCGGAGTCACGGTTGTGCCGTTCATTTTTAGTCGAGCCATGCTCTTAAGATTTTTACGCAGTCTGTTAGAGAATTGTTCGACTGCATTTTGCGGAATTTTAGTTTTATCTAAATGCGGGCGGCTATGGGCTAAATCACGGGCGCGGGTAACGCCCCCCGATTTCGTAACGATGATGGCTGAAAAAGTCAATTCGAGGAAACGACGGATTGAAATATCTTTCACACCCTGGATGGCAAACACTAACGCCATCAGTTCTCTTTGAATGGCCGGGAAAAACCAATAGTCAATAAATGCCTTGGTTTGAACATCGAACCTCTTATTAAATTCCCGATCAATTGTGCTCCCGTTTGTCAATAAGTTTTCCGCCTTTGATAACACTCTGTTCCCAGCATTTTGTAACTGCACTGGATCGATGAGCGTCGTCTTGACCTGGCTCAAGCGCAATGCCAAGGGATCAATGTCAAGGCCGACACCCTGACGCCCTTCGATGAGGGCCTCGACTACTGTCGTTCCAGACCCCATCATCGGATCAAGAACAAGGTCGCCCGGATTTGTCAATCCACGGATAAAGACGCCTGGTAATTGCGGTGGGAATTTTGCGGCAAATGAATGAACATCGTGTGAAGCATAGCCGCTGTGCTCACCGTGGAAGTTCAACTCGCCTTCCAATAAAGCAGCCAGCCGCTCACGGTTACTCAGCTCCTGCTTAATACGCATTAGGGTATCAGCTGGTGGTGAGGGCAAGTTACCGAAGGCGAAGAGCCGAAGCTGTTCTCTGAGAGTGTACTGGGAGATATCTTCCCGGGGAATTTCTATTTTGGACATTGTCACCTTAAAGCAAGCTAAATCAAAGTTTACCCTTTGTCAAGGGAGAAAGGGGAGTGTTCCCTTTGTCACACAAGAATAAGGTCGTGTGCCCGCCGAGCGGATTGGAGTGCTAAAGCTTAAATACCGTTTTTATTTTTAATCAATTAATAACAAAAAGCACACCTCGTTAAATAAAAAACCGAGGTGTGCGCCTGTCTGCTTACTGTTTACTGCTTACTATTTATTTTTCCGCCGGTGCGAGGTCGACGTCGGCGATATTGTCGGGCGCGTCGTTTTCGTCCCGGTCCACAACCAGCGCCGCCACGCGGTCGCCGCCGTTATGGTAGACCGAGCCTGCGCTCGTGAAGATATAGTAGTCACTGCCGAGAACACCGAGATAGGGATTGAGATAGGCGTCTACACTGACCGGTTCTCTATTTTTATAAACCTTGTCCCGTACAGCCCAGATATCGTCGCCGCTCACGGCGATATGCCGCGGGTCGCCGTCCGGATACGGACCTTCGTTCACCACCGAACCGTTTTTATAGATCGCACCGCCGGTAATCACAACCCAGTAGTCGCTGCCCTGGACCGCGATATCCCGAGCCATATTATAGGTTCCTTCCGCAGCGATTTCCTTTCCATTCTTGTAAACCGCACCTTTCCAGGTCAGGACATAGTAATCGTCTCCATAAGCGTCGATCGCAACCGGGTTCATATCTTTGTAAACTTCTTTTTCTATCATCGCCCCGTCTTTACAGACCGACCCATCTTCGGTCAGGACCCAGTAGTGGTTTTCAGTGCCGGCGATGAAGAGCGGTCGCTGATAGGTTTTATCTTCGAGCTTTTGCAGATTTTTGTAGACCGAGCCCCAGCGGGTGAGATGGTAGTAGGTTGGACCGGCACCGGCCGCTGCCGTCCAGAGCAGTCCGAGCATACCTGCGCAGATAAGTTTTGTTTTCATTATTTTCCCCTCCTTGGGTTATTTAAATTCTATCTTCTGGTTTCATTGTAAAAAAAGGGTTCTCTCCGTCAAGAGCTCACCGAAAATTAATTTAACCGCAGAGAAATCAGAGATAGCAGAGAGAGAGAAAAAAAAGAAAGACAGGTTATTTTTACTCTGATATCCCCGCTTCCTCTGGGGTTGAAAAATGTTTTTTGAGGGTTTTCCGCGGTTCATTGACAAAGGACACTGAAAAGCTATAATCCGCACGATGAAAAATGATTGCAAAATAAAAATTATCGATGCCGGTAGGACCGGCACGAACGATTTTTCGATTTTATCGGCGACGGTTTTCAAGGCGCGCACGGCAGGCTGCCCGTGAACCGGGTTAGTGCCCATCCGGTTCTCCGTATTCCCGCATTTGAACCGATCGACTTCTCTTTTGCCGGTAAAAAATTTACTGCCCGACCGGGCGAGATGATTTCGAGTGCGCTCTTCGCCAACGGTATTCGCATTTTCGGCCGCCATCCCAATGACCAGTCGCCGCAGGGCATCTTCTGTGCCAATGGCCAGTGTGCCCAGTGTCTGGTTATCGCTGACGGCAAACCGGTTAAAGCCTGCATGGTTGCGGTGCGCGCTGGAATGGAGATCCAGCCCTTACGCGGTTTCCCGGAATTACCGGTGCTGTCGAGTAAAGACCTGAAATTATCCGCCATTGAAGATATCCCGTGCGATTTGCTCATCGTTGGCGGCGGACCGGCCGGCATGGGTGCGGCGATCGAAGCGGTCGACGCCGGTCTTTCGGTGATTCTCGTCGATGACAAAGACGCTCTGGGCGGAAAACTGGTTTTGCAAACCCACCTTTTTTTTGGTTACGCGTCCGAGTGCTATGCCGGCACGCGCGGGGTTGACATTGCCGGTATTCTCGCAAACGAGGTGGCAGAGCGTCCCGGTATCAGGGTCATGACCAAAACCATGGCAGTAGGAGTTTTCACCGACGGCAAAATCGGAATAGCGTCGGCTGACCGGTATCGATTGATTACTCCGCGCAGTTTGCTGGTCGCAGCCGGGGCACGGGAAAAAGCACTCAGCTTTCCAGGTGGTGACCTGCCGGGCGTCTATGGTGCCGGTGCTTTCCAAACGCTCCTCAACCGGGACCTGGTTCGACCCGCCGAAAAACTGTTTGTTGTAGGCGGTGGTAATGTCGGCTTGATTGCCGCCTACCATGCCCTCCAGGCAGGCATCACCGTGGTCGGATTATGTGAAGCCATGCCGGATGTCGGCGGCTATTGGGTTCATGCCGACAAAATCCGGCGTATGGGTGTGCCGATCTATACCAAAACCAGTGTCGTTTCAGCCAACGGCACGAACGGTGTCGAATCGGTAACCGTGGCGCGGGTCGATGAAAAATGGAATATCATACCCGGCACCTACCTCACCTATCCCTGCGATACGCTTTTGATTGCGGTCGGACTGGAATGCGTCAGTGAACTGCATGAGATGGCACAAGCCGCCGGCATCGATGGACATCTGGCAGGCGATGCCGAAGAGATCGCCGAGGCTTCGGCCGCACTCTTCTCCGGGCGATTAACCGGACGGCGGATCGCCCGTTCCCATGGACGGAACGTGAGCGTGCCCGACGAGTGGGAAGAGATGATACAACTGCTCAAATCAAAACCGGGCCGGGAAAATTTACCGATCGTTGACCCGACTGAAAAAGCCTCGGTCAAAACCAAAGACAGCCCCGCACTTTTTCCCGTCCTCGGTTGTCGTGAAACGATTCCCTGCAATCCCTGTGTCCAGGTCTGTCCCCGGTTATCGATTCGCATGGGCAAGGAAAACGACATTCTCCCCCAACCGGAATTCACCGGTTCGTGTACCGGCTGCACAAAGTGCGTCGCCAACTGCCCGGGCCTCGCAATAACCCTCGTCGATCTGACCCCGCGCAGCCTGGGGCGGGCACGGGTAACGGTTCCGTTTGAACTACCGTTAACGTTTAGCCGGGGCGATGAAGTTTCAGTCACGAGCTGGAACGGTGAACCACTGGGGAAAGCCCGGGTTTTAGAAATTTATGACCGCCTTGGACCTTCACCCTGCCGCGCCGCCTGTCCGGCCGATGTGCGCGCCCAGGGGTATATCCAGCTTCTGCGCCAGAGCCGGATCCGAGCAGCGATTGAACTTTTACGCCGTGACCTGCCGTTACCCGGCGTTTGCGGCCGCGTCTGCTATCATCCCTGCGAAGAAGAATGTGTCCGCGCCGACTTTGACGAACCGGTTGCGATCTGTTCTTTAAAACGGTTCATTGCCGACTGGGAGAGGAAAAATCCGATAGCGATACAAACTCTTTCCGTCGAATTGCCGGAACGGGTTGCCGTGGTCGGTTCCGGTCCGGCCGGATTGGCGTGTGCCAATGAACTGGCATATCGCGGTTATGCGGTAACGGTTTTTGAAGCGGCTGAAAAAGCAGGCGGCCTTTTGCGCTCTGGAATTCCCGGCTACCGTCTGCCGGAAGAGATACTCGACTATGAAATTGATTGTCTTATAAAAAAAGGTATTGGGATTAAAACCGGCACCCGGGTTGACAACATTGATTCACTTTTCGCTCAGGAGTTTCGAGCAGTTTTTCTCGCACCCGGAGCGTTAAGCGGGATAAAAGCTCAAATCCCGGGCGAGAATTTTGATGGCGTCTATGACATGCTTGACTTTCTCAAACGCGTCAATACCGGCACCCTGAACCGTCTGTCCGGAACGGTTGCGGTTATCGGCGGCGGCAATTCCGCACTCGATTCAGCCCGGGCTGCGCTCCGTCTGGGCGCCAACGAGGTCAGGATTCTCTATCGCCGCGCGCGCGAGCAGATGCCGGCACTTGATTGGGAAGTTGAACAAACAATCGCCGAAGGCGTTAGATTCGATTTCCTCGTTGCGCCGGTATCAATTAAAGGCGAAGGAAACCGGGTCCAAAGCATCGAACTTATCCGTATGAAGTTAGGTGAACCGGATGCTTCGGGCCGGGCGAAACCGGTTCCCATCCCCGATTCCCGTTTTGAAATACCGGTCGACCACATTATTACGGCGATCGGTCAATCGGTTATCCTCGATGGCCTGGGACTGGACCTGGCAGTAACGAAACCGGGGACGATCGAGGTCGACCCGGTAACCCAGGCAACGAGCCGGACCGGAGTATTTGCCGGCGGCGACGTCGTGACCGGTGCACTCACCGTCGTTTCGGCATTTGGCGCCGGTAAACGTGCGGCTGAATCAATTGACCGTTACCTCCGGGGAATAGATCTTGCGGCGGGCCGTAAAGAGACCAAAACCAAAGCGCCGGCGTGCTTTCTTGAAACGGAGAAACAAGCCCCGCGCGTCAAAGAAGAGGAATTACCGATGAACCGACGCACGGATAACTTCCAAGAAATCATTCTACCTATGACCGAGGAAGCGGCGCAAACGGAAGCGGCGCGCTGTCTCGGCTGTGGGATGATCGGCGAGTGTTTGCCCGGTATCGCAGCCTGCGAGCGAAGCGTTGGAACGGCAAAAGAAACGCCGATCCTCGACCGGGCACGAATGGTGGTCCTGGAAGTAGCCCCGGACCAAGCCGCCAAAATCGGCGGTATCCGCATCCAGCCCGAAGCAGTAACCAAGCCGGTTACGACCGTCGTTCCCCATGAAAATCAAGATACGGTCGTCATCTGCCGCTGCGAGCGGGTTACGATCGGCGAGGTCCGCGCGCTCATTCAGCGGGGTGTAACTGATCTCAACCAACTCAAAGCGATTCTCCATATCGGTATGGGCGCATGCGGCAGCAAGACCTGTGGGCCGTTGCTCCAATCGTTATTCCGCCGGGAAGGTGTGGCGCCCGACCAGATAGTACCGTTTGTCCAGCGTCCTTTGACAACCGAAGTTACGATGGGTTGGTTTGCAGGACAAACTTTAGCAGGGCAAACCTTAGTCGGTCACACCGGAGACGAAAAAGAAAAACTAGAAACATGAACGGCAACCCCTACGATCTCGTAATCATCGGCGCCGGCTCGATTGGCGTTCCGACCGCACTTGCGGCAGAACGAGCCGGTCTAAAAACACTCGTGCTCGAACGTCTGCCTTCGGTCGGACAGGGAGAAAATAAATCGGCGATCGGCGGCATTCGAGCCACCCACTCCGATCCGGCAAAAATCCTTATCTGCCTCCGCTCGCTGAAGATTTTCCGGGAATGGCAAAGGAACGAAGAAGACGACCTGGGCTGGCGCCAGGGCGGATATCTGTTTCCGATTTACCGGGAGGAAGATGAAAAAACATTGCGGAGCCTCTTGCCAATCCAGCATCGACACGGACTCAACATTGACTGGATTACGCCGGATCAGGTGAAAGAATTGCTACCCGGCATCCGCGAACAGGACCTGCGGGGCGGCACTTATTCACCCGAGGATGGCAATCTCTCGCCATTGAAAACAATCAATGCGTTTTATTTTGCTGCCCGCCGGCTCAAAGCCGAGTTTCATTTCAACGAACAGGTCCAAAAGATCAGTGTCGAGGGAGGACGAGTTTCGGGCGTCATCACCAATAAAAATAAATATACCTGCCGGTTTGTGCTCAACGGAGCCGGTTCGGCTGCAGCCGAAATCGGCAAGCTGGTCGGCTTGGACCTACCGGTTTATCCCGATTCCCATGAAGCCGGCATCACCGAGCCGGTCGCCCGTTTCTTCGATCCTTTAATCGTTGATATCCGGCCCACCGCCGGCGCCAAAAACTGCTATTTTTATCAGAATTCAATCAACCGCATCGTCTTCTGCCTGACTCCGGATCCGCTTTTCCCCGGTACCAATCATCAGTCCCATTCCAGTTTTTTGCCGACCGTAACAAAAAAGATTATCGACCTCCTGCCCCGGATGGCTCAGATCCGGGTTCGCCGGGTCTGGCGCGGCTCGTATCCTCAAACCCCGGGCGGCATGCCGATTACGGGCGAAGCGCCGGATGTCCGGGGATACTTTTTTGCCGTCGGTCTGTGCGGTCAGGGTTTGATGCTCGGTCCGGGACTTGCTGAAGACATGGTGAGCCTGATGCTCACCGGCAAACCGCTCACCGAAGAGAGCGCGTGGGCTTCGCTCAGTCTCGATCGCAGCTTCGGCACGACCGAAGCCCTCAAGTAGCACGAACGCCGGTCTCACCGGAGCGATTAAACAAGCTGAAACGGTTTTATCAAGGTTTGTAATATAATCTTTTCGGGGTTGACAATCCGGATTGAAAAGCGATAATAACAAAATAAATACAAGATTTAAGGAGGAGCATTGAAATATTTCGAGTGTAACGGTTCGGAAACTACAGATGCCTCCGGTCCGATCATCGTCTACACCGCACCGGACGAAGCCGAACGGCGCCATCTTATTGAAGAATACAAAATCGATGAACACACGCTTGCATCGGCGCTCGACCCGGACGAGCTTTCCCGACTCGAATTCGAGCCCGACCACATCGCCATCATCTACAAGCGGCCGCGCAATTATTCAAGCCGCGACGGGGTGCTGTTCAAGGTGTCGTCAACCGGGCTCTTCCTTTTCAAGGACCGGTTGATCGTCGTCCAGTCAGACGAAATGCAGTTATTCGAGACCAAACACTGCACGCGGGTTCACACCCTGCCGGAATCGGTCCTCAATCTCCTCTACCGTTCGATTTTCCACTATCTCGAACACCTGAAAGTGATGCGGATGATATCCGAAGACCTCGAACGCAAGATCAACACCGCAATGGAAAACCGCTATCTGCTCAATCTGTTCGGACTTGAGAAAAGCCTCGTCTACTACCTGAGCGCGATCAACTCCAACGGCATGCTGATCGAAAAGCTGAAGCTCAACGCAACCAAAATCGGCTTCAACACCGAAGAACTGGAATTATTAGACGATGTCATCATCGAGAACACCCAGTGCCTGCGCCAGGCAGAAATCTATTCGAACATTCTTGCCAGCTTGATGGATGCCCGGGTCTCGGTCGTCTCCAACAACCTCAACGTCCTGATGAAAACGCTGAATATTATCGTGATTTGTCTGATGGTGCCGACCCTGGTGGTTTCGATCTTTTCGATGAATGTCGCCCTCCCGCTGAACAATGCGCATCCCCTTGCCTTCTGGATAATAACCGGTGTCGCGGCGGCATCGGTGGTGGGTTTATTCTACATCTGGCGACGGTTCTGGCGATAGAACTTTAACCGTAAACAGTTCTTTCCATCGACAACCGGTTTTAGTGTGATTTCTTTGGCAGTCGCCGGTCTTTAGAGTTTTATGATCGCCAGCCCTGTCTCGCCATCCGCGATGTAGACGTACGATCCGGCAAACCAGAGCCGCTGCGCCAGACCCGGCGTATCGCACCGCCCCACCCGTTCCGGCGTCGACACCACCGAAGCATCGACGATTACCAATCCTGAACTCCGGTCGACCAGATAGGCATAACTGCCCAATCCGTAAACACCGGAAACATAATCCGGCGTATCGTAATTCCCGGAATCGGTACCAGCCCAAATCTGTAATCCGGCCGCGCCGTCGGCAACATAGGTATATGACCCGGCAATAAAAATCCCGCATGCCTCACCCGGGGTATCGTAACGGTTCACCAGAACCGGATTCCAGGGCAGCGAGACATCAATTACCTCGATGCCCGCACTCCCCACCGCAGCAGAGACATAATTTCCAGAAACAAAAACCGCTTTCGCCGGACCAGCAGTTACGTATGAACTCGTAAGCTGGGGCGAAGACGGAGTAGCGATATTGACGATCTGGATCCCGGAATTGCCGCTCGCAACATAGGCATAATTGCCGCTCGTGTAGACCGCGTTCGGTGTGCCGGAAAGGTTGCAGGTCGCGATAACCGCAGGCTGGCTGGGCGTTGCGACATTGACGACCGCCAGCTTGGCATTCTTTACCGTTACATAACAGTACGACCCGGCAAGCGCAACCCCGGTCGCTGTGCCGGAAACCGAACAGCTGCCGATGACCTGGGGCTGGGAACGGTCGGCGAGGTCGACGACCGCAAGACCGGCATCCCCATCCGCAACATAGGCATAATTGCCCGAAACGACCGCTTCATAGGCAAAACCCGTAGTATTGCAGGTTCCAAAAATTTGATAAACCCTGACCAGGGTTGCACTGACATCGGTCGTTTCATGCTCTGCCACCGTGACCGTCGTCGTATAGGTGTCGTAATCGGTTTTAATCAATTTTACGGTATGAGCACCAACCGGTACATTGGTCACAACACAGTTCGTGGTTTTATAGGTATCCGCCGTATCAAGCCAGACCTCGGCGCCGATCGGCTTGGAATTCACACGAATCGCACCGGTCGCCGGGGTCAAGACTGACGAGACCTCGGAGGTGTCATCTTCGGCAACGTCGACCGTATCCACGTGTTCGACATAGCCCGTTTTAGTCAGCTTGATTATATGGCTGCCGACCAGGACATCGGTTAAAAGGTAATTGGTTAGATGGTTAGTATTTAAACCGTCGAGATAGATAGCGGCACCGGTCGGCGTGGAATTGACCTCGACTGCGCCGTAGACCGGCACGTGGGTGAGTGCAGCCGTAACCAGAACCGTCTCATCGGCTACAACTCTCACCGTATCATAGTAGTCCAAATACTCGGTAAGACTCAGCATTATCACACGGTCGCCCACTGCCAGGCTCTCGACCACGCAGTCGGTCTTTTGACCGGTTGCACTACCATCAATCGAGACCGAGGCACCAGCCGGGGTCGATTGTATCGAAAGCGAGCCGAATTTGTCCGGGGCACAACCAAGCATGACGAGTGGAACGATGAAAAAAATCACCCAACCATATTTCATATTGATCCTCCTCATAATAGCGCTACAGGGATTTGAACCCTGGTCTCCTGGCTGAGAACCAGATGTCCTAGACCGTGCTAGACGATAGCGCCCGTAATCGGCATCAGCCGTTGGTAAATAATAAAAAAAACCCGGTGACAGTCAAGGTCAATTCGCGAGGGCTCCAAGTAAGAATTTTTAACCACAAAGGACACAAAGTCCACAAAGGAAAAGACTTGAAAAATTAATTATAATAATTCTTTATTTGTAGTAAAAAGCAGTTTTTCATGCCTCTCTTTGGCAACCGATGAACTATTGACACCCCGGGGAGGGGACGATAGTATTATCCGAGGCTTGAATTGTACGACTTTTCACCACGTTTTGTAATCATAACCAAAAAGGTTGAATAAGGAGTGACACGGTTCGTCCTGATGATGCTTTTTCTTTCTGCTTTCGGTTGTAAATCTGACTCAACCGCAGACAAATATGCAAAACAGCGGGAGAGTATGGTTCGCTGGCAGCTGGAGGCGCGAGGCATAAAAGACCAGCGCGTGCTCGCCGCTTTCCGAAAGGTTCCCCGCCATGAGTTTGTGTCCAAAACTTTTGAAGGTGATGCGTACGCCGATCACCCTTTGCCGATTGGCGAAGGACAGACCATCTCCCAGCCCTATATGGTGGCAATTATGACCGAACTATTACGGTTGACCGGAACCGAGAAGGTCCTGGAAATCGGCACCGGCTCCGGCTATCAGGCGGCAATCCTTTCATTATTGGCAAAAGAAGTTTACTCGATCGAGATCGTCGAACCGCTGGCAAAATCTGCCGAAGAACAACTCAAGCGGCTCGGCTATAATAATGTCTTTGTCCTCGCTGGCGACGGCTACCAGGGCTGGCCCGAGTATGCGCCCTTTGACCGCATCATTATCACTTGCGCCCCGCCCTACCTGCCCGAACCGTTACAGGTGCAACTAACAGAAGGCGGAAAAATCGTCGTCCCGCTCGGCGAAGAAGGCCAGCTGCAAGTTCTGACCGTGTTTGAAAAAAAGGAAGGTAAAATTATCAAAAAAGAGGAAGGCGGCTGCTTTTTCGTTCCGATGACCGGGGAGATTGAGAAGAAGAAAGAAACCGAATAATAAATAATCAGAGAAGATCACCTAAGGGAAAATTTACCACGAAAACACGAAAGGGAGAAATTCACGAAAATTGAAAGATAATATTTCCAATATATTTACGGTTTGAGCTCCTTCCAGTCGCTCTATCGCGCGTCCATTCTTTAAATTGGACGCGACGAATTTCGTGCTTTCTGAATTTTGTGTCTTTCGTGATAAAAAGACTTTTTCAGCGGTCTCTTTCTTTATCCTTGACAATTGTGAACTACTTGAGTACAGTGAGCTATGGTTTTCTTGCAGGCGGTTGTGTTTTTCTCGGCCTTCACCGTCGGTGAGAAATTGACCTACACCGTAAAATACGGACCGATCAATGCCGGCACCCTCACCTTAACCGTCGCTGAAATTATTCCGGTTCAAAACGAAAACGCTTACCACTTTGTCTGTGAGTTGAAGTCGAATCCGAGCTACCGGTTTTTATTCTCGGTCGATGACCGATTGGATTCGTATGCCCGGGAGCGTGACCTGGTCACGTTGCGCACCGAAAAACGGGTGAGTGAGGGTAATTATAAACAGTGGGTGCGCGCCGACTTCGATTACCTGCGGGGTATCGTCACCTATTCCGACGGCTCCCAGTTTCCGCTGGTCGCCGACAGCCGGGACATCCTGACGCTCTGGTATTATTTTCGCGCACTGGCGCTCAACGTCGACGACCGGTTCGAAGTAATAAGCCACACCGACAAAAAAAATTACGACTTCATGGTCAAGGTGACGACGGTCGCCCGGGTCAAGACCCCGGTCGGTCCGTTCGACTGTCTGGTCCTGCGCCCGGATGTGCGGGCAAAAGGGATTTTCGGCAAAGGCGGCGAGCTCATCGTTTATCTGTCGACCGACAGTAAAAAACTGCCGGTCATCATAAAAAGCAAAATGTTTTTAGGCTACCTGAACGCGGTCTTATGCTCTACGCAGTAATCATCGGCGGCGGCCGGGGCGAGCGGTTCTGGCCTAAAAGCCGACGTTCTTTCCCCAAACAGTTTCTCCGGTTCTTCGGCTCGAAGTCGTTAATTGAACTCACCTACGAGCGGGTGAAAAATTTCTGCCCGCTTCGGTATCAGCGCTATGTGATTCCCGCCGACCTCGTCCGTTCATTAAAACAGACAATGCCGTTTCTTAAAAAATCCAATCTGATTATCGAACCGGAAGGGAAAAATACCGCGATCGCGATCGGTCTCGCCGCTCTCTATCTTATCCACCAGGACCCGGACGCGGTGTTGGTGGTCCTGCCTGCCGATCATCTGATTAAAGATAAAAAACGTTTCCGCCAGTGCGTTGCATTTGCCAAAACCCTTGCCCAAGAAGGCTATCTGGTCACATTCGGGATTCCGCCCAGCCGGCCCGATACGGGCTATGGTTATCTCCGAACCGGCGAGGAGCTCAAGCGGAAAAATGGACTGGTCGCGTATCGCTCTCTGGGTTTTACCGAAAAACCCTCGCCTGAACGGGCTCAGCAATACCTCGACCAAGAAACTTATTTCTGGAATTCGGGCATGTTCGTCTGGACCGCCCAGGCGATCCTTGAGGCAATTGCCCGGTATATGCCCGACTTGCATAAGGGGCTTACCGGGTTTAAGCCCTTTATCCGGACCAGGCGGGAACCGGCTGCCCTCAAACGGTTGTATCGCTCCGTTCTGCCGGTTTCCATTGACTACGGCGTCATGGAACGTGCCGAGAATACCGCGGTTGTGCGGGCAAATTTCGACTGGGATGATGTCGGCTCCTGGCTCGCCCTCGAACGGCATAGTGAAAAAAACCTTGACAACAACGCTGTATTTGGTAAATATGTAGGCATTGATACTAAGGATTCGATCATCTGGGCTGAGGACGGCATGGTAGCGACCCTGGGGATCAGCGATATGCTGGTGGTAAAGACCGGGGATGTTATCCTGGTCTGTCCGAAGGAGCGAGCCCAGGAGGTAAAAAAGCTTGTGGAGCGGCTTGCAAAAGATGAGGTTAAAGAATTCCTATAAGGAGGTGTAAATGAGAATACTCCTAACAGCGGGTATTCTGCTTGGGGTGTTTGTATTTCTCGCCTGTGCTCCGAAGCAAGCGATCAAAGGCCAGGCCGAGATTGTCCCCCTGTACGAAAAGGAAGAAGCGGTAACAACGGAAGGTGTCAACACAATTACCGTGGCGCCGATTAAACCGGACGATTCACTCAGTGGCGCAACCGGATTCCGGGTACAGATATTTGCTTCCTCTTCAAACGAGGGAGCAGAACGCATAGCAGCCCAAGCCCGGACTAAATTTAGTGACGACGTTTCGGTTGACTACATCTATCCCTACTACAAAGTTCGGGTAGGCAACTGTCCGGATCGGTCGTCTGCTGATGCGCTGAAACAACGGGTAATCTCTGCCGGGTACTATGATGCCTTTGTCGTGCCCGCCCAGATTACACCTAAATAGCCTGGAGGAATTCATGAAGCTGACGTATCTTTTACTCTCCGTTGCCCTGGTGCTCGGTCTTGGTTGTGCACCGAGGACAATGGTAGCTCCGCCGGCAGAAGCGGTGTCATTGTATCCGGCTCCGCAACCGGTTTATTCGCAGCCGTGCCCAATGGCTTATCCGCAACCGATGCCGGCACCGTATTATATGGCCAGTGGTTATCAGGTTCAGATCTACGCCTTTTTGAGTCCGGATCGGGCAGAACGGGCGGCTTGCTATGCACGGCAACAGGGACTTCCGGCAGCAGTCGATTTTCTCTGCCCTTACTATAAAGTCAGAGTCGGAGGCGGCTTGAACCGGTGGCAGGCAGAACGGTTGCGGCAGAGGGCGGTCGCTTTAGGTTACTACGACGCCTTTGTAGTATCGGCACCTTGCCGGTAAAGCTTGTTTTAGCAACTCGCAATCCGGATAAGCTCGCCGAGCTCGTTCTCATCCTGCAGGACCCAGAGCTAATAGTAGTTGCTCTGTCGGAAGTTGCGCCTGCATTACGGACAAAAGAGGACGGGCACACCCTTGAGGAAAACGCACGGAAGAAGGCAGTCGAAGCAGCAACTGCAACCGGTCTTCTTGCATTAGCCGAAGATACCGGTTTGGAGATCGATTATCTCGACGGCGCACCCGGACACCTTGCCGCTCGTTTTGCCGGCGAAAAAGTCTCGTACACAGATAATGTGAATAAAGTACTGAAGCTCCTGCAGGGAGTACCGTTCGAAAAACGGAAAGCGCAGTTCCGGTGCATCTGTGCGCTCGCGTTTCCGGACGGGAAACTAAAATCGTTCGAAGGAATATGTCCGGGCACGATTGCTTCTGCCGCTTCGGGTAAAGATGGTTTCGGTTATGACCCGATATTCATTCCCGACGGCTATGACCAGACTTTTGCCCAGTTAGGGCGGGCAGTAAAAAACCGGGTCAGTCACCGGGTAAAAGCGGCACAGCAGGCAAAAAATTTTTTAAAGCAGCTGATAAACGAACGGGGCGTGGCGCAGTCGGCTAGCGCGCATGGTTTGGGACCATGAAGTCGTGGGTTCAAATCCCACCGCCCCGATTACTGCAGTGCGAAGTGCGCAGTATCCGATAACGGGGGTTAAAAAGAGCAGACCTTTCTATTTTTTAACCAACTCTCTGTACCAACAGAGAGTTGGTTTTTTTTATGGTTTCGAGAAAGAGTTTTTCAAAACTCCGACAATTTGGATTGACAAAAACTTAATTTCGCTTTAATGTGGAATTGAGGATAAAGTAATGACACGGTTAACTCCATTAATTTTCCTTCCATGTCTATTATGGGGGAAGTGGGGGGAACCGGTTAAGTTACCGCCCCAGATAAACGATATACCTAACGCAATTGATATCTATTACGCAAGACTATCGCCTGATGGCAAGCACCTCTACTTCACAAATCACGACGGGTATCATAGCGACGATATCTGGGTTGCCCGGTGGAACGGAGTTGACTGGGATTCGGTGACAAGGCTTGGGGCTCGGATTAACGACAATGCGCGAAATCTCTCTCCTTCGGTTACAGCGGATGGGAAGAAATTATATTTTGTTTCATATGGCAGAGCTGGAGGTTATGGTGCTTATGATGTCTGGTTTTCAGAATGGGACTCGGTAGCCAATGACTGGGGTGAACCCAAGAACTGCGGGGAAAATATCAATACTCCAGCTATGGAGTTCACTGCCTGTATATCACCAGATGGCAAAAAGTTATATATTGACCGATCAGCAGATCTCTACTGTTCTACTTGGCAAGATACAGGTTGGGGTCCTGCAGAGAACTTGGGTTCAAATATCAATACCTTTAGTGATGAATATTGCCCTTGGATAAGTGCAGACGGTAAAACGCTCTATTTCGCCAGCTGGTTCAGCGGGCATCAGGGACCGGATATTTTCGTATCTTACTGGACAGAAAGCGGGTGGTCAGAATCCTATAACCTTGGTCCACCTATCAATCTCAGTTTTGATAGAATCTGGACCGACAGTCCATCCCTGGCACCGGACGGAAGAACAATCATATTCTCCTCCAATCGGGGCGATACTATGGCACCTCAGGACCTCTATATGTCGAGATGGCTTGGTGCTGTGGAAGAGAACGGGGATAAAGTATTGAACCAGGCTTTGATGATTTACTCGAATCCTACCTCAAGTCCGGTTGAAATTCGCTATTCACTTCCTGCCAATGCCAAAGCCACATTGAGTATTTACGATGTAACGGGAAAGCTGATTAAGTCTTTTTCCCTCGCTCCCCATTCCTCGCTACTCGCTACTGGCATCATCTGGGATGGAAGGGATACCGCCGGTAGCTTGGTTCCGAACGGTCTCTACTTCATCCGGCTCGAAACTTCTAATTACTCGGCTACGAGGAAACTTGTTCTGACGAGAAGGGTGGTGAGGGATTGAAGACTAAAATGACGCCCACGGGTATGCCACGCTTAATGGTCAAGACCCAAAATATATGCGAATCGTAATTGATACAAATCGAGTTCGGACATTTACACCTTCACCTGAGGAAATGAAATCCCTACACCTTTCTTTACCCCCACTCGTATTTTATGAAATACTTCTACGCTCGAACCCCAAACCATCGCTTAAATGGATACAGCAATTCAACTTCCGGTTAGGTAAATTTGAGAGCGGGCCCAATGGAATCCAGAAAGAAATAGTATCACTCTCAGAAAAAGAGATTTTGAGGTTTGAGCCATTTTACCCGCCTCAAGATTCTATTTATAGTAACTTGAGAGCATTTCTTAATGGACCACCAACCGATGTTGCAATAGAAGAGGCAAAGCGGGTGAAGAAGGAGCACCGAAAATTCATTTCAGAAACACTGACAAGTGTGGCAAAAACCAAAAGAACGCTACTTGACCTAAAAGCTCAAAATAAACTTCCCAATAAGTTTAAGCTCAAATGTTTTGAGGAAATTCTATCGAATCCGGATTTTGCTGGGAGACCAGATTCTTTCCTCGGTGATTTTGTATTCGGCGTATGCTTGGATAAAGATATTAAAGGTTTCAACCGGGAGAAAATATTTGAAACTGTGATGAAAAACCAATACCTCGGGAGATTCTGCAAGATGTATCTCTGCTACACTGTTAGTGTATGCCGTTTATGGGAGAATCAGACTTATAATTTTGACCCTCAGGAAAACCGTGATGATTGGACCGATATTACTTTAGCTCTTTATGTGGCAGATGGTGACACGGTTATTACCAACGATATAAAACTTAGAAATTTATTCTCTATGGTCAATGGCAATATCATAGTGAAAAATAGTTTATAGCATACCTTATGGTGCATAAATCGGGACACCGCAGGAATCGAAGACATTGTAGGTAAAAGACTAACCTATCGGGACTTGACGATTGAACATTCATAGTTCACCTCACTTCCTCTCTGAACCGCCTTCGGTTGGAAATTCCCCCCTCCTCCGACCCACCCCTCCAAACGGGTCGTTTTCTTGCACCGGTTGAGCCGTAGGGGCGGACGCGGTCGAGAGGGTATCTGGATACCATCATCAAAAGAAAATGGTGATAGGTAGATTTGTGGCAGAGTTTGGACGAAAGACTGGGGGACCTAAAATTGGCACAAAGACTTAGGGTTATTGACAGAACAGACAGGTTGGCTACAATGCCGACGATGAAAAGGAAAAGAGCTTCCACGAATATCGGGATCCTATCTTAATGAATGCACCGGTAAAGTATTTGATGAAATATTTCACTATATCTCTGGTAACCATATTGGTGGCAGCGGCCTGCTCCCCCAAGAAAGCAGTATTGTGGCAAGGACAATATGTCAGCATCTCTACAATTGAGAAACCCAAAGAGGATTTTAAAGTCGGAAAGTATGTTGTCGTCTCATATGCTGACAAATATTCCTTTGTTCCCTACAAATTTGTGATTACAATAAACGCCAAACAAGTAGGGTTTATCACTCTCAATTATCACGAAGAACTCGAAGATTTGGGCTTTCAGTATGTTTTGCAAGAAGAGGGGGTAAAACGGGAAGTGCCTATGTCGTATTTGAAGAGATTTGGAAACCGTATTATCTATCAGTTGTATAAAAATTTACCTGAGTACGAGAAAATGAAGGAAGATGTTATTGCCGTGTTATCAGGTATTCGACTGGTACCACCGGAATAGAGATAAGATCCTGAAAATGATAAACGCAAAATGTCACTTACTAATGGGAGCGATTAATATTTTACACTATGGCCTGGTTAAGTTGTCATTGCGAGCACCGATTTATCGGGGCGAAGCAATCCCAGCCCTTGTAAATCAAGGAGATTGCTTCGTCGCTTACGTGCGCCATGTAACATGGCGACCTCGCAATGACGGCGTGCTTTCTGGCGGGAGCCTATGTGTAAAACAATTATTGCTCCGAGTAATA
>CAYHGV010000052.1:0-12130 GCA_964356135.1 uncultured bacterium
CCAATAACCAGGTTTGTTGCTTGTCCAGTCGCGCGGGTCAGGTTGATTATAAACCGGCGGCAATGGATATTTAGTCGGTGGTGGCGGTGGTGGCGGTGGAGACGGCGGTTGGTAGGGCACATCCTCACCACCGGCAAAAGGTAAGGCAGGAGGCGGTTGCGGTTTACGTGGGTCAAAAGGTGGTGTCGGTATCTCCGGTGAGTGTCCGCCGCCAAGCCATTGACGTTGAGGAAACCATTGACGACTCCAAATGCCCTGCGGATTGACTGTCTTGTAAAACAGCCCCGGAAGATCAGAATGCCCCTGTAAATAATTCTGCACGCTATTGACATTATAGGGATTATATGGCTGCATCCCCTGAGCTTCGTTCTGGTAAGTCCAATTTTTGTAGGGGTCATACTGTCCCCATAAACCGCCACTGCTAAAATCAAAGGGATCATAATGACTTCCGGGAAGCGTATTCGCTACGCTATAAGGCGTATAAGGGAACTGAGGCATTATTGTTTCACTCCTATCGTCATCCAGTAAAAGGGTTCACTGCCGACCACGCTCGTAACGCTAAAGGAACTATCCGAAAGAACCAGTGCGCACATTGATCCTAAGAAGCTTGCGCCTTTTTGCGTAAGTAGAACCGAGAAATACGTAGAGTTATACTTGTCATTGAGATAGACGGTCGCTGCCGCACCGGCGCTGGTTGTGTCGCAGCCATACTGAACGTGGTTGGAGTCCTGAACTGCTTTCAGGCCGGAGAGGTGGCGATAAATCTCCTGCTGCACTTTTAGGAACTGTTCCGGTCGGTCGGGTTCCGTTACACGTTCTGTCGGTTTGATAACCGAACCGGCAAAGGCGGCAACGGCAAAGAGACTAATAATCAGTATTATCGATCTGATACTCGACACCAAGTCCTCCGAGACGCAGACTATCCGCAGTCGTCGCCGTCAGTTTAATCTGATATTCGTGCCCTCTGGTATTGTCCTGAGTAAACCAGAGTTTGTCAAGGTTCTGATAGCCGGTCTGAGCGCCCGTTAAAGTTCTGCTGGCTGATGCGGACGTTGCGCCGTCCTTGAAAAGATCAATAGCAATAGAGGTCGCGCTTTTTCTGTGGTTTAACAAACTGACGCGGTTGATAATCTTGTCGTACCAGCCGCTTGCCATGTTGAACCAGCTTGTTTTGGCGATAGCGGTTATTGCCGTGCCATTGTCATCGTTATCATCTCCATAGCGGCAGACCATGCCCGTATCCGCCAGACCCAGATAGACAATACTGCTATCGACGCTGCCGTAATCGACAAGGAGAGAGCGGAAGGTCATATTTGCGGTGCCCCAGGCTTGCAGCGATGGGGAAAACACCAACGTCCGATCATTGGTAACCGAGTTTCGGGAGGCGTAAGAAACCCAATAATGATCGTCGAAAAAGGCAGCAGTGACCTGATCCGCTCTGCTCCAGTTGATAGAATCCTGCACGAACTGGTCTATCTGATTGCTGATTTTTACCATCGAGTTGAAGTCATAGAAGTAGAACCCGTCGCGGGCAAGACCAAACATCAGACCGTTGCGAACAATGATACTCTTGGGCGCGATAAAGCCAATGCCTTCGCTGGCTTTTGACAACTGAGCAAAGGCGTCGATCCCAGGCACGCCGGTCAGTTTCCAGAGCGAGCTATTCTTGCCGATAATCAAGGCTCCGTACATATCACGCAAGAAGGTGATTCTTTCGCCGTCATCTGCTGATACTTGCACGAGGTAACCGGAGACGCTATCGGGATAGAACAATTCCGAGAAATCCACCTGTGATGGAGTTGAATCCCGCACTACGCAAAGTCTGTCATTCCAAAAAGTGGCGGCAATAACACCGGCATCTGTAGAACCGAGAGTCTTACGCCTGAATAAAGTTATCGCCTTGTTAGTTCTGATGGAATCGGCAACGGCGGTTTTCGTCCAGAGTCCGTGAGTTATAAGAACCCTGCTTGAATCGTCGACATATCCGCCGATCACCGAAGCCGTCTGTGAAAGATCATTATTGATGATGGAACTGCCATAACAGGCAAACCAGTCACCGGACTGGAATTGCGTCGCCGTAAAACCTGAGCTGTCGTCAACCAGAATCGTGTACTGATAGAAACCGGTTGTGCCTCTGAAAATGAGAGAATCAGCGGTCAGGGTGATCTTGCTGTTTTCTTCGATCTCTGTCTTGAGAAAAGAAAATATCGGTGTGACTGTGTCATTATCAGGAATGGCCGCGTATCCCGCAAGTGTGATCTTGTTCGGAGTCGCGCACCAGTCCATATGTTCCACCCTTAGGGTGATGTGATAGCTTTTATTGGCGACCAGTGAGGCCGAATCGCCTATTGAACGAAGAGAGACTTTGCAATAGATACGGTCATCCATTGTAGCGCTGAACATGAAGTTCCTGAAGGCGACCGGCAAACCACAAAGTGAGTCGCCGCCGTTACCGTTGCGTAAAGTTAAACCGACAAGACCGATGCACTTCTGCACCGTTGGATTGACCCAGAAGTATTCCAGTCTCACCGTATCGGCGACAAGACGATAGACATTAGGTGTGAAACTTCCCGTGACCGCCGAATCGTTATATTTCAATTTGCCGGTAGAAGTTGCAAGGTAGAAGCTGTCGACGAAAGACTGACCATAGACGACTTCACCGAGACTACGGATCAACGAGTAGCGCCAACCTGTCACCTTTTTCGGCAAGACTGCCGTCAACTTAATGGCGGTGTCAGAGAGGGCGTAATCGACGGTTCGCTCGATGGTCGTTTTCCCTGTGCTGTCGAACTTGACTTTCGTAAGTGGGTAACTTTCAAAGACCTCGAAAACCGTATCGTTATCGCTGAAGTAGTAACTGTTGGAATCACCAACACTGACGGTATCGATGCCGAGGAAGTTGCCGGTATACTCATTATCTGTCCAATCAGTATCACTTTCGACGGTATTGACGATGTAAAGGTTCCCGCCCGAAGTGACAAGCAGCTTGGAACCGCCAGAAGACTTGCGATAGAGGCCGATGAAATCAACCGCATCCCCTGAGAATCCATTGGCAATCTTGCCGTAGCCGCCACGCACTTTCAACTCACTGCCGTCAAAGAGAAAATTGCTTAATTCCAGACACTGATTCGCTTCCACCATACCCGTTCTGTTGGCACTCAGGCCTCCGGCAAAGTTGGGGAACTCCAAATATCCCATCTGCCCGCCGGACACTTTAGGATAGAGAAGAAACCCCAGAAGGCAAAGTGTCCAGAAGAACAAGAGCAAAAGCAATCCTTTGAACTGAAGTTTCACTGGCCGCGTTCCTTTACTGGAGACACTAGCGGGTCTGGCCGTTTCTGTAATATCGCCCGTTGTTCGGCGACTGATTGTTTCCATCCGGCAAGAACGCCATCGGCTTCCGCGTCGAGATTAAGGCGTTTCTTCACCAGATAGCGGGCGTAATCTATGATAAGTTGATCCAACTCCGGCGGGATTGTCGTAACTGAATCCGTACTGTCGCTTTCTAAGTTTCCAAAACTGACCGACCTTGCTTCGTATTCGATCTCGATGCGATAAACCAGCAACGGAGTTGGTTCAAAGAATATCTTATTTCCGAACGTGCTGTACCAGAGTGGATAATCTGACGAAATTTCTGGCAGAACCTGCCCTATATCTCTGGAAAGAGAACTGCGCAATGACTGATATGTCCCATTGACGGAATCAAGAAGGATGCGTGCCGCGATCACCCCGTTCTGATAACAATCAGCATTAAGATCGTAGTCAGCGTCGAGGGCGGTTGTCCAGATAGTATCTTTTTTCTCATTCGGGCGCACCTTATTGTCTGTCTCTTTGCCTGCTGTTTGCACGAAATCCCAGAGGGCATAGTTCGGCAGACTAAAGGTATCGCCGACCATTCGCAACTGATAGCGCACCTTGTCCGCTAACTGGTTACGAGTGGAATAATCCTGAGCGAAGACGCCTGTGGCGGTTACGATCAGGAACGCAACGAGCGATCCTGCAACTTTATGACATACCATGATAGTCTTCTCCATCAAGATAGAATCTCCAGCTGTTGCGACTAATCAAATCCACGTCGCCAAAGGCAAACTGGTTGGCAGAGACATAGTTGGCTCGATCTTTGCGCTTCATTTGCTTCAGTAATTCCTGCCATTCATAAAACACCGATGGTCGTTCCTGTGAACCGGCTGGCATCGCCAGATATATGGCGTTGGTCAGGAGCAAGAGTTCATAATCGACAGGCGTTACTTTGTCGAAAACCGCTGCATCGAATTTCATTTTGTAAACACAACCAAGGGTCGTCTCGGCTTTTGCCGGAGGCGAACAATAAAGTTTCATCACGCCATTATCGACGACGATTTTAACGAAGGCAGGATCGTCTACTGTCACTTCCGCGAGGTTAGGAAAGAAAAGGTCGAAGGTCGCTTCTGGCAACGGCCGCAACAAATAGCCATCGTCGGAAGTGGTCAATCGCGTCAGAGTAATAACAGCGTCGGCATCGGCGGGGGCGTTGATTCCGTCCGTATCGGAAGCCGGTAATGTCAGGGTCGTACTCTTGCGGGCGAACGTCCAGTTGTTAAGTCGCCACAAGGTTTTCTTGGCAGAGAGAATAAGATCATCAACAACGCCCAGGACGATTGCCTTGTCTTTACCGGCAAGCACCAGACTGGTGATGACGTTGTTCTTGAGTGAACTATTATCAATGGCCATGCACCATTACTCGTTTCTCTTTCGGCGTTGGCGTTAAGTCCGTGCGGCTTTTGCGGGTAGCGTGCTCGCAATAACGGATGTTGGATTCGGCGTCGGGATAGTTATCCCGATGTGCCAAGTATTCCCGTCGCCAGTCGCTAAACTCGAACCCATGAAAAGCGAAAGCGGAGTATATCCGTTTAGCTACGCCACCGCAGGGACAGGAAATTTCTTCCTCGTATTCTTTAAGTGTGGAAAAGTTTTCCTTTAGTTTACCACACTCTCCGCACTGATACTCGTAAATAGGCATATTCGCAAGTGAGCCCGGCAACCGCCGGACTCACTTCCTCCTCCGACTGCTTATGGAGTATATCCGCACATCAAAGTAGCTCCCCAGGTCGTGTTCAGAGTCGCATCAGCGCCCATGTACTTGAACCCGAGACTTCCCTTCATATGCATTTTCGGGTCAACGATTTTCGGATCGCCGAAAATAATCTCGCCTGAACCAACTGAACCCGTCGGCTCGATCATGCCTATGCAATTTCTCCCCATGATGGGGACAAACTCGATTTCCTCGTTGGCACCATAGGTTGACGGGGTGGTTACATCGGCTCGATACGGCAGGGTAAATTCCTGCCAGTCGATACCCCAGACCTGAGAGATACTGTTCTTGAACAATCCCGTCTGCCCGGAACTGTGATGAATCAGCAGGTCGCGGAAAAGCGAATCCTTGATCGCGTCTCTCTTGGTGCGCGGCGAAAGCAATCCGGCTGCCCAGCCACCGGTAAAAGGCATATAAAAATGTTCAGCCAAATACATCAGCGCCGCCTGACAGCCATCGGCGGTAATGATATTGGATGAAGTCAGTCCTGCGGGTGAGGCAAGAGTGAATTCCGAATCAGTCGTTGGCGTGGTATCCACTGCCGGTGAGAGAGTCAGGGTGCCGGTGGCTTCGGTAAAGGCGGTCACCCAAGTTGTCTGGCCGGTCGCGGGGCCGGAAGTAAAGGTTAGTTTCGCCCCTATCCAGTAACCATCGCCATGTCCCTGAACCAAACTCGTGGCAGCGATAGAAGTCGTCGAAGTTCCTGTAGTCACAGCCACCTTGAACATTTGATAAGAGGGATTCATATCCGCCCTCAAGGCAAACGATCCCTTTGTGGCATAGCACTTGATCTGCTTCAATTCGAGGGTGTCGTTCATCCAGTTGGCGACGACTTCCGCCAGACCTTCATTGTTGGCGTCCCAAGTAGTGAAGTTGAAGAACGATGATGTCTCGAAATAGTCGCCCCACTCCTCAAGAGTGAAACTCTTTTTCTGAACGACAAAGTTCTGGCCGCTCGGAGTTGTTCCTTCCGTTAAAGCAGAAGTCAGGGGAGCCATACGCAAGTATTGAGTAAACTCCTGCGTATCACCGCGGTGTTTTGGGTGGTCATATTTCTGTTTCTGAGCCAAGGCGCCGAACTTGCGCACGTGGTTCCCGACTTCAAGGAATTTCTTTTGAAACAGAGTTTTATTGAGAGCGGTCTTGCCTGTCCCCGCAGCGGGGCGCATTACACCGCCGAATCCTTCGGTTGGGAATGCCATTTATCCGTCCTTCCAGAAGGAGCATCACATCAAACCTCTCTTTTTAGCGCCTTCAAGAAATTTCTCAAAGGGGAGATCGGCTCCTTCGGTTATATATTCTTCGTAAGACATGGGATTGGGCGATCTTGATTTAGTTCCCGTCTCCATAAAGGCGCTATTTCTCCTGCGCGCCATCTCTTCTCCCTGCTGCTGTCCCTCATTACGAAGGCGGGCGGCGTCTCTGGGATAGCGATAACGAATGACATCGCCATAGGCAATATCCATCGTTTGCGCGCTCAAGGGCATGCCATTAGCAAGACGGGCATTGAGCGCCCGCCCCAATTCTCCTGTTTTAGCTACTTCACGGAACATTTCGTCATTAGCCATCTGCTGAGTCCAGTAGAGATCGGCCTGTAGTTTCAAGTTGAACTGGTCGCGTTTCTGAAATTCCGGTTCCAGCTTCTCCTTGAAATACTTGTTCAGAAACTCGTACGCCGATTTTTCTTCTGGTGATAATTGTTCCGTTTCGGCAGATTCGGGGCGCTGTTGCTGTAACTGCTGATTCAGCGCCATTCGCATCTGGTAGTTTTCATCTACCAGTTGTTTTATATGCCCTTCTGCCTGCCCATAAGATTCGAGAGCGCCGTCGACAATCTCGGCGTTGTTTTTCCCCCTCCACTTCCCTTCATACCCACGCGCTTTAAAAACATCCTCAACGGTCAACTCTTTTGGCGTCTCTTGTTCTGGCGCACCCTGTTCAATGGTTTCGTCCAGTTCGTTATTTACGTCTTGTTCAGACATTGTTTCACCTGTATTCCAAGTGTTTAAGGTTGAATCGTTAATAGACAACTTTCAGTTGTTTCTCGTTAAGCCCGAAAATGCGAGAATAAAATGCGGTAGAATCGACGCTGGTACTATCGCCTTCATAGGCGGTAATAATCATCAGTCGCATTCTGTCGCCCCACCAGGCCGAGTCAGCACAAAGCGGCCCGTACTTGTAGCTGATATTCAGTGTCCCTTCAGCGCGAATCTCGTTATCGCCTTTGTTGACAGCATCAGTATCGCATGCGGCGGGAATACTCCAGCTAACTCCGCCATTGCAGGAAAACTGCGGCGTCACGCGAATTGAATCGGGATTGATCGTTCCCAGAAAATCAGCAGTAACGCTGCCCCAGACTCTTGTGCAGTTACCGATAGCCCAACCGGCGCTGGTGGCGTTATATTGCGGATTGGCGGCTGTCTGTCTGATACGATTAGGGCCGGGCACATAAGTCGTACAGTACATGATCGTTATCGCGTGTGGCTCATAGGCTAACAAGACGCAATTTCTACCGGTCGTCTTGAAATCTGGCACGCCGGTATCGAAATCCCAGGCGACCGCCATTGACGTCGCTATGAGAAAAACAACGCCAAGACGAAATAAAAAGTGTTTATGTTTCAAGTTATTCCTCCTTAGAGAATACCTCTTCTTTAGTTAAGATCGAGCCGGTCACAAAGACCGACTTCAGGAAAAGTTCGAGCAAGTTGACTTTTGCCTGAATGGAAGCCACCTCGCAAAGGTCTTCGTACTTTGCTTCGTTGTGGTACTTCTGGATACGCTTGAGTTCGGATTCAAAACGAGCCGCAAGCCAGAGTGTGACGGGGTTCTGCCGCCAATCACTGAACTGATTTACATTAGGCGTCAACATTTTGGTCATCTATTTGTAAAACTCCCAATAAGTCTTGTAAGTAACGGCGCTGCTATCGGGATCGGTGGCATCGGTGGCCAGTTTCTTGGAATAGATCGCCAGTCCGCGTATATGGCGTGGAATTGGCTTACCGAACCCGCCTTCCGTCTTAGGCAGATAAACGACTCGGCCGGTATCGTCGGTACTCTCCGCAAAAGTCGAAGTCTGCAAATCCGTCCAGTGAATAACATCCTGCGACCACTGGTAAAGAATCACCACCGAGTCTCTGCCGGTGGCGAGAATACTGTCACCGCTACGCGCGCTAACCACTGTCGCTATGGCGAAGGTACTTGCGCCCGGTAGTTGAAAGGCCGGTAGAAAGACGGTCGTGTCATTGTACCATTGCGCGTCCGTCAACGTATCGCAAAAAATCGAGTCGGTGGTTGTCTGAAGGATATAGCGAACATTATCCTGACTAAAATCGCTGGTGACGCTAACGGCTCTGCCCGTTCTGACGAACTGTGAGGCGCCGAACAGAGACGCGGTGGAAATGAGAACAAAGACAATGATTAAACTACGTTTCATTCTTTTACCTCGCTACCGGGAAGTTGGCAGTCATTCTTTGGCCTGTTTTTGCCTGTAATTCTTCTTGATTAGTCGGCGTTTGCTCTTGGATACCGCCGTACGGTTGACTATTGCCGCCAGAAGGCGACGTTTGATATTGAATCCCCTGCATGGCAAGCATCTGCTGTGGCGTAATGCCCATTTGCGCCGCTTGCATGATCTGCGCCAGCATCTGATTGTAGCCGACGGCGACTTTTATCTGTTCCAGGTTACGCATCCTGAATTCCTCGGCGATATTGACCGCCAGCAGGGGAATAGCCGCAGCCAGCATCGGATGCGCCCCAAAAATCTGAATCAAACGCATCAGTTGTTCGATATTGACCTGTCGGTCGACCTCTTTCGTAGAGCCAAGGGCGATAAAGTTAACTTTCCCGGCTATTTGTGCGGGACTAACGGTCGCCCAATACTTCCCTTGATCGCCAAGAACGAAAATAGCGTAATCCTTATCGATATATTGCTGATTGATAGCATGAAACCTCTCGCAAATCGGCAGAATGCACGAGTCCTCGAAGAACCAGAGCATATTCTTGAAGCGCGTCGAGGCCTGATTAAAAGCATAAGTGCCGACAGTGGCGGTGGTTTTCTGGCCGGGGACTCTCCCTGCCATCATTTCGCCAACGCCGGAGCGGGCTTTGCTATTCGTCTGTATCCACTGAAAAAGATTATAACCATCCTGTCCGATGCTGCCGGGTTGCAATTCCTGAACGACCGCCGTACCGAGTTCGTTCGCTTCGACGTGAACCACGCCCCAGGGGAGTTGCAGTTCAGTTTCGTCGACAATATGGTCGGCAACGACTATCGTTCTTGGTCTGGCAACGCGATTGTAACTATCGAGCATCGCGCGCAGGAGTCCGGTGGCCGTATCCTCATCATTTTCCACCATCTCGGCAATACCAATAGCCCAAAACTCACCGGGGATTCGGAAAAGGCGTCCACAAACATAGTTTGACTGCTGACTATCGTAACCACATTCTCCCAATCTCATGGTAAGAAAGGGTTGGTTATTCCTTTCGTCCTCGATACGGGCAACGGTGCCGATACAGAATTCGTCAATACCATCGTCGTTAATGTCAAACCAGCCCTGCCATTCTATACATTCGGGGCTTGTAGCGAACATGGTACGGTCGAACTTGACGCCCATTAACTTGCGACGTTTCTCTTTCATTTCATCCGCCGATGGCTCGTGCGCGATTCTCTTTTCTTCGATGGCCGTAAGAACGCGGTCGATGTTGTGATACCTTCCCTGCTTGGCGTAATCGATCAGATGCGACGGACTGGGATAAAACCTGTGCATATTGGGCATGGCATCATCGATACTGGTCTTGTCGGGATGGGGCAGCCAATCGAAAATATCTATTGGCGATACCACCGGCCCCCTGTATTTCAACTGATCCCGCATTTCTCTTCTGTAACCGACAGGAGTAGATATGCCACGGAAATAAATGGGAACCTGCGAAGAAGCGCGAACGTATTGCTCTTCATAAAAGACCTTCGCCGGTCCCATGCCGTAAAGAACAGTGGAAAACGCCAATTCCGCGCTCTTGCTCTTGAGACCGCCGACGTATGCCTGGTACTTTATCATGTTGCGGATAGCGGCGGCGGCGTGATCGTCCGACATTTCCCGCCCGATGGTATCTATATTAAGATCGGTATGGAATTCCTTGTCAAGAATATCGGCAATGATGACATTGACCGCCTCGGAAATTATCGGCGAGCTGGCGCGGGAAAGTCCAATAGGACGCCTTTCACTACCGTTGTCGGCCTTATACTTCTGCAAATAGCGAAAAAACCGGCGATGCCGACCTACGACAGCGCGCAAGGCAACCTCATAATCCTCAGCAACGGTCTTGGCGAACCGCGCCTCAATATCCAATCCGGCAGTTGCCAACTTGTCGTCGTCTTTCTGAAAATCACTCATATCATTTGTTTTGCAACTGTTTCAGGACATCGGCCAGTTTCGTTATCCAGCCGGTAAGTACCGCAAAAGGTACATTGGGAAAGCCATGTACTGAATCAACCTTCTCCATTTGTGTGATCAGCCTTGTGAGCGTCTCCAGTAGAGACTCTCGATCCTCTATGGGTTGTTTCGCTTTCGGCATATGTTTCTCCTTCCGGCAACTGCCGGACTACAATCAATACCCTGAAACTTCATTTATATAGCTAACATCGACGACAGGCGCCCGTTTTCTTGTCATTCTCACCAAAATACCCGATTTAATAGTGCGCAACGCCCAAACCAAAGCATCACAACCATCATCGTGCGTGCCTTCCGGCAAAAGTAGAACCTCATCGGCGATCCAGCTGTCTTCCTTACGAAAATAGATGTACTTGTCCTGAAACAGATTGGCCACATCCTGTAACCTCGTCAGCTTATCCTCTTTGGGCTTAGCCTTTACCGGCTCAACACTAACCCCGTAAAACCCCCTCTTAACAGCCTCGGTCTTCAAATCGTGGTACATGGTGATTTGCGCGACATTGGCCTCGACGATAATCTTGTCGGCACGAAAGCGTTCATGCATCTTCATCACTACTTCGGCCTTGTCCTTATTGGTCGCCCAGTGCCCCCGCGCCGAGTCCAATATATATGTCTTGAACTTATCGTCTCCGGCGGTAACTACGCCAACACAAACGACGGCGGTAAAATCAGCCTTGCGCTTCTCCGAATATGCCGGATCAATGGCGATCACCTTGTATAACTCACTCAGCCGCACAGGCAACTTGTCATAATACTGTATCCATTCCGGCTTGATCGTCATCGTCTCGGAGGCCACCGCAATGTTCCTGTATTCCTGATAATACAACGCCACCCCGCGCTTACCGGTCATCATCTCCGCCTTCTTGGCCTCCAATTTCTCCCTGCTCATATGTTCCGGCCAGAGTACATCCCCATCCTTCCCCACCTCAGCGTCATACCGTCTCTTAACCCATCCCTTCGTCTTTTCCGTATCGTCCTTCGCCAAGTTGGCAAGAATAGACTGCTGGTGGACTATCGTCCCCACTACATACAACGCCGCACTATTCCCCGGCGTCTCCAACGTCCCCATTAAGTCGGAATTAAACCAATCCTCATCCTTCGTCCGTATCTCCGGGTTCTGCGACTCCTCAGGGTCTTCCAGATCATCAACCACCACCGTCCCGCCATGCCCACTATCAGGATGCCACCCGCGTATCTGAGCGCCACACCCCTTGCCCATCCAAATACTCCCGTTCGTCAACCGCTTCTCGTCAACCCTGTTGATCTGAGCCTTCTGCAACAAATTCCCCCAGTCGGCCAATATCAACGGGTTGGTCTGCAACTCCGTCTCTATCTTTACGCCACACCGCTCCACCAACGTCGCCGTACGACTCACCCCCATCACGTCCTCACTCACGCCATACGGCTTCGTCACCATCAACCATAACGGCAAGCCTATGCTCCAGCGAAACGTCTTGGTGAATCCGCGCGGGTCAATAAGCAAAAGGCGACCCAACCGTCCCTTGCGTACATCAAAATAAGAGTATAACTCAATATGATATTCTGGTATCTCCAGCAAAAGGTGCGGCCCCAAGTAACACCGTATAAACCATTCAAGCCCACTCCGAGCCAA
>CAYHGV010000052.1:12230-19695 GCA_964356135.1 uncultured bacterium
TATCTATCATGGCTTCTCCCCGGTCGATGTCGGGGTTGCGCGCGTGCGTGCTATATCGAGCACGCGCTGTAGATCAGCCACCGGATCAGTCGCCGACTCATAAGTCACGTGCGACTCCACCCGATCAACCAGTATACCGGTACCCTTGCAGACCTGGACGGCTGTATGTAAATCAGCCTTACCACCCTCTTGATCCTCGCGTATGCGTTGTAACGATATACCAGCGATTCGCTTAGCTTCTTCCCGCTTGCGCTGTATGTAGTCAGGAGGGAGATGACCTACAGCTACATACTTATCCAGTAGCTGTTTAATATTGTTCAGCGTACATCCAAAGTGTTGCGCTGCTTCAGGATAGCTATGCCCAAGGATCTCAATATAGTTCCACACTTCGAACTGCCGATCGGTAGGCGTTCTACTCGGCTTCGCACTCCAGCTTTCACTCATTATACAGCCTTATCTCTTCTTTTGCGCACTTTCTGCACTTTCTTGCACACTTTACGCATTCCATTTCATGATGGAATGCTATTCTCCAATTTCTGTTTGTCAAGTCTTTTTTTGCAGAATATTGTTCAATCGGCGAATTTGCCTTGAAACAGCGGTGAAGCATGGGTTAAAGACAGACTAAAGAGGTGCAAAGCACATTGACTTGATCCCCCTATTATCCCCCTTACAAGGGAAATGTTTACCTGATCGTACCCGGAAGCGGAACCCGGGAGCGTCTTGACCGGTTCTATGTTGATCGATCAGCGCATTGGGGGGAATGCTATATTCCGCCTCCCGGCTTGTCAAGCATTTTTTTCAAGATTTTTGCCGTTTGTTTCAGGCTTGTTTCGCCGATTTTCCCCCACCATCTATACTGGCTCCCCCGGTGATCATCGCACCACCGCGTTCCTAGACCTATTGTTTTTGTGACATTACCCGCATATCTATTGCCTATTTCGCGGTTTGCGCTCAAGATTGACCGAAAACAAGTAAAAACCTCAATGTTTTCGTACCCCCCCGCAAGTGTCGAAAATCCGAACACAACTTTTTTCATAAGTCGTTGTCCGGCAACGCAAAATATCTTGTGTCACAAGTGATATTTTACTTGACAGATACCGATATCAATAGTATATTGATACTGGACGACAACCCAATCATTAAACGGAGTAAGTTAATGAAAAAATCAACCCCCCGGGCTCCCGATGCTAACCGTATCTACGGCATTCAGTTTCTTGGCTGGCAGCCCACTGCCGTCTCGACCGATCTGGTGCACTCTAGCGAGCTATCTATATGAAGCTAATAACCAAGGAACTTGAGGCGGCGTTTAAGCGCCAAAGAGAATCCGTTGAAATCAGGCCCGATGGCAAGGACGATCTTGTCCTGGCCAAGTTCTTTGACCCGTGCAGTCAATGGACTTGGTATGCCACAGAGTTTGACGGCGAAGATACCTTCTTTGGCCTTGTCAACGGCTTTGAAGTTGAGCTTGGATATTTCAGCCTGTCCGAGCTTCAGAGTGTCCGGAACAAGCTTGGCTTAGGCATTGAAAGAGATTTGTATTGGAAACCGCGCCGACTGTCCGAAGTCCGCGCTAAGCTTGAGGAAAACGCTATTGCATGAGGAGCAAACCAAAGATGCGCAAAAAAGAGACCAAGACCGTCAATATAAACTTCTCGATTGAGGCACCTAAGAGCTCTGCCGACTTGTGCTTACCTTTGACCGGGCCCTCGGCTGGCGCAAATAAGGAGTGACAAAATGACAAGATTCAAACGAGTTAAACGATTCACATGAACCTGTCAGAAAAATACAGACCGAAAACCCTTGCCGAGGTTATAGGTCAGGAAAAGGCTATTTCGATTCTGAGACGGCTCTCTGCCGATCTTGGCGGGCGGGCCTACTATATCACCGGACAATCGGGTACCGGGAAAACGACGTTGGCGAAAATTATCGCCACTGAGGTTGCCGGGGAAGGGGGCACTCTTGAGATAGGCGGTCGACAACTGACGCCGGATATACTCAAGAGTTTTGTCGACCGGTGGCCATACACAACGCTTTTCGGGAATTCCAGCTACGCCTTGATAGTAAATGAATCGCATGGAATGAGCAAGCCGGTGATTGAGATTTTTCTCGGCGTCCTGGAAAGCCTGCCCGATCACGTTGTGGTGATCTTCACAACTACTAAGGATGCACAGACTGAGATTTTCGAGGAAAAGCTCGATGCTTCTCCGTTTATGAGCCGATGCCTTTTGATCGCGATGACTTCACGCGGGCTTTGCCCGCTATTCGCTGCACGTTTGAAAGAAATCGCCGGAGTTGAAGGCTTAGACGGTCAACCCATCGAGGCTTATGAAAGATTATTGAAGGAATGCCGAAACAACTTTAGAGCTGCCTCCCAATACGTGGAGGCGGGAGGAATGTTAAAATGAATTGCACTCGATGCGGCAAATGTTGCAAAGAGGAATTATGTCAAGTGGGCGAAATACTGTTCAAGACAATTTCCCCACCGTGTCCGGCATTAAGATTGGAAAAGGAAATTGCAATTTGCGCACTTATTGAAGTTGAAATCTTTTTCAACCTGGAGCCAATCCTTCAGACAAATTTAGGGGTTGGTAAAGGTTGCAGCTATAACCATGAACTTCCATTCTAAAAGTGGAAACTGGAGGAATGCTAAAATGATGTCAAAGAAAGATTTTATCCATGTCGCTAATCACCTGCGGCAACCTTGGGCAAAGGAATACCTTGTGCCCGAACTCCGGGAAATTTTAAGCAATGCCTTCGGAACGTGTAGCCCGCGTTTCAATTCTCAAAGGTTCTGGGATTATGTCGATGGGAAATGCGCCTCCGGCGGTGGAGAGATCAAAAAGAGCAAGTAACTAACAGCAGCCAAAGCCGACTGGCGTTTTCTGTTACTCCCCCCGGTCGGCGGAGGCTGCATAAAGAGAAAGAGGAACCTATGAGAAAACGATCTACCAGAAAAATCAATAACCTGATTAAACTATTGTCTGTGAAAGAATGGACGCAACGCGAGCTTGCACGACGAACGGGATTATCAGAATCCTATGCGTCACGAGTCTGCTTGGGCTACCATCGGCCAAATGTGCTGTTGGCAATCAAAATTGCCCGCGCGCTCGATACAACAGTCGAAGCAATTTGGGGAGAAGGAGATCAAAAATGACAAGATGTAAAATGTGCGGTAAAAGGATGAACGATGACAGCAGAATCCTTATTCTGGAGCAGAATCAAACGACTTTCGTTGATGCCGTAAATGACATACTCAAAGCACTGAAACTGTTACAACTAACAGGTATGCATAAGCTAAGGCAACCAATAACAAAGGCATGGAAGAGGGAGAAAAATGACAACTGACGAGCAAGGAATGAAAAATGCCATTGACAAAGCTTGGGTAATTGATTTTCTGGAGATGATTTTGACACATATCCAATGTGCAATAACATCCACAAAGCAATCCCCGCGAGTTAGCATTGTTCGCTGTCTGACGGAAATTAATGCCGTTATTGCTGTAACGATACTGCAACTACGCGAGAAAATAACCGAGAACGAAGCGATAATCCGTCTGACAAAGAGGCTATTGGAACAGGTAAGGGAGTTAACGCATGACAACTGACGAACGCCGCGCTTTTGCGGCTAACTATGGGATGGGATTCCTGGGACTCCCGTACCGTATCGGTGGAGACAATCCCATGACCGGATTCGATTGTTCTGGTCTGGTGATTGAAGTCCTACAGGCCGTTGGCATTCTGCCGAAAGGGTACGATGCAACAGCACAAGGGCTATATCAGAAGCTACGGTTTGACAACAGAGAGGTTGCCGAGCCAAGCATTGGCTGCTTGGCTTTTTTCGGCGTCCCGATCATTACGCACGTTGGGTTTTGCATCAACGATGAGTTGATGCTCGAAGCCGGTGGCGGCACTAGTGCAACCACAAGCGTCGACGCGGCTATTGCCCAAGACGCCTACATTCGTGTACGCCCGATAGCGTCTCGCAGTAATAGAAGATACCTTGATCCATTTATGGAGTAACCCATGCAAAACATGAGAACCAAAGTGCGCAACCGCCTGACCTCGGCGGCAAACTGGCTTGAGCGAGCAGGGGACGATCTTACCGGCATTATCAGTACAATGGCGGAGACCGACCAGATTACCGAGGTGGAGAAAAGTAGACTGAACTTTTTGATTGAACGAGTTCGGCGGCGACTGTTAGAACACCGTAACGAACTGCGGCAGGCGGCAAGAGAATTGAACGGAGGCACACCATGACCGATTCAAACGAGGCGCGGATTTGCGATATTCTCCATAGGCTTAACAAGCTTGAAGCGCGACTTGAACAGGCGGCAAGAGAATTGAACGCAGGCAAAAGGAGATATGCCGAAATGAACATCGACAAGTTGTTCAGGGATTTATTCCCCGAAGCCGATCAGCGCAAGGAGCTGGCAGCCATGCTTCGGCGCGGGAAGATGACAAGGGAGGAAGAAGCAGGTATTCACAAGGGCATCAACGCCGCCCTGCGGGTGTTAGCCTACAATCGCCTGTGTATCTACATCCCTGCGCCGTTGTTGCGGGAGCTGATTGAGAACGAAGCGGGAATTAACAAACCAAGACTGAAGGAGTAACGATGCTACTAACTGAAGAAGAAAAAGATTTAGTGCACGACTGGCACGTAAACGTCAGAGAGACAGTCGCAGCGCTATGTAGAGACTTAGTCGGCTATTTCTGGCTGTTCAGTCGGGCAGTTATTTACAGCATTGGGCTCGGCTTTCGTGCCCTCTGGCGCAAGAAACAGAGAAAGAGCAAAGAACTTCGTATTGCGATCTTGATAAGACACATGAACGAGACAAACGATCAAATCACAAACCACGAATTGTGCAGACTGGAACTATTAACGAAAATTAAAAGACTGAAGGAGGAGTATGGAAGGGTTTTCCCGAATGTCACAACCACAGATTAGTTTAGCCCAACAGTAGAGAGGTGACAAGTGAGAGAAAGGATTGAGAAACAAATAATCGACGATTTACACAAAGAATGGAACCAGTTGACTAAACGAGTCAGACAGTGGAAATGGGATAAACAGGAGATAGCAACTGCACATCTTTTTTGGTTGGTTGAAACGCTTGACAAGAAACGAGAGGAAAGCCTATGCAAGAAGAACAAGTGAGTTTAGCCCAACAGATTCGAGACATTGACCGGGAAATCGCCAATCTGGAGTTCTACCTCGAAAACTGTATAGACAAACCGGACGAAGAATTAGCATATCAACTTAACATTGCCCGCGACAGATGGTGCGAGCTGAAAGAGTACGAAGAGGAGACAAGATAATGGCACGACCACAAGTGCACGTCTCGATGTTGGCCACGTGGTCAAGATGCGGGGAACAGGCAAGGCGACGCTACGGAGCGCGGTTCGGATTGGCAGAGAAAGAGGAAATCATTCCGCCGGGCATAGCGCTTATTGTGGGCATTAGCACACACATTACAACGGAGAAAGACCTGCAACACAAGATAGAAACCGGCGATCTTCTGCCGGATGAGGCGGTTAAGGAGTTGGCCTTTGAGCAAGCCAGCGGTCTCTGGATGCAACCTGTGCGACTGACAGAAGAAGAAGCGACGGCAAGTACGCTCGTTAAAAAAGAATCTATCGACACGACAATCGCCTTGTCTATTTTGCACCACGAGAAAGTTGCGCCTCAAATCGAGCCGCTTGCGGTTGAGCAGCCGTGGGTGCTGCTGAATGAAGGCGGTCTGTTTGATCTTGCCGGTAAGATCGATATTGTCGAGAAGAATGGCTCTGTCAGAGATACCAAGACGGCGAGCAAACGCCCGACGATAGCCGACGCCGACAACTCATTGCAACTGACGATGTATGCCCTGGCGCAGCTAACCAAAACCGGGAGCCTGCCGAGGAGTCTCTATATCGACGCTCTGGTGAAAAACGAGAAGAAGCCAACGGCGGTTACAATCGGGACGCTGCGAACTCAAAGAGATATAGATATGCTCATGCGTCGCATCGAGCGCATAAGTGAAGTGATTGATAAAGGACAATTCACTCCCGCTGACCCTGCCGACCGGGTTTGTAGCCCGAAGTGGTGCGGGTATTGGGATAGTTGTCCATTCGCAAACAGATAAGGAGAGAAAAGATGAACAAGAAAGCAGAATTACAAACAGTTGAACACGCTCCCATCGAGGTACGTGCCGACCATGAACTGCAAGTGACACGTGCGGCGGCGGGTGCCATGCAAGAAATTCAAGCGGCGATGATCTTGGCGCACAACTTCCCCCGTAATTGGGAAGTCTCGTGGCAACAGGTGATGCAGACCTGCAAACGCAAGACTTTCGCCGAAAAAGCCACGTATTCATTCCCTCGCGGAGAAAGCATCATCACCGGGCCCAGCGTCAACCTTGCCACGGTTGCAGCTGCCCTCTATCAACATATCTGGTGGGGCTTGGAAGTGCTTAGAGAAGACGAAGAGACGATGCTCATTCAGGCATGGGCGTGGGATATGCAAACGAACGTCAAGGCTCATGCTCAAGACTATTTCAAGAAACTGATCTATCGCAAAGCAGGGGGCTGGATAAAACCAGACGAAAGAGATTTACGGGAATTGAGGAATCGACGCGGCGCTATCCTTCGGCGTAACTGTCTTCTCCAGATTTTGCCGCGTGATCTGATCGAGGACGCGCAATCGCAATGTCGATTGACATTAAAGCAGGAGATCAAAGACCCACAGGGCGAAAAGAAACGGCTGATTATGTCCTTTGCCGAATTGGGCGTAACGGTCGAGATGCTTCAGCGCTACGTCGAGCACGAGGCATGGAACGCCGACGACTTGGTTGATTTGCACGGCATTCTCACCGCCCTGCAAGAGGGCACCGGCAGACGCGAAGACTATTTCCGCGAAAAAGAACCACCGCCAACAGAAATTAGAAACAGCAAACCCACACTGACCGAGGGCGATGCGACAACATATCAGGGATACGGAGACCCGAAAGGAGAGAAATGATGATATACGTTTGCAATAATTGTTCGAACAAGTTTGACGACTCACCGGAACCACTTGCGTTCTGTCCTATTTGTCGCGAGAAACTGAGGGAGCTATGTAAGCCAACAGTCCCTCGTGTCACTCCTTTGCAATCCCTTCAAGAGGTAGTCGCAAGAATTGACAAATTGGGGGAAGAATTGCGAAAGGGATTATCAGAGTTCTAAACCAAGATGCGGACTGGCGGCAAACAAGGACTCGGTTCGCAGTGAATTTAGAAAGGAGAAGAGAGAATGAACGAGAAAGATGATCTTATTATTGACCCGTCGTATCCAGGATTGACACGAGAGAATGGCTGGTGGCATTTATCGGGCGGGCTAAAGACCTCCAGGAATATCACAATTTCACTCGATGCCTGGTTGATTGTAGAAAAAGGAATAGAGGCCGGTGGTGGAATAAAGGCCGGTTGGGGAATAGAGGCCGGTGATGGAATAAA
>CAYHGV010000053.1:0-1256 GCA_964356135.1 uncultured bacterium
GAAGGACGCCTTTTATGGAACCCCGAGTAAATTACACAAAAGTCTTGACACTACCGTCGGGGATAAGTAGTGCGGGGCTTTAGCCCCGCTAAAAATAGGCGAACGAGTGTAGTATCTTCAAACCGTTACAAATCTTTTAAAAATAAGCGAAGACACTACGCTATAAGGTTCGCACTACATTCTTTACAAAAATAAGGAAACTCCAGAATTTCGCTCTTGACTTTTAACAGTGATAATATTACAGTTTTTGTAAGACAATTAAGCGAATGATTGCAGTTCGTGCGGCTTGTGGCAAGCCGCACGAACCGATGAACGAATAAGATGAACATAATGATAATATTTAGAGAATTCGTTATTAGCGAAGCGCCCGTAGCTCTACACGACGGTGCGAAGTGCATAGTGCCAAGTACGTGGTGACGAAAAGAACTCTTTACCTGTGCACTTTGCACGTTACACTCTGCACTGTTCCATCGCGCCCGTAGCTCAATTGGATAGAGTGCCGGACTACGAATCCGTAGGCTGTGAGTTCGAATCTCACCGGGCGCGTGAATAAGGCAGTGCGCAGTGCAAAGTGCGTAGTGATTAGGAAAGATGAATGATGAGTATTGGATGAATGAAGCATTGAAAGAAGCGAACATGGCGCTGGAAGAAGGAGAAGTTCCGGTCGGCGCAGTCGTCGTTTGTGATAATGCGATTATCGGCCGGGGACATAACCGGACCGAGAACTTGCGCGACCCCACCGGCCATGCAGAGATTATCGCCCTCTCGGCAGCAGCCACCAGCCTCAATAACTGGCGGCTGAACCAAGCCACGGTCTATGTGACGATTGAACCCTGTCTGATGTGCACCGGTGCGCTCGTTTTGGCGCGGATTAAGAAACTCGTGTTCGGTGCCTGCGACGAGAAATTTGGAGCCTGCGGTTCGGTTTACAACATACCAAAGGACGGCTCGCTCAACCATACGTTTGAGGTCACAAGCGGTGTATTAGCGGAGGAGACGAAAAAACTGCTGCAAGAATTTTTTAGAGTTAAAAGGCTACAGGCTAAAAGCAACAATGAAAAAGGATAGTGCATTGATTGAAACTGAGAAAATATTGATGGAGACTGAGAAAAATCTGCTTGGTTCAAAATTCTCACTTTACCTCAATGCTTAATAGCTATATGGAGAGATGGCCGAGTGGACGAAGGCGCGCGACTCGAAATCGCGTGTTCGCTGCTGAAGCGGACCGGGGGTTCAAATCCCTCTCTCTCCGTATT
>CAYHGV010000053.1:1356-19537 GCA_964356135.1 uncultured bacterium
TTAGGTAAGAGGAAGGATTTGGCGAAGTATCGATTCAAATCCCTCTCTCTCCGTATTTTAGGTAAGAGGAAGGATTTGGCGAAGTATCGATTCAAATCCCTCTCTCTCCGTAATTTAGATAATAGAGGTTGGGATATGGGCCCGCCAAGAAGTACGGCGGGTAGCAAATCCCTCTCTCTCCGTATACTGCAGATGAGAGATGTAAGATGATAGATGATAGTGGAGAACACAAAATATCATTCGAAACGAGGCGCGTGACACGGATAAACGCGGAAGACAAACTTTTAGAAATATATTAACCACAGATGGCGCCTCGGAACGAAGCGAATACAGATAGACACAGATATTTATTGCATTTTTATTTCCTTAAACATTCGTAAGGAGGAAAAATGAAAAAAATACTCTTACCCCTGCTTTTTTTTACAGTTACCTGGGCGGATAGGGTCACGCTCGAGCGTTCCAGTTTCTCGCCGACTTCGGAACAAATAAAAGTTATAAACCAGCTTTTTAAGAGACAGGCTATGACCCGAAGCGAAGTTTCCGGTCGGCTCCTCCCGCGCATCTGGACCAGTGCCAAACGCGGCACGGTTGATACGTTAAGGGTGCTGGCATTGCGGGTCGAATTTGTTGAGGATAACGACACCTTGACCACCGGTAATGGCAAAATGGACATGAAAGGCTTTTTAAGACCCCGCGACGGCCTTTTCTATGACCCGCCCCATACCAAAACCTATTTTCTGCGCGAACTCCAGTTTTTGAGAAACTACATCTATAATAACTCCCATGGAAAACAGGAGTTAGTGTATACCGTCATGCCCCAAGCCGAACTTCAGTCCTACCAGCTTCCGCGCGATATGCTCTACTACGGCCATCCGGTCTATACCAGCGAAGACTTTGCCGAAATGGAAAACGGTCTCTGCCGATTGCTGCGGGATGCAATTAAGGTAGCAGACCAGGAAGTCGACTTCTCCCAATTCGATGCCTTGATAATCTTTCATGCCGGCTCGATGTCCCAGACCGATATTAAGTATAACAGCCCGTATGACCTCTGGGCTGGAACTATGGGTCCGAACGCTTTAATGACCTATCTCGGCGACTCCTGCATCTTAGCCGATGAAGGAACTACCGAAATCTGCGAAGCAACGATCCTGCCCGAAATGGCGCGGCAGGACACCAACTGGTCGGGCGAGGTTTCCGCCATCGGGATGAACGGCCTCGAGGGAACATTGGTTCATGAATTCTGCCATCTCTTAGGTCTGCCCGACCTCTACGATGTTACCGGTTATTCCATGGGTGTGGGTGGCTGGGACATTATGGGCAATGGCGGCTGGTTGGGCGATTGGGGCAGTGGGGTGCCACTCGGCACCATCCCGGCAATGATGTCCGCCTGGCATAAAATTTATTTGGGCTGGCTTACGCCGAAAGTCGTCGCTGCACCCGAGGATTCGATTCCGGTCTATGCAACCGAAATGGACACCGTATTGTTTCGGACCCGTGATTCTCTGGATCAAACGACAATAATAAAAATTCCCATAACTCCTTCCGAGTATTTTTTAGTTGAAAACCGCCAGACCGATATCCGAAAAAAAGATACGCTCATCGTTGATGTCGAAGATGGAGTGCCAATTTATGTCGAAGACGGTGAATACGATTTCTTTCTACCCGGCTCCGGTATTCTCATCTGGCATGTCGACCAGAAAACAATCGACGACAATTTGAGCACCAATACCGTCAATATCCCTCCGCCGTTCCTGCCCCACAAAGGCGTAGATTTGGAGGAAGCGGACGGAATTCAGGATTTCGATAATTGGGTGGAAGGGATAACAACCGAAGCAACCGAAGGTTCACGATTGGACCCGTTCTTTGTCGGTAACAATCACCGCTTCGGTCCGTCGAACAATCCCAACTCCGACGGCTACTACGGAAAAACCAATCTCACGGTAGAAATTGCAAGTCCGCCGGACACGGTCATGGTGGTTTCGGTCCAGAACAGCCAATACCTGAAAGGTTTTCCCCAGTATACTGCCCATGCTGCGCCGTTCCTGGCTCCGAACTACGGTGATCTGGACGGCGACGGCAAGAACGAGGTTGTCGTCTCGGCTAAAGATGGTTATGTCTATATCTGGCGTGCGGATGGCAGTTCGTATACTGGCGACCAGTATGGAGTTGCGGCGACCGTCCCCGATTCTACGCTGTCTGCCATCGCTTTAGGCGATATGACCGGTGACGGCCGACCGGAAATTGTTATGGGCTGTGACGACCGAAAAATTTATGCCTTTTCACCCGATACTTTGAACCGGCGCCTGGTCCGGTTACCTGGATTCCCGGTTGCAACCGGCGACAAGGTGCGGGCGGCTCCGCTGTTGGTCGATCTCAATAACGACAACAAAAAAGAGATCGTCGTCGGCTCGATGGATATGAAGCTGTATGCGCTTGACGATTCCGGAAAAACGCTTTCCGGTTTCCCGGTTCTGGTCAACTCCGAACTCCGGAGCGGTGCCGCGATCACCGATGAGAATGACCCGAAGCTTGCGCTGCTCGGCTCGGATAATCGAGTATTCCTCTTAGATAAAAATGGGAAACTGGTGAAAAATTTTCCAGTCACCCTCTCCCAGAGTTCGGTCTATGCCTTCGGTTCGCCGGCAGTCGGCGATATTGACCGCGACGGCAAAAAAGAAATCTGTGTAGTGGCAGGAGCCGAAGGCGGCTATCGGGTCTTTGCTCTCAATGATTCCGGCCAGGTCAAATATCAGGGCAACCGCGTCCTGACTGGTCCGGTCCATTCATCACCCGCCCTTGCCGACATTAACCGCGACGGATTTTTAGAGATCGTCCTCACCGCTAAAAATAGAATTTATGCCTTTAACTATAACGGCACCCTGGTCAACAATTTCCCGATTCAGGAAGATTCGCTCTTTACCACCAACGCCATCGTCGAAATCGGCGGCCTTTTATACATTGTGACGTTCGAAACCGAATTTATTTTCGAGAGTTCACCGGTGGTGAGCGACGTCGATGGCAATGGGGTACTTGACATTGTCCTGGGTTCACCCGAATCCGGGCTCGTCGGGTTTGACGGCCAGGCTCAAATTACCGCTGCGTTCCCGGTGGCGACTTTGAGCAGTGCCAACGTTCCCGGACTGGTCTTCGATTTTGACAAAGACGGGAAGCTCGAGCTTGCCTGCGGTGCGGATTCCGGTTATTTTTATATCTGGAAATTACCGGGGAGCGCCACTGCCAGTGCGCTCGCCTGGCCCGGCTATCTCCATGACCCCGCCCATACCGGCTTATACCTCGATAGCCAGCTGCCGCCGCAACCGCAACCGATTCAAGAACTGGTGAAAAATTTCTATGTCTATCCTAACCCCTGCTCTACCCGTGCCCGTGCCCGCTACTATCTGGGTGCGGTCGATGAGGTAAAACTCTCGGTGCTCGATCTGTCGGGAAAACTCATCGATACTACACCGGTCCAGCACCACGCTAATATGTACAACGAAACCGAAATCGACCTGCGGTCAGTCGCAAGCGGAGTCTACATCATCCGGTTAGCGGTGAAAAAAGGCAGCGAGCAGAAAGTGCTGTTCTTTAAAGTAGCAGTAGTGAAGTGATAGCATTGATGAAGACTGAGGAATACTGATGGAAACTGAGAAAAAATTCTATTTACTGCACCACATTTCTCAGTCTAACTCAATGTTTAATTCAGTTTCATTCAATGCTTACTCTGTTCACTTCAATGTACCAAGGAGGCGGAAATGAAATTTTTATTGACCCTGACTTTGCTTTTTTCAATCGTCGGCGCAGCCGATAAACCAAACACCGGCGCGGTTATCGCTTCCGGGATTCTGCCCGGTAGTGGCGAATGGCTATTGGGCAACCGGACCAAAGCCGAAGTCTTTCTCTGGGTCGATGGGATATTCTGGTTTGTCTGGGGAACCGCTTACTGGTACGGCTCGACCCAGAACAACAATGCCAAACTCTATGCGGTCTCGTCTGCCGGCGCTTCAAATAACCAGAAGGAAAACTACTACGCCCTGCTCGAGGATTACGACAATTCCGATGAGTATAACGATCTGATCCTGCGGGAGGCGCGGCAGCGCTATCCTGACACCCTGCCCGATGCCTACGAAAAACGGCAGGAGTATCTCACGAAACACGGTTACTTCGGAGATGCCGCGTGGAACTGGCAGCCCGATTCGTTACGGTTCGACTACTGGAGCATCCGGCGGTCAGCCCGGGTTGCGCTCCAGCGCGCTTCGTTCGCCCTGGGCAGTCTCATCCTCAACCGAATTGTGAGCGTCGTCGACATCATTTTTTTCACAAAAGAAAAACCGCTGTCGAATAAAATCGGATTTGCGCCGGTCAATGATAAACCGGGCGTCATGTTTGTTTATCGTTTTTGAACACTGCAAGATTGAACCACAAAGATGATAATTTTTGAAATATGCTACAATAAATTATGTTTTAGTCTCGGTGGCATCGGTGGTTGATAGTATTTGCCCGTGAGTGAAATCCTTAAAACCGATTTTTTAGTGCTTGGTTCGGGCATTGCCGGACTCTGGTTTGCCGTAAAAGCTGCTCCGTATGGTTCGGTCCTGGTCGCGACAAAAAAGGAAGACTCGGAATCGAATACCAACTATGCCCAGGGCGGCATTGCCGCTGCTCTCGCCGACAACGACTCACCGGCAATCCATTATGACGATACCATACGCGCCGGTGCAGGATTGGCCCATGAGGAAGCGGTCAGGGTCACGACCACCGAAGGACCGCAGCTCGTTGCCGAGCTAATCGACATCGGTGTCCAATTTTCCCGCACCGAGGGCACATCGGGAAACCCGAAGTTCGATTTAGGCCAGGAAGGCGGACATTCCCGACGGAGAATTGTCCATGCCAAAGACTCGACCGGCTATGAGGTCGAAAAAGGGCTCTTATCCGCCCTCCATCAACGAAACGTTCAGATACTTGAGGACCATTTTGCTCTGAATCTTATAACCATTAACAATGAATGCTTTGGGGCTTCGGTTATCGATTTAAAGACGGGCAAAATTAAATCTATCCTTGCCAAAACAACGCTTTTGGCAACCGGCGGCATCGGTCAGGTCTATCTTCACACCACCAATCCGAGAATCGCCACCGGTGACGGCATAGCAATGGCATACGAAGCGGGAGCCCGGATTGCCAATATGGAGTTCATCCAGTTCCACCCGACTTCGCTCTACGGTCATAAAATCGACGACCGCGCATTTCTGATTTCCGAAGCGGTGCGGGGCGAAGGAGGAATTTTGAAAACCCTCGATGGCCATCCGTTCATGGCCGAGGACCATCCGCTGGGAAATCTTGCACCGCGCGATGTCATCGCCCGGGCGATTGATGCCGAATTAAAAAAGCGGAAGGAGTCCCATGTTGTGCTCGATGTAACTCAGGTAAATAAAGAGTATATCCGAACCCGATTCCCTAAAATCTTCAAAACCTGTTTAGACTTCGGCATTAATATCAACGAGCAACCGATTCCGGTCGTGCCGGCTGCCCACTATGTCTGCGGCGGGATTTTAACCGACCTCTGGGCCCGGACGAGCATCAAACGGCTCTTTGCCGCCGGCGAGTGCGCCTGCTCCGGCGTCCACGGTGCCAACCGCTTAGCCTCCAACTCACTGCTCGAAGGCCTGGTCTTCGCCGACCGGGCGGCAGTGAAAGCCAAGGACTGGGTCGGGACCGATATTTCTTTTCAGCCCAACATTCCCGAATTATCGGTTATTTCCGTCAACGATGATCTCTCCCGTCTCCGCACCCAGCTCAAACAGCTGATGTGGAACTATGCTGCCATTGTCCGGACAACCAGCGGTATGGTTGACGCCCGGCAGGAATTGGAGAAACTCAACCAGGAAGTTAGCCCGATTCTCCCGCCTTCCACCGTCAACAGCGAGGTCAAGGAACTTGCCAACATGCTCACCATTTCCAGGCTCATCGTCCACTGCGGACTCGAGCGCAAAGAATCGCGCGGTCTCCACTACAACGAGGATTTTCCGGAACGGGACGATAAAAACTTTAACCACGATACCATTATTGACAGTCCATTATGAACCGGCACGATAAATTCTCGACCGGCGGAGTAATGAAAAAATTCTATCTGGTTCTCGTAGGTGTCATCTTTAATGGCTCACTTTTCGCATCACCATACAACTCCCTTTCGGTCACCGGCAATTGGGCGATCGGAGTCTATCAAAAATTGATTTCACCGTTACAGGGAAGAGAAATTTGTAACTTCTCACCCAGTTGCTCGAATTTTTCCAAGCAGGCGATAAATAAATACGGGATGTTCTGGGGCGTGGTCATGACTGCCGACCGGCTTGAGCGCTGTAATTTTGCCGCCTGGAGCTATTTTGATATATATTATTTCGGGATCGTCAACGACCGGCTCTACGATCCGATCGAAAACCACTCTATCCTTGCCCAGGCTCCCGTAGTCGTTGGGAATCCCAGCCCAGCCTCGCTCACTGCACCGGTTGAACACCAGAACCAAGAAACCGATTTTGCCGATTTCTTGTTCGGTCAGGAAGATTATCTTCGTTCCGCAGCTGAATATAAACGGACGCTGTTCACCTCAACCGATGCTTCGACCAAAGCCTATGCCCGTTTTATGACCGGCGAGAGCTTTCTACGAACCGACAGTCTTGCATCGGCTCTAAAAATTTTCAGCACTTGCAAAACCCAGGACAGTAACCGGGCGATGCTCTACGATTACGAAACGGCAAGAACCTTTTTTCTCGCCGGTAACTACCCGAAAGCTCGGCAGGCATCATCGCATATCACCGGTGACCTCGGCTACCAGGCGAAGATACTTTCGGGTTGGTCGTTTTTCAAGGAAAGGAATTTCCGAGCCGGCGCCCGGGTTTTTAAAGCTGACGCCATCCTGGGTGAACTCGCGAATTTCAATGGTCACGGCATCTCTTCCCGCAGCCGTGCCGCCGCCACAGCTTTCTCGCTGTTCATACCGGGTTTGGGCCAGACCTATGCCGGCCGCCTCGGTGACGGCCTGTTTTCATTGATGACGATAACCACCTTCGGTGCCGCCGCCTACTATTATTACAAGACCGACGAACCCCTGAAATTCTCATTTTTAGGTGCACTGGCATTGGTTTTCTGGGCAGGGAATGTCTACGGTGCCAATCTTGCTGCCCGGGATTATAACGAATTGCAAAAACGGGAGTATCTATCCAGAATTGAAGCACTGCTCGGCACGGTCAATCTTGCCCCTGACTACCGGAGCTATTTTCAACAATAACCACAGATGCACACAGACAGATACAGAGTATTAATCCGCCAAGAAGTATGGCGGACTAAATCCGAAAAACTAATCCGCCATACCCCGTGGCGGACTATACAATATCTAAATCTCAATGTTCTAAAATCCAAACCACGTGGAATATTTGATATTAGGGTTTTAGATTTGTTTAGAATTTCGGATCCTTCGCTTCTCGTCTCGTTTCGAGGCGCTGTCATTCTGAGCTCGGCTCGGCGGCACCCTTGGTGCCGTTTCGAGCCGCAGGCGAAGAATCTCTTCGTATCGCTCAGGACAAGTTTAGAGATTGGAATTTATCCCTCATGATCATATTTTTTATTCTCTCTTCCCTCCCCCTTGCCGACTCATTCTACCAAGAGAACGACTTTTACAATGCCGCCACCGAATACGAGCGCTTCCTTTTTTATTGTCCTGATGACAGCCTCGCCGATTATGCCCGGCTCAGATTAGGACTCTCCTACGCCGGCGCGGGCGACTTTTCCAAAGCCGAAAAAACCCTGAAAGGTCTCTGCGACCATTCTCCGCCCTGGGCAAAAAAAGCCCAACTCAATCTTATCAAGACCTATATTAGTGAAGAAAACTATCCGTTAGCCCAATTAGAATTGACCGATCTGCTCTTGTTCAGCCCGGAAAGTGAAGGAAAAAAAGAACTCTATCGGCTTTCCGGATTTCTAAACCTTTTCGAGCAAAACCTGGCCGATGCAACCGAGAATTTCCGTATGGCACAAGCCGATTCTTTGTTAGCCGCTACGGCAGCGCTGAAACAGTTGCCAAAACGCAATCCCAGCCTCTCGGCGGTGCTTTCGACGATTCTGCCCGGCTCCGGCGAAATCTACTGCGGCCGCTATCGGATTGGGTTATCGGCATTGCTCGCACATGGACTCTGCATTGGAGGAATCGTCTATACGATAAAAACCAAGAAGTATCTGGATGCCGTCCTTATCTTTTCGTTTCTCTTCCCCCGGTTCTATTTCGGTTCCCAGCGTAACGCCCGCGATTTTGCTGAGGATTACAATGAAATCGCCTACAAGCTGCGCCTCGAAGGGCTCTTAAAAACCTACAATTTTAAAGAAACCGTGGAGCGGATAGGGCAGTAACCTCCCGGTCTTGACAATATTGGGTGATTGGCTAAATTCTTTGATACGGGAGTATTTCAAACCTGGAGGTAAAATAATGAAAAAACTCCTTTTTGTAGTTGGCTTTTTGGCTCTACTTTTTATTGTTAATTCGGACCGGCTTGTAGCAATGCCGCTCCAGCCCGATTTTGTCGATCGGCTGCGCAGCGCGGGTAAGCTCAAAGAAGTAACCCAGGTTTACCGCGAGGCTCAAGACCGGTGGCAGATTGACCGGGTTGCTTTACAGGGAGCGGAACACCGCTTTGCTCTGCGCATGCCAATAACTTCCGGCTCCGGGATTGCGGTTTTGATCGACTTCGACGATAATCCCGCTGACACCTCGAACCATCCGCCCGCAGCCTACGATACCCTCCTCTATTCGGTTCACACCTACCCGACCGGAAGTATGAAAGATTTCTACCGAGAAAACTCTTTTGGCAAATTCAATTTTAGCGGCGGGGTCGCACCTCAACCTCCGACTCGCAGCTGGTTCCGTTCTGCCCTCAGTTATAGCTACTATGCGGAAGAGTACGGCTTTCCCCACAGCCAGGAACTGGCTAACGAGGCAGTCGCATTAGCCGATTCTGCGATCGATTTCGGTCAGTATGATAACGATGGTCCGGACGGCATCCCCAATTCGGGCGATGACGATGGAATGGTGGATGCGGTCTATATAGTTCACAGCGACGCCGGCTATGAAGAAGGTGGAGCCGGGGAGATCTGGTCCCATATGAGCTGGACCGACTATACCACCAATGACCCGGCACACGACGGCGGCATGATCAAAATTGGTCCCTATTCAATTCAGCCCGAAGAACATGGCAGTGGGCTTCTCATCGATGTCGGTGTCTTCTGCCACGAGTACGGCCATATTTTAAGACTGCCTGACCTCTATGATTATGATTACGATTCGCACGGCGCAGGTGAATGGACTCTAATGGCAGCAGGATCCTGGAATGGTTATTTGGGTTCATCGCCGGCCCATCTCGATGCCTGGTGCAAGACTGCTCTCGGTTGGGTTGACCCGCTGGTTGTTAACAGCTACCTGGTTCATGCACCCATCCCCGAAATCGAGCATAATGCGGTAATCTATAAGCTCTGGACCGACGGAGCACCGGTGGAGGAGTATTTCTTAGTAGAAAACCGCCAGCGAACCGGACTCTTTGATTCTTTTATCCCGAGCTCGGGCCTCCTCATCTACCACATCGATGAGAGTATCTATGGCAACGACCATCAGTATATCCCCGGTGAGTCCCCGCCCGGTTCCGCCCATTTTCAGGTTGCGGTAGAACAGGCGGACGGCTTATTCCAGTTAGAACGGAACTCCAGCCCGGGTGATAACGGTGATCCTTTCCCCGGGTCCAAAAATCGCAATTATATCGCCGGCTTTCTCCCCTATCCCACGACCTTTGACTACGAAGAACATGACACGAAAGTCGCGGTCCTTGATATCAGCGCTTCCGACTCTTTGATGTATGCAAATTTTGATGTCGGCCGATACCTCCCGCTGCTGTCATTGAAGGATTTTTCGACCGATGACCAGACCGGTGGGGATGGTGATGGTCGTGCCGAACCGGGTGAAACGGTCAAGCTGAGTGTTACGGTTGAAAACCGATGGGGTGATGCGACCGGCGTATCCGGTCGGCTGGTCAGTCTGGACCCGACCGTTTCAATCAACACTGCTACTGCACCATTCGGCACAATACCGGCTGGCAGTTCGGGTGATAATCTTTTCAATCCCTTTATTTTCACAATCATCCCCCAGGCACAAGCCCACACCGGTAAACTCGTTCTTGAGTTAACCTCCAATCTCGCCGGTTATAAAAAATCAGATACCCTTAGGCTGATGGTCGGCTGGCCTGGTATTATGGTGGTCGACGACGATGACGGCGATACCGTCGAGACCTGCTATCAGCGCGCACTCGACAACCTTAATCTGACCTACGATTATTGGAATGTAAAAGCTCAGGGCAGTATCGCGCCGAGCATGTCAAAAATTGGGCTTCAGGATTCGATTATTATCTGGTTCACCGGTCGCCAGACCGCCACTTTGAGCGCAGCCGATATTTCGGCTTTAACCAGTTTTCTCAATAGCGGTGGTAAACTCTTCCTCTCGAGCCAAAATGCGGGCGAAGAGTTGAAGAATAACAGTTTTTATTCGCAGTACCTCCACGCCCGGTTTATTGCACCCAATGCCCCGACTCCGATTGCGGTCGGCATCCCAACCGATCCCATTGGCCTGGATGACAGCCTGGCAATGGGTTACCTTCTCGCCGGCTCCAAGGATGTGATCAGCCCGATTTCACCGGCAACAATGGTTTTCACCTATAAGGACATCGCTGATGGTGGTGCCGGGATAAAATATGCCGATGGTTACCAGGTCGTCTATTTCGGTTTCCCGTTTGAGGCAGTGGCGGGCAACCCGAAACGGTTTTTACAGCAGGAAGAACTGATGGCTCGGATCCTCAACTGGTTTGGACTGCCGGTTTCGGTTGCTGAAGACTGCCGCCAAACCGGCACCGAAATCAGCTTGCTACAATTCTCGGTTTCTCCCAATCCGTTCAATAACCATGTTAGCTTCCAGTTCCAGCTTCCCCAATCGCAGCATGCTACTCTCAAAATCTATGATGCGAGCGGGAAATTAGTATCTACCCTGCTTAAAGGTAATAACCTGAAACCGGCTCACTATAATCTGCACTGGAACAGTGGGAAAACGCCGGCTGGAGTCTATTTCTACAATTTAGAAACCGAAGGATTCAAAAAAGTTGGTAAATTAGTTCTTCTCCGATAGGAGAAGGCTTAAGAATAAGGAGAGACGATGGCACATAAAAAAGGACAGGGTATTTCCCGCAATGGCCGGGATAGTGCCGGCCAGCGCTTAGGTGTTAAAAAATATGGCTCGGAACGGGTCCGGGCAGGCAATATCATTTTACGGCAGCATGGAACCGCTATCTATCCCGGGTTCAATGTCGGCCGCGGTCGCGACGACACCCTCTTTGCACTCAAGGATGGTGTAGTAAAATTCGAATGGATTAGCCAGAAGCGGAAACGGGTCTCGGTCTATCCGGAGTAAGACCGAAGAAGTTACGATTTAATCCGGTCGTCCAGTATTACCCTACGTATTTTTGCCAATCTGCTTTACCGTTTCATCGACGGTCGTAACATAGGCAAAGGCATACGCCAACGCCCGCAAGGTTGCGATGTGTAATTCCTCCGCGATCGAACCGGTCGCATCGGCTAAGAAAAAAATCCTAAAATCTCTAAAAAAAGCGTCCCGGGCGGTCGACTCGCAGCAGATATTGGTCATTAACCCGGCAATGATAATGTCTTCGGTTTTAAGCCCGCGCAGAACAATCTCCAAATCGGTATTGTAGAATGCGCTGTAGCGGTGTTTGTAAATAATCTTCTCATCCGGAAGAGGAGCCAATTCCGAATAAATCTCGGCACCGGTGGTACCGCTGACCAGTGCCGTTTTATCCCCGAGCTCCGGCCACCAGACCGCGGTCATCCCCCCATCCCGTGCCGGGTCATCATGGGCGTGGACAGTATAGATAATGGGTATGTTCGCTGCCCGGCAAGCGGTGATCATTTTTTTTACGTTGGGAATTGCGGCTTTGCCGCCTTCAGTGAAGAGCGGTCCGTCGTCTAAAAGAAAATCGTTCTGCATGTCGATGACGAGGAGCACAGTCTTGTTTGGATTCAGCCTGAGAGAATGGAGATTGTAGGTTTCGATTGCCCGTAGCCACTCCTTCACCTTTTTATGCATGGTTTCCGCTGTTACATATGCAGCCATTCTCCCTCCTCGTTATGACTATCGGATAAATCCGACCGCTACAACGATTTTCACTTTTTCAGCGCGGATGCGATCTCTTTTCGGGCCCGGGCTAAAATCCCTTCGCCGCCTTTCACCCTGAGTTGCAGCTTTCCGTTCCGTTCCACCTTTTTTATAACTTCACCCACCTCATACAGTCGGGAGATGACATCGCCGCGCTCAACCGGCACGGTAAAGGTCCGGATAACGAGACGCTGATCAATAAATCGGAGAATTGCTCTCTTGAGTTCCTCGATGCCTTCACCGGTCAATGCCGAAACCAGGACCGCCTCCGGATAGCGGTGCTTGAGCCGGGCAATCATCTCTTCTTCAAATAAACGATCGATCTTATTAAAGACGAGCAGACCGGGCTTCCGGCATCCGATTTCATCCAGAACCGTTCGCACCACTGAAATCTTTTCTTCGGTTTCGTTCTCGGCAGCATCAATGATCTGAAGGACTAAATCCGCATCTCGGATCTCGCTTAAGGTTGCCCGAAACGAAGCGACGAGCTCATGGGGAAGATTTTTAATGAAACCGACGGTGTCGGTCAACAGAACCTTGAACCCCTTTTTGAGAAAGAGCGGTTTCGTATTCGGGTCCAAGGTCGCAAACAGGTAGGGTGCAACCTTGACCTCGGCCTGGGTGAGGCGGTTCATCAGGGTCGACTTGCCGGAATTGGTATAGCCGGCTAACGAGAGATTGAAAAACTCCCGCCGCTGTTTGCGTTGAACCTGACGCTCCTGTTCAATCTTTTTTAACTCTTTTTTTAATACCGAAATCCGTTCCCGGATTCGACGTCGGTCCTCTTCCAATTTTTTCTCACCCGGACCTCGGGTGCCGATCCCGCCTCCGAGCCGTGAAAGCTCGGTCCCAAAACCGGTCAATCGAGTAGAACGGAAATCGAGCTGGGCGAGCTCAACCTGCATCTTTGCCTCGGCGGTCTTGGCATGGAGGGCGAAGATATCGAGAATCAGTGCCGAGCGGTCAATTGCCCTCACCTTGGTCATATCTTCGATATTGCGGATCTGGGAAGGACTCAGGGGTTCATCGAAAATCAAAAGGTCAATGCTATACCTTTGCGCCAAATCCCGTAGTTCCTCTATCTTCCCCTTGCCTAACAGGGTTTTCGGCTCAAACCGCGGTCTGATTTGCAGTATCTTTTCGACCACAATTCCGCCCGCGGTCAGGGCCAGTGCTGCCAATTCCTCTAACGAATCGACTTTTGCCCAGCGAGTCTGATTATTTTTTGCCAAGCCGACTAACAGGCAGCGTTCCTGTTTTACTTCAAAGGTATAAAATTTCATCAGGTTTTTTTCAGTTTGACCAGCACGTAGATCACACGCTGAACGACGGTAACGGTTGTCCCGACGAAAAGAATCCAGAGAGCAATCGGGAACAGCCGTTTATTCAAAAAGAGTGCACCCAGGGTCAGCACAAAGACCCGCAGCGGACGCTCAAAGATACCGATCCGGCATTCGGTATTAACCCCTTCGGCGCGGGCGCGGGCATAGCTGACCATAATCGACGAAAAAAGTGCACCGACAATCAAAATCGAAGTTGGGGATGGAAAGTAAAAAAGGAAAATCCCGAACAGAACAAAAAATTCCGAGAACCGGTCCAAGTTCGAATCTAAAAAAGCACCGAATCGGCTCGCCCGATTCCGGGAGCGTGCCAGTTCGCCATCGACCGTATCGAAAATCCCGCCGATTGCCATTATGATTCCGGCGACGACGAACATCCCCCGGTAGAACAGATAGCCGGCACCGATGCTCAACACGAGGGACGCAATCGTTACCGCATTGGGCGAAATCCGCAAAGCACCAAAAAGCCAGACCAGCGGACGTAACAGGCCCCGACCGAACCTTCTAAGACTCTCCCTCATAACCCTCCACGATAAGCACAACCTCGCCTTTCAACCGCTGGTCTTTCAGCCGTTCGATAATTTCAGAAATCCTCCCCCGCAGCACTTCCTCGAATTTTTTCGTCAGCTCCCGTGCGAGCGCTATCCGCCGGTCGCCGAATAATTCGAGCATCGATTGTAATGATTTCATCACTCGATAGGGCGAGTCGTAGAAGACCATCGTCCGTTGTTCGGCTACGAGTTCCTTCAACTTCTTTGTCTTCCGGCCTTCCCGCTTGGGCAAAAATCCTTCGAAGATAAAATGGTCGGACGGCAGACCCGAGACCACCAAGCCGGCAAGAATCGCCGATGGACCGGGGATGGGAATCACCGGTAAGCCCTCTTTAATCGCCTCCCGGATTAAATAGTAGCCCGGATCGGAGATTCCCGGCGTGCCCGCATCCGAAACCAATGCCACCGCTTCGCCTTTTTTTAACCGTTCGATAATCTCCGGAGTCCGCTGGCGTTTATTATACTCATAAAAGCTCAAAACCCGATTTTTGATCCCGTAATGATGAAGCAGCACCCCGGTATGGCGGGTATCCTCGCAGGCAACAACCGACGCTTCTTTCAGCACGGAAAGCGCCCGCAAGGTGATGTCCTCCAAGTTGCCGATGGGCGTTGCTACGATATAGAGCCCTGGGCTTATCATTATAATGGTTACTGTACCGCCTTAAGAGGAGAAGTCAAGAATGGAATAAAAGAGGAAATTTGAACCACAAAGGCCTCAAAGCTCACAAAGAAATAAAATATTAAACCACTGAAGACACGGAAGACACAGAAAGTGAATAATTTTAACCACGAATTGACACAGATAAAAGATTCAACCACAAAGGCCACAAAGATGGTTCAACCACTGAAGACACGGAAGACAGCGAATACAGATACTTGTAAAAACGGATTGGCACGGCAGGTACGAGCAGCGAGGAGCAAGGGATGAGGAGCGGAGGACCAAAGAGAAAAAAGAGTTTGCCACGAATGGACACGAAGAAATCACAAACGAAAACTAATAATGGAAATGGTCACGTCTATTGCCCCTATTTTCAATTTGTGGTAAATTCTTTATTTTTCTCCTCTGCTCCTCCGCTCCGTCGCTCCTTACTCTTTTCGTATCCTCAGTGTCTTCCGTGGTTGATTTCACTTCGTTCAATCTATGTCGCGTCCATTATCTGATTGGGACGCGCCGCATTTAATTTCGCTTGGTTTCACTACGTGGATGCTTTCGCGTCTACTCTCGAGTAACAACCGATGCTTCGCATAACGCTCAATCTATGCTGCGCATCGACATCATCCTTTAATCCGTGTTAAATTCTTTTTCTGTGTCATCTGTGTTTATCCGTATCCATCTGTGGTTCAATCTTTCTCTTTTTCCCCTTCCGTGGTTAGTTATCGATCTCAACTATTATTTATCCTTTTTCAAAAACGGGGTTAAGAGGTCAAGCGGTATCGGGAAAATGATAGTAGAATTCTTTTCAGTAGCCACTTCGGTCAGGGTCTGCAGGAACCGGAGCTGGAGCGCAATCGGTGTTTTGCCGATGATCGCGGCCGCGTCGCTCAGCTTCTGGGATGCCTGGAATTCACCTTCCGCATGGATGACCTTGGCGCGGCGTTCCCGCTCCGCTTCGGCTTGGCGGGCGATCGCCCGCTGCATATTCTCGGGCAGGTCGACATGTTTGATCTCGACCATCGAGACCTTAATCCCCCACGGGTCGGTCTGCTCATCGATAATCTTCTGGAGCCGGCGGTTGATAATGTCCCGTTCGGACAGAAGATCGTCTAACTGATACTCACCCAGGACGCTCCGGAGAGTAGTCTGGCAAATCTGGCTCGTGGCATACAGGTAGTTCTCTACCTCGAGAATCGCCTTCGCCGGTTCAAAAGGCCGGAAATAGGCGACCGCATTCACCTTGACCGAGACATTATCGCGCGTAATCACATCCTGGGGCGGCACATCCATCGTCACAACCCGGAGCGAAACCTTCACCATCCGGTCGATAAGGGGAATCAAAAAAATCAAGCCCGGTCCTTTGACGCCCGCAAACCGGCCGAGCCGGAAGATCAGCCCCCGCTCGTATTCACGTAGAATTCGGATTGCGGCGCTAATAATGATAAGGGCGATGACAATTAAGCTTATATACAGATACATACTACCTCCTGGTTTAAGATTTTTTCGTTACTTCTAAAGTCATTCCCACTACTTTTGCAACCACCACTTCTTCACCTTCTTTTATAATACCGGAAACCGACACCGCATTCCAGAGCTCGCCGTGAACCAGAATCGTGCCTTGAGGATTCAAATCGGTTTTTGCCACACCTTTCTCAACTAAAAGTCCTTCTTTACCGGTCACCGGTTTGCGCAGATGGGCACGGATCGCAAATCCGATAATAAAAATGAAAAAGAGTGCGGTGATACCAACTGCGCCGATTATTACCGGCAACGAAAGGTGGTAATACGGTTGGGGCGATTCGAATAAAAGCAGAGAACCTATGACCATCGACGTTATCCCTCCTATCGCTAAGATGCCGTGTGATGTGACCTTAACTTCTAAAATAAACATGAGTATCGCTAAGATTATCAGTGCCAGACCGGCATAGTTCACCGGCAAAAGGTGGAGCGCATAAAACGCCAGAATCAAGCAGATGCCACCGACCACGCCCGGGAAAATCGCACCCGGACTCTGGAGTTCGAAAAACAACCCGTAGATTCCCAACAAAAGAAGAATATAGGCGATATTGGGGTTGGTGATAATGGCTAAAATCTTCTGGCGCACGTTCATTGCAATGAATTTTACCTGTGCGTCCCGGGTATGGAGAATTCGGTCGCCCGATTCCAACATCACCGTCCTGCCGTCGAGTTTGTCTAAAAGGTCATTCAATGATGGGGCGACAAGGTCGATCACTTTTTCTTTCAATGCCTCAGTCTCGGACGACGAGATACTTTTTCTAACCGCCTCGACTGCCCAGCCGATGTTTCGCCCCCGTTTTTCCGCTATTGATTTGATATAAGCGGCAGCATCGTTGGTAACTTTCTCTTGCATCGTCTCGTCCATTTTTTGGTCGCCCATCGCCACCGGATGGGCGGCGCCGACATTGGTGCCGGGAGCCATTGCTGCGACATGGCTTGCCAGAAGAATAAAGGCTCCGGCGGAAGCCGCCCGGCCGCCGGGCGGATAGACATAGACCACCACCGGCACTTTCGCGGCGAAAATCTTCTGAATTATTTCCCGCATCGACTCATCCAAACCGCCCGGGGTGTCCATTTCGAGAATGAAACATTCCATATTCTGGTACTCTGCCCTTCTAATCCCCTCGGTGATAAACTGGGCAGAAACCGGCCCAACCACACCGGAAAATTTGAGCACCGCTACTTGTTGAGCTTGCCCTGTGGAGTATAGAGTATTACTCCACGGGGCTGGCCCGGTGGAGTAAAACAAGGTACTCACGAGGGATGGTTCGGTAGAATGGAAGAAGTTACTCAATAGAGTTGACTCTGCCGAGCATAAGGGGTTACTCCACGGGGCTGGCCCGGTGGAGTAAAACAAGGTACTCACGAGGGATGGTTCGGTAGAATGGAAGAAGTTACTCAATAGAGTTGACTCTGCCGAGCATAAGGGGTTACTCCACGGGGCTGGCGTCAGGGTTATTATTAAAGGAAGAAGACCAATCCACCTCATAGTTAAATTTATCCCAGAAAAGGGTTAAGTCAAGACCCAAAAAAATTCCACCTGCTGCGTTTGCCTAAAAACCCATTCCTTGCCATTGCGAGCGAGCCCTTCACTTTCGCCTCGTTTCGAGGCGCTGTCATTCCTCGCCCGCCAAGAAGTGTGGCGGAGCGTGGCGGACTCCATCTATGTCGCGTCCATCGTCTAATTTGGACGCGCCGCATTTCAGGGTAAACTCCGGGAGCTCGCGGTACCAACGGTTCCGAGATGCCGTATGGAGAGTAAGGTCTAATTACAACCCCACCGAAAAATAATCAAAAAGTAGCCTGTCCCCTTTATTTTCTCAAGCAAATCTGTTTTCGCATATTTATCTTCTAGATATCTTGCTACAGC
>CAYHGV010000054.1:0-19507 GCA_964356135.1 uncultured bacterium
TTCCACATCAGGTACAGAGAACATTTGTTCTACGCATTCATTAGCCCCCCAATTCTCTCCTGCGGGTCTATAAGCATAGTAAATTTTTTCCTCGCCTTCCCGTTCATCCGCCCAGAAACAGTGGGCATTGCCTTCTGGGTTTACAGCTAACTCTGGCCAGCTTTAGTTCATTGAATCCAAATCATCATTTACCCTCACATTTGGCCCCCAACTTCCCCCTTTGGGTCTAAAGGCAAAGTAGATGTCATCTCGATACTCCGATGTATTTCTTAAGTCTTCCCAGACCGCATAACAATTTCCCGCTGAATCTACTACCAAGCAAGGCCTCAAAGCTCCACCCAGTATATCATTCACTTTCTCGTTTGGTGTCCAATTTCCATCCTTCGGCTTCATAGAAAAGTAGAGATCTTTACTGAAAGGTCCGGTATTACGACTGTCTAACCAGATACAATATAAAATCCCTTTGTTATCGATAGCCAAACGGGCTTCTATCTGGGAATTATCTCCCGAATCATCATTTATTTTAATCGGGTTAGTCCATTGCCCTGCGCCAATCCGCTCAGTAAAATAGACATCCCTTTCTACAGTACCATACCTTGGGCAGAAAATACAATAAACCTCCTCGTGCTCCCCAGTTACAATTTTTGCCCCGGGATTGGCATTGGGTATCTCTTTTAATACCTTCTCATTCTTATTCCAAATTCCCCCCGCAGGTCTATATGAGAAATAGACCTCAGCTTGACCGTTCCGCCAATCCTCCCAGACACAGTAAACATTCCCTTCTCCAGCTACTGCGATAGAAGGATAGCTTTGAGAAGCATTGACCGTATCGTCATTTACTTTTTCATTGGGCCCAAAGTTCCACTCCGCCCATAGAGATGGAACGAGAAGGGAAAAAACCAGAATGAAAATTGAATTAACCCTACGATACATCTTAATCTCTCATTACCGAAGAACGATATATTTTCAAAGCCATATTATCATTTACCTCCTTTAAACTCAAAAGCAACCTCTACGACTACCATCGCCAGCCATCGGTTGCTCTGTTTAAATAACTCCATTTAAATACCCCCTACTACCTTATACAAACTATTTCAAATTTGTCAACTTTTTTCTTCTAACCCATATTTTACCCCTCAGCTGTCCGTGCTTGACTCCGCTCTTTCCATCACAGTGAAAATGATAGGTAAAATTTCTATTTGCTGTATGCTTTGGCAGGACTCATTGCCCGGCGCAGGAGCATGGGACCAAGCTTGTCGATGAACCACCCGAAGCAGTATTCAACCCAGGGCACAATCCACAAGAACGCCGGTACGAAAACTCGTCGGCGCGGTCGGTTCAAAAGTCCCCAGATGGAGTTCACCACTTTTTCTGCACTGACTGCCAGACCTTCTGCAGGAATAGCAAGACTGGTGGGGTCGTTCTCAGCCACCCGGAATAATTCCGTTTTGACCGCGCCCGGTTTTATGACGCTGATGTGAATATTTGAACCTCGGGTCTCGCGATACAGCGAAGTGGAGAAGCTGTCAATAAACGCCTTGGTTGCGCCATACAGCATTATTCCCTGCTGAGGAAAACTCCCGGCAATCGATGAAACGTTGATAACATGCCCGCTGTTGTAGGCACGCATACGGCGTATTACCAAGAGAGTAAAATGAACAGCCGCTTTAACGTTAAGTTCTATCATCCTTGAGGCAACATCCCAGGGCATATCGGCACCGTAACCGTACCAGGAAAATCCTGCGTTGTTTATCAGCACATCTATCTTACCCCACGCTGCCCGTACCTCATCTACTACTCGAATGCGCTCCTCTTCGATGGTAAGGTCGGCAGCGAGCACCAGTGCCTGTCCACCCTGGGAGCGTATTCTTTCGGCAAGTTCTAAAAGCCGGTCTCTGCGCCGGGCTACGAGGGCAACTTTAAGCCCCTCATGGGCAAGCCGGCGAGCGGTCGCTTCGCCGATGCCGCTTGATGCCCCGGTGACTAATACAACCTTGTCCTTCCAGTATCCTCTGCCTTTGCGTCCGCCGTCCGCTCCCGGCGGCATGTACGGCGACCGTCTGAGCAGCGAGCGCCGTATCAAAGGACGCAGCAGTGGAATAAAGTACCTTTTCAAGCCGAGGTTTGCTTTGAACTCCAAAAGATAGTCGTCAAGGGTGCGACGCTGGTATTGAAGAATTCGCTGGCTTTCGGATGTATCCATCCAGTCGGTATAGAAAGGCTGGCGGCCGAACGCTTCACACGGCAGCCGGCCGATACCAACCGCTTCAAGCGTCTTGCCGACATAATCACAGTACTCAAACTGCGCCTCCTTGCCACCGCCCATAAGCAGGATCTTGCCCCAGACCTCGTCCGACGAAACTGCGTTAGCGAGCGCCAATCCCGCATCTTTCGGGTGAAGAAACTCTATCCTGGTGGACAGGGATATATCGAACATTATCGGATCGATACCCATGCTACTAAGAGATGGAACGGCCGGGAAACGCAGGATTGCCCAGCGGATGCCGGACGATTTTATCATCTCCTCACAAACTATTTTGTGCCGGCTGTAATTGTCTGAAGGCTCAAGTGAGTCTGCCGCCGTTCTGGGCGGAGGGCAATCAAACTTACGCCCAAAAACCGACACCGATGAGGCAAATATGAGCTTAGGGGAATTTGCCATTCCTTTCGCAGCCTCAAGCAGATTGTGGGTTCCACCGATATTCACCTCCTCAGCCCGTTGAGGATTGCGTTCGCTGTCAGGAGGGATGATACCGGCAAGATGAATGACGACATCCTGCCCTTGGAGCGCCGCGGCGATATCCTTGCGCTGGCGGATGTCGCCCCAAGAGATACTGATTTTGTGCTTGTATCGTTTTGCATATTTGATGTTAGCCTTCGTGGGCAGGTCGAAACCGGTAACCTGGTGCCCTTGCTGATGAAGCGCTTCAATCGTATTGGTGCCGATATTTCCAAAAGCACCAGTCAAAAGAACCTTCATGCCAATTCTCCTTTCATATTTCTTCCTCGGTAAGGGGTATCGGCAAGCATCTGCTCCCGCAGGACTTGGAGCTTGCCCGGTCGGTAAATGTAAGTTAATTTAATGTCAATCATGTTAAAAGTTTAGATAATGAATTATTATTGTCAAGAGGGAAAATAGCATCCTCAGGTTAGTTAACAAAAGATAAGAAGGGGTGGAAAGACCTCTTCTTATCTCAACTCCTCAAATCTACCTTTTTACCAGCCGATTCGGATTATCCTCACCCCGCTCCCGCCGTTGGCAACAAAGGCAAGCGGTCCGGAAAGATGGACGCTGCTGGCATACCCGGGAGTAACCTCCCAGGCTACTTCGAAGATAGCGCTCGGCGATGAGCAATCCAGAACGCGCAGCCCGCCGACGCCATCTGCCAGGTAGGCGTAATTTTCGACCAGCATCACATCTTCAGCGCTGCCCATCGAAAAAAATGTCCCCACCAGATTCGGGAGTGAACGATTCGATATATCAAAGACACTAACGCCGGTTTTCCAATCGCAGACATAGGCAAAGTTCCCCGAAACCTCGACATCAATAGCGTAGATGCTGCCCTGGGATTGACCGATCAATTTCGGGTCGCCCGGAACCGCGACATCAAATACGAGGAGTCCGCCGGAACCGTCGGCAACATAGGCGTACCGGTCAACGACCGAAATTCCTTCGCCGATGCTTTGCGTCTGGTACGAACCGACCACACGCAGCGCATTCGGAACCGACACATCGACGATTCTAAACTCGCCCTGCTTGTCAACGATGTAGGAGTAGCTGCCGTTGACGTCAATACCCTGGACCGTGCTCGAATCGCCGAGCGTTCCGATGATAACCGGTGCTGCCGGTTTAGTGATATCGATGATGGAGAGTCCGGATTGCCAGGTTCCGATAAAGACATACTTGTCCTCGACATGGACGGTCTTAACAAAATCGCCGACTGCCAAAGAACTCGCCAACTTTGGATGAATCGGGTCGGAAATGTCAACCACCCAGACTCCCATATTACCGTTGGCAATGACCGCATATTTCCCTGCGATACAAACCTCACCCGCACTGGCGGCATCGCCGAACGAACCGATCTCGCAGGGGATGAGCAAGGTATCCAAGCTTACCGTTTGGTCTACCAGGACCTCGACCGAATCCTCGCAAGGATATTTGCCGGTGAGTTCCAAAGCAACTCGGTGCTTGCCGGTCCAGACCGATTCAATAACGCACGGGGTCTTGAAATTGGTAGGCACGGCGTCAAGTGTTACCCCGGCACCTTCGGGCGTCGAGCTGACTTGAATTCGACCGGTCTCATGCTGGAGAACAACTTCAACCATCGCCGTTTCGGCGACCGCCACCGTTATACCCTGAGTAGCGAGACGGTAGTCTGTTAATTTCAGAGAAACGGTATGGTAGCCTTCGGTCACCTCGGTTAATAAGCAGGGTGTCACCAATTGGAGGTCTCGACCGTCGAAGAAGACCGCAGCACTCTCGGGCGTCGACCGGACAAAGATGAACCCGAGACCAGTGAGCGCTGCGTCCACCGCAGTCGTAGTGCCGGTATAAACTGTGACGGTCCTCGTCCAGTCAAGATAACCGGGCAGCTTCAGGGTCACGGTGTGGCTCCCTTCTAAAATATTGTTTAATACACAGTCGGTCTTCAAACCGGTGTTTTGACCATCGAGCCAGACCTCGGCATTGTTCGGCTTGGATGCGACCTGGATCGAACCGTAGCGGGCGATGAGCGTAGCGAAAATCCGAACCGTGTCATACGGAGTCACATCCACTACCTTTGCCCAATCCTGATACCCGGTTTTAGACAGAGTGATCATCCGGGTTCCCACCGGAACCTTCGGCACAATACAGTTCGTCAAAAAACCGGTCTCACTGCCATCGACCAGCACCCGTGCACCGGCAGGCGAAGAGGTGACCGCGACCACCCCTGCCTGGACCAGAACCCCTGACACATTTACCGTATCATCCTCGATTACCTCCACACTATCCTGGCAGTCACAATAACCACACATGCAAAACTTAACCAGGTGTTTTCCCAAAATAATATTCTCAAGCAGAGTATCGGTCTTTAAGCCGGTGTTTTCACCATCGAGAAATATATCCGCGCCGGCAGGAGTTGATGATATTCTCAGCGCACCGGTTGCTGCTGTGGTGGTGAAACGCCAGACCGGACCCTCACTTGTAGCCCCAACCTCATCGTCAGCCGTCACCTTCCAGTAGTAAGTGGTTCCACTTTGCAAATTCGTGACCGGATAGGTTCTCGCAGAAAGCGATTCTGCTTTCAAAAGCGGCATTGAGTCGGAACCAAAATACAAAGTATAGATAAGACTATCGCCGTCCGGGTCACTGCACTGCCACTCAAGGGTTAAACTGTCTGGTTGGTTCGTGGTTCTATCCGCTGGGATTGGACTATGGGGCTCATCCGGAGAACGGTTCTTCGGACACCCCATCCCGATCAGGGCTATTGCAGCCACAATCAGGCATTTTTCAATATTCCGCATATTTACCCCCTTCTTTCAAAATAAATATACTATTTTCAGGTTCTTGTCAATAGAAATTTTTGGTGGGACCCGTAAGTCTCTGGAAATCAATGGATTAAAAGATAAACCGGTTTGATTTTCCCGAGGCGCACTCCTTTTTGAAATACTTGACTAACCCCAATCCCGGCGTAAGATAGAGCAATGATTGATACTAAACTCATTCGCACCCTACCCCAATTTGTAAAAGAAGCATTGAAAAAAAGGGGTGAATCCCTCGAAGCGGTCGATAAAATTCTTTCGCTCGATGAAAAGCGGCGTACGATCACAAAACAATTGGATGACGAACGGCACGAACAGAAGCTCATCTCGCAGGAAATTGCCAAAACGAAAGACCAGTCTCTTGTAGCCAAAGCCAAACAGTTGTCGTCGGCTTTGAAAGAGCGGGAACGCGAACTTACCGAGATTGAAACCACGATTGACCAGGTACTGTTGAATATTCCCAATCTGCCCGATGCTTCGACCCAGGAAAAAGAAGAGATCGTGCGTGAATGGGGTATCCTTCACCATTTTGATTTCAAACCCCGCACCCACTGGGAATTGGGCGCAGCGTTAGGCATTCTCGATCTTGAGACCGCCGCCCGGATCGCCGGCTCACGATTCACCTTGTTTCAAGGTCCGGGCGCCGCCTTAGAGCGGGCGCTCGTAAATTTCTGTTTGGACCTCCACACCCGCCAGCACGGCTACCAGGAGATCTCGCCGCCGTTCATGGTCAATGAACAGTGTTTCATCGGTGCGGGCGAATTTCCCAAAATGGAACCTGATGTCTACCGGCTCAAAGACGAAGACCTGTCCCTCATTCCGACCGCGGAAACCGCCCTGGTTAACCTTCACCGTGATGTAATTCTGAAAGAAGATGATTTGCCCAAAAACTATGTCGCCTACACCCCGTGCTTTCGGCGCGAAGCCGGTTCCTACGGCCGCGATGTCCGGGGAATGATTCGCGTGCACCAGTTCGACAAGGTCGAGATGGTTGCGTTCACCAAGCCTGAAGATTCTTACCCGGCATTGGAGACGATGCTCAGCCAAGCGGAAAAAGTCCTACAGCTTTTGAACATCCCTTATCGGGTGAAGCTCCTCGCCGCTCATGATATGGCATTTCAATCGGCTAAAACCTATGACATCGAAGCCTGGGCAGCCGGTGTCTCGGAATGGCTTGAGGTTTCTTCGCTGTCCAACTGTGAAGCGTTCCAGGCACGGCGCACCAATACCCGGTTCCGGCGCAAAGACGGCAAGGTTGACTACGTCCACATCCTCAACGGCTCAGGAGTCGCTTTTGCCCGAACCTTTATCGCGGTCGTCGAGAATAACCAGCAGCCGGACGGCAGCATCATTATCCCGGAAGTTTTAAGACCGTATATGAATGGATTAGAAAAAATTGAAATGCAAAAGTCAAAATGAAAAATGCAAACCTGTAGAAACAGACCTTTAGGTCTGTTAAATGCAACAGGTCTGAAGACCTGTTTCTACGCAGTTTTTAAGCCTTCTCTATTTAACCATTCAACCAATCTGCGTTTATCTGTGTCGCCTCGTTTTCGAGGCGAAATCTGTGGTTTCAAAATTCTAATGATCCATTTAACCAACCCGGCTCGCTTCGAGCCGCACTATTTAACCAATCAGCGTTCATCGGTGTCAGCACCACCTGGTGCCGAAATCTGCGTTTTCAAATTTTTTTAATGAAACAAGAGTTCATTTTACGAAGAGAACTTGTTCGAACTGGCAGCTTCCTGCGCGACCGTGGTTACATCGTCGCTTCGGACGGTAATATGAGCGTTCGCTTAAGTCGCTCCGAGTTCCTTATAACCCCGACCGGTGTTGATAAAGGTGCGCTCCATCCGAGCGAACTCGTTCCGGTCAAAATCGGCAACGAATCTTTGCGTTCAGGAACCGCATCATCCGAGATTTTCATCCACTCCCTTGCCTACACAAAAAGACCGGACATCGGCGCGGTCATCCACGCCCACCCGCCGTTTCTTACCGGAGTCGCTCTGGCAAAGTTCGACCTGTCGAAACCACTTTTGCCCGAAGTGATAGCAACGGTGGGGACAATTGGAATGGTCGAATACCAAAAACCCGGTTCAAAAGAACTGGCAGCGATGGTCGGCGAAGCGATTGTCAATCACAACGCCCTGATTCTGGCAAATCATGGCGCGCTCACCGTCGGCAAAGATTTAACCGAAGCGCTCTGGCGCTTGGAGCGCTGCGAGCTTTTAGCCCGCTCGGTCGTCATTGCCCGATTATTAGGTGGCGAAAACTCCCTCAACGAAAAATAAATCCGAAAATTTATTTCCTGAAACTGTTGCAATTATCTTTTAATTTTTTATTTTATTCTTGTTATTTTTTTTATTACCGAAGCTTCTTTGGTGGTTAACCTTAAAAAGTAAACACCCGACGAAAAGTTAACTATGGAGCAACTCAAAGAATAGTTTCCCGTTTCTTTAAAGCCACTATCAAGAACCTTTAGCAGCCTTCCGGTAGAGTCATAGAGTCCGAGAGAATAGAAACCGGCTGAGGGGAGAGAATATCTAATAGCAACCGTGGTCTTATCTAAAGGGATTGCCTCCATCTTCAGAGGATAGTTATCTTTAGACCTTTCTTCTCTAACACCCTCATCATAAAACTCGAGCACAGATAGCCCTTCCCGTCTCCACTCGCCTGGCACTACATAGATATACTGCTCTTTAGCAAAAATATCGCAGGCAGCCAAAGGCACTCCACCATCATAGGGCCAATAGAAACCAATCAACTCCGGGTCTTCAGGATTAGAGATGTCCACAACCCAGAGACCATGTCCACCCCAGGGAAGATAAACATAGCTGCCCTGTCCGTATAGGTTATAAGCCATTTCACAACTAACACCGGACCAAGAACCTATCCGTTGCGGCTTTGATATAGCTGAGATGTCAAGAATCCATAAATAAGAGGGCGAGCTTGAGGAAAGGATTGCATAGTTATTCCAAACCCAGATACCACTAATCCCCCACTGAGCAGCATTACCCGTACTCCAGGAACCCACTTTTTGGGGATGGATAGGGTCAGAGATATCGAGGATTACAAGATTAAAAGAAAAGTCTGTTTCTCCACGTGTTCCAATGTAACAGTACTTATTGGATATCCAGAGGCTGAGGGGAGGGTAAAGGAGCATTCTATAAAATCCTACTCTTTGAGGATTTTGTGGGTCGGAAATATCAATGATATCTAAGCCTCGATTCTCAGAGGGATAATGTTCTAACTTTCTTGCTATCGTATAAGCGTAGTTACCTTGCACCCTGATTCTTTCGGAATTCGGTACCTTGCATCTCCCAATCTCCTTAGGCTCCTCTGGGTTCGAGATATTTATAATAATGACATATCCGGTATCGGCTATTGATACATTGGGATAACCTGCTATATAAACGAAGTCATTCTGAACTGCTATACCATGTATCGGAGGAAGATAATAACATTTAATCCCCAGCGAACAGGAACTAATCCATTTGGGGTTTCTGGGGTCTGAAACATCAATGATATGAAAACCGGAGTCTCCCACCACATAAGCATAATTTCCGGAAACCCAGAGCTGTATATTGTTCCCTGGCAAATCACAGCTCCCAAGAAAGCGAATATTAAGGGAGTCCTCATCAGCCCACAGATACCCTCCCAGGCTAAGAAAACATCCGAGGAAAATTATCTTTACTAACCTTTCTCTCGTCATTGCCTCCTTTCCATAAGTCTAAAAAAATCTTCCGTCATGTCAAGACGGACGGATGGTCGGACAATATTTTTTGAGCCGAGACATCGTTACCAGGGAAAATGTGGTAAATTAAATCTTTTCGACTAAATCTTAACGACTTCTAAATTGTAATGTGAAGTTAAATAAGCCCTTTTTTCGCTAACAAGGGCTCGGGATTGACATAATTTAAATCGAACCGGAGCGACTTGCCGTTGGTGCCTAACGCCAGGGCTAAAAGCTGGGTAAAATACAACGTCGGCATCGGTTTGAAATCGCTATACTGTTTCCCGGCTTCCTTCTGGCGGCCGCTTAAGTTAAAATCGCACAACGGACAACTCTGAACCATCAATTCCGCACCCAGCGATTGTGCCTGGCCGATTATCTCTTTTGTGCGCTGGGCGATGAAATCGATTTTATTGACCGTCAAATAAGAACCGCAGCATTCAATATTATAAGGAAAATCAACCACCTCCGCCCCGAGTGCGGTCAGAAGCCTGCCCAGGAGTTGGGGTTTTTCCGGGTCGTCAATTGCCGCTTCTTTCGGCCGCAATAAAGTACAGCCGTAATACGAAGACACCCGAAGACCTTTCAGCGGTTTTTTTACCTGCTTTTCAATCGCTTCAAATCCGACGGTATCTCTCAACAATTCCAACAGGTGATAGACCTCGACCTTCCCATCGTATTGAATCTTTTCTTCGTACATAAACTGGGTAATTTTATCCCGATCTTCGGGGTTCTGGCGAAACCGGAGATTGGACATCTTCAGGGTATTATAACACATCGCACACAGGGTAACGACCTTATCGTATCCGGCTTCGGCAACCCGGAGTAAATTGCGAATTGGGGCAATATGGTGCATCAAATCGTCGGACGCCAGTGAATAGACCGTGCCGCAGCACGTCCAGCGAGGCAGTTCAACCATTTCAATACCCAGCGCCTGGGCAGACGCCAGCGCCGAGTCTTCAAAATTCTTCGCCGATGCCTTTAAGGTGCAGCCCGGGAAATAAGCGATTTTCATCAGGCGGTGAGCTTGCGAAAACTGCTGACGAGCGCAATCTGGGGAAGCTCTTCAATAATTTGCTGGGGAATCGATTTCGGCTTCAGGTAATCGATATTCTTGCCGCTGCGTAGATGAACCAGCCGGAGCGACTCCATGATTTTAGCCACGTCGACCTTTTTCGGACAACGGACAAAACAGGTCAAACACGAAGAACAAACCCACATCGTATTACTTTCGGAAACCTCGGCTTCTTCACCTAGCTGGATAAATCGGATGATTTGGTTGGGCGGAATTTCCATCTCGTTGACACTCGGGCAGCCGGCAGAGCACTTGCCACATTGATAGCAGGCGTAAATACTCTGACCGGAGAGGCCTTCGATCTTTTTAACAAAGGGATGCCGTTTCGTGAAAATATCAATTAACATTATGGCTGAAATATATGAATACAAGCCGCTTTTGTCAAGGGTCAACCGCTAAAAGATTAAACCACAAAGCACACAAAGAAACATTTACCACCAATGCACACAGATAGAAGCGGATGGACACAGATTGACCAAGAACACAAAGAAAAACTAACCACCGATCGGCACAGAGGTTTAACCACGGAAGCCACTGAAGGTACAGAAAAGATATAAAACAAGAAAATCTAACCACGGATAAACACGGATGCACACAGATGGACAGGATTAACACAGATAGAATTGCTAAACCAGGGAAGACACTGAAATGATAAAAACTGATAAATTTTACCACGAATGGACACGAATAAACACTGAGGTAAAAACAAAAACGATACAAAGTAGAGCTGGAACGGATTGACATCACCCTTTGAGAGAGCAAAGTATTTTAAATCATACCTTTTATATTCTACTTCGATTTTTCTTCTTGGTGTTCTTTGTGGTCTTTGTGGTTCAATCTCTCTTAATTTCTGTGTCTTCCGTGTCTTCAGTGGTTGATAAGTTCCTGAATCTTTTCATAGCCTTCATTGACTTTTTTGGCTGGCTGCGTATAGTAAAACTCGCTATGAAGCTCGAGCTGGAGTGTTTTGCCTGTATCCTCGATGATGTGCTCGAAGCGGGCGCGTTGCTCCTGAATACCAGGGATTTGGAGGAACTCGCTCGGCAATCGGTGGGAATTTTAGCCGGTGCCGACCCGGCTAAAACCCCTTCGGTTTATATTACCCGGGTCCACCGAAAATTAAAAGAGCTCGCCCATGACCCCGAGCCGTTTTTAGAAAAACGGCGGCAGTGTAACTGGGTTGGTAACCGAATCGCAACCCGCATTGGACAAACGGTTCCGTCGAATTACGCCGGATTCAAACGGCTGCTTCGATGGGTCGTCTGGTCAAACACCCTTGATTTTCGAACTGCCGGTAAAGGCTATCGGTTTTCACCCAAAAAAATCGAAGCCGATTTACGCCGCAACATCAAAAAGGGATTGGCGGTCGATGACCGCCCAAAAATCTGGCGGACACTCCGGCATGCCCGAAAAATCCTCTATATCCTCGATAATGTCGGCGAGATTGCCTTCGACAAAATCTTCATCCGGAAGTTTTTCACCGATAAGGAAGTTGTCGCCTGCGTCCGGGGTGGAGTTTTAACGAGCGATGCCACCGTAAGCGACCTCAGCGATATCGGTTTCGATAGCCTGGTTTCTCGAGTTATCCGATCCGGACCCGATACCCTTGGAGTTATTATGGAAGAAATTTCTCAAGAATTGCTTGATGCGTTGGAATCGAGCGACCTGGTCATTTCCAAAGGTCAGGCTAACTTCTATTTTTTTTCCCGCTACCCGAACGTGACCAAAGCGCCCGTCGCCTGCTTCTTTACCACCAAGTGCGCACCGGTTTCCCGGTGTTTTAAAAAAAGCGGAAAAATTGCGGTCGCAAAAATCATCAAAAGTTAAAAAATCACGGATAAATTTTACCACGAAACGCGAAGCGTCGATGGAGTCCGCCGTACTGCTTGGCAAATTGGCGGACGACATCAATGGACACGAATTCGCCTCGGAACGAGGCGGACACAGATAGGTATTAATAAAATTACAGAGAACACAGAGTCGCAAATTTTGATACGAAGAACAGATGGGGCAAAGCGACATCAAACCATAATTAAATTTCTGTGTCTTCACTGTCCCCCGCACTGCGGCACCAAGTGTGCCGAGACGCCGAGCGGATCCGTCGTGTAATAGTTTTTCCCTTTGCCAAGACCAAAAATCTCTGTATCGTATCGTTACAAAATCAAGGAGGTAAAATGAAGAGTTTAATTGTTCTGCTCTTAATCGTGCCCCTAGCCTGGGCGAATGCCGAACGCGGTATAACTCAGGAACCGACCCAGGAACCTTCGTATGATGCAACAACCGGGAAGAAGGCAAGCCTGGTTCCACCCCCGACAATCCAAAAACCCCCGCTGTTTCCGCCCGGGAGCAGGACCGACTATCCTGCATGTGCTGACAGCGCCTGGGTGCCAATCGACTCCTTCGCCTTCGAGCAGTTAATCCCGGACAGCGAGCGGTTCGCTATCTACTTCGATTACGCTACCGAAACTTTAGGGGATACCCTGGTCCCGGATTTTAAACTCACCCCGGAAATCGAAAGTGCGATTGCCAAGGCACCGGATTGGCTCAAATGGGATCTCACCGATAAGTTCTCCCGGATATCCTCGACCCTTCAAACGACCTATGCCAATCTCATCATAAACTGTCCGGATAGCCGGTACCGGGATGAAGTCTGTTTTCAGATTGCCCATCTTTCCAAGCAGACCCTGACCATCCTCAATCCCCAGCTCCTCATCGTCAATGCCGAGTGGATTTATAAGATCGCCCCTGACCTCAAGTATGTGGCGCTCGTTGAGTACGGCGACCCGGCCGAGGGCGGTAACTACTACACGACCACCAAATACCGGATTCTGCGGGGTGGCTACCCGATCTGGGTAGAAATCCCCCGGGAGATTTACTACTGGTGGATTGTCGAACCGCGCTGCTCGGATGAAAAACCTTTGATCGACGCTTCAGTCTATGACAAATTCTGGCGGGAGTATCTCTATACCTATGCCGATCCGAACTATCCGCTGCTCAAGGATGTCTTAGCTCCCGTAACCATCCTCTGGGATGAAGAGAAACATATCTGGAACAATACGGACCAGGATTTTGGAGACAGCCTGATGGCGGTCCAGGCCGTAGGGAGATGGGTCGCCCATACCCTACCCAAGTCGGCAAGTGGTAATCGGCCCATCCAGCCAAATCAATTACTGCGTGACCACGACGGTAACTGCGGCGAATGCCAGGACCTCTTATGTGCCGGTATGAGAACCGCCCTGATTCCCAACATCTCAGTCATGGACATAAATGAAGACCATGTCTGGAATGAGGTCCCCTGGAACGGCGAATTCTATGAGAACCAAATCGACCTGGGAGGCGGAGTCACCCATATCGCCGATTCCGGCTCCGCCTATGACCAAGACCGGGGAGGAAGCAAGGAGTGCTCCTGTATCTGGGATTGGCGCGGCGACGGCTACCAGTTCAGTTCGATCGAACGCTACAGTCAGACCTGCACCTTAACCGTCTCGGTCGTTGATAAAAATGGCAATCCCATTGACGGTGTGAATGTGAATATTGACAGTAAACCCTGGGATGCCTATCCGGAAATCTACGGTAAAGGATTCGGCGGCGCCACCGATCGAAACGGAATGTTTACTACGATTGTAGGTGATTCTCAGGACTACCGAGTCACTTTGCAGAGCAGCTTTGAAACGAAAGGATTAGGCTGGGTGATCGACTCGGCAAACTGTGTCGCGGGTGCCCACTTCTATATCGTCGATACGCTCCAAACTGCCGAAATGCCCCAGCTCGACATCTCTCCCAAAACCTATCCTGCTCAGCCCGATGAATCTTATAAAGTAATAATAGATTATGAGCTCCCCTACCAGACCATCTATGGCAAAGAGTACACCGTCGGCAGTTATTCCAACATCTACGCCTACAACAAAACCCCCGGTGCAACCACCTTCTTTATCACCGATCCGGAGAATCAGAGTCGCTACGTAGGGGACAATTCGTTTCAGGCTTACGAGATTCGGGAGGACTCCAGTGGTCAGGTCTCGTTTGTGGTGCCAACCCAGGAGAACTACTACTGCGTCTTTGCGAATGAAAAAGCAACGGTAGTGAGTGAATTCGTTAAAGGCACGGCCGTGCTGTATAAGAATAGTCTTGCACCGGTCGCAGAAAAACTCTCGACCGCACCCAAACCCATGGTCCTGCTCGGCTCCTATCCCAACCCCTCCCGGCAGATAATCCAATTCCGGTACAGACTATCCCAACCGGGCAAGGTCCAGTTCAAAATCTACGACCTCAAAGGCGACCTCGTGAAAACTATCGCCGGGGAGGCGCATGAGACTGGTGAGCATATCGTGACCTGGGAGTGTCGGGACATCCCGGCGGGTATTTATTTCTACACCTGCCAGCATGACGGCACACCGGCTATCGTCAAGCAGGCAAAATTAATACTGCTGAAATAAACCAGTGCGGCTGAATTGCATATGAAAAACAAAAAAATATCCGACTCCAGCATATCAGCGATGACTGCAATCTTTCTGCGGATAGAAACAGAAATTGAAATCAGTTTTTAAGCACTGTTCCATTGCAAACAAATGACACTACCGGTAACGAATTGAAGCTGTTCAAGCCATTTGCTCCGATTCGGTTGATTCGTATTTTTATTCGTGTTGTTCGGATGCTAAAAAAAACTCTCACGGCGGGAAGTCCCGCCGTGAGAGTAAAAGGGCAAAAAGTGGTTTACTTTAGCTCACATTTTTTTTAAAAAATAACTTAAAAAAATTACCCATCGTCGCTTCAGCGTAATGTTACATCAACATTCAGCAGCCGTTCGCCGAATTTACGGATATCGATTTGAGCGCCCGGCACCCGTTCCTTAATAAAATTCGAAACCACTTTGGTCTGGTTGCTGACATAGCCGCTCACCGTAATAGTGTTAGCTGCCTTCTCTTTGATTAAATTGACAATCGTCTGGAGATACTCCCGGCCGTTCGGCTTGAGGGTGTTACTACCCCCTTCGAATACTTCGCGGCTGTCGAAGCTCACAACCCAGCCCGATGACTGCTGGTCGACAATCCCCGGAACCTTGATCGGCTCGACAATCCTCCGTTCCGGATTGCCCACCGCATCGGTTATCGTCAATTCGTAGGAGTAGATGGCACCAACCGCCATCAGCGAACCGTTGTCTCCCCGGCCGTCCCATTCAATCTGGCGGGGCGGTCGACCGGTCCCCGGAACCCGCTTAAACACCTGGCCCCGGGCATCAGTAATCACCAGTTGCCAGGAAACTGCTCCCCGTGCACCTTCTACCGGCGGAATCGGAATCAACAGTCTCTTCTGGGTCAAATCAATCATCGGCATCGTGACCGGCACCCGCAGGAAGTTTGATTGCATCTTCAGCAGCCTGCCGTTTTTCCGTTCGATACTCTCTTCTAAGCGATTGTCGAGAATATAGGTCTCACCCAAAAGCCGGTAGACATCCAGATAAGGGTCAAAATCATAGGTGAGCATCGGCCGGTTCTCGTCAATCTTTCCGGTAAAGGTTTCGGTGATCACCTCTGTTCCCAGCTCTTCAGGTAATTTCTTCTCCTGAGCAACCACAACCAGTGGCAAGAGCAATAACAATATGAATAAGTAGCGCATTCCTCCTCCTACATCATGAGCCGGAAAATAAAGGTTATGATACCCCATTGCACCTCTTGCTGGACATCAGCCGGCAGGGCTGCAAACCGCCATTGAGCAAGGGCGTTCATGCACGACTGGTCCCACTGGGGATAACCCGAACTCCGCTCCAGAATAATTGTTGACCGAACTGAACCGTCCGGTGTTACTTCGAGCCGCATGGCAATCTGGACATCGGTCAAGCCGCGCGCCCGCGCCCATTCCGGATATTCCGGTAACGCCTTGGCTACAATCTGACGCCCTTTCAAGGGTCCGGCAACCGTAAAGCTTGCCCGGGAGGGTGTCTGGCCGGTTGGAACCTGAGTCTGAGAACCTCCGGTCGAAGCCTGACGGGCGACTTGAGGAGTGGGTGCCCGAACCGTCGGTGCTGAACCGAGATCAATCGGTTTGCCGACGCCGCCACCGATGCCGCGAAATCCAATCAGCCCCATCTCTCCCGAACCACCTTGCGGTGCTGCCCGGCGTAATGAAAGAGGAGCCTGGGCGAGAATCTCGGCGGTCGTAAGCCCACCACCTTCTCCCCGTTTGCTGATTTTAATCACATCGGTAATCGCTCCGGCAGGTGCATACCGGTCTAAATTGACGGCAACCTGATTCCGGTCGATTTTTCTTCCGAGGTCAATAGGTTGAGCATCGGCTAAGCCGGAAGGAAGATTTTCAGTTGAAGTCTCGCCATCGAACAGACCGGCACGGGGCACCACTTTCGCCGCGTTGGGTGGATAGGACTGGTCTAAAAAGGTGACCTCTTCCGCTAACTCATACTCTTTAACTTTACTGCCGGCACGGGGCATAAACAGTAAAAATATGAGAAAGTGAAGGAGCACCGCGCTACCAAACCCAATTGCCAGGTCACGGTTGGTCACCAAGCCGACAACCGACTTACCCATATTCCTCGAAACCAGCGGGAATTGCTTGAAGCCCTCGCCAATCGAAGCGAAAATATACCGTACGGTGTCAGCAAGGGCGCTCCCGAAATTCCGCAGAACCAAGGAACCAACTTTTGCCCTTTTTTCCATTTAAGCCTCCTTTTGCCTTTTAGTGGAAATCGCAATCCTCGTTGCACCCGCGTTTTTAACCGCGCTCAAAACATCCAGAACCTTCCCGTGTTGGGTCATCTGATCGGCACGAATCACAACCAGCATTCCCGGATTTTTGGAGAGCACCCGTGCAACCCACGGGGTAACACTCTCGAGATTGGTCGTTGAGTCGTTAATCGAGATGACCCCGTCCTGGGTGAGCCCAATCGTCACCTTATCTTCGGTCCACACTTCTGCTTCTCTTGTCACCGGGACAATGATCTGAGTTTTGGAATGCGAGAAAAAGGTCGGGGCGGTAATCATCAGAAAGGTCAAAACTACCATCACCACATCACAGAGGGGAATAACATTAGTCTCGGCCTGGTGCAGATTTCTCCGTTGTGCTGGCATATTAACCTCCTCCGCCTGTTTCCGATGCAGACCGCTTGAGAATTGCGAGCTGGGTTGCACCGTGCTGCTTTGCCATGTCCAGAATCTTAACGACCTTGTCGTGAATCACCTCGGGGTCGGCAGACAGGACGACCCGCCGCTCCGCGCTGCGCTTCAAGAGCTCCGAAACCAGGTACTCGAGCTGTTCAGGTGATACCACCTCGTCATTCAGGATATATTGACCATCCTTGGTGATATGGATATTGACTTTGAGCTCGGTCTGCTCACCCGACGCCCCGGCTTGAGAGACGGTCGGCGAAGAAACAAAGATACCGGATTCGGTTAGGAAGGCAAAAATGACTAAGAAGAATACGATCAACACCATTAACACATCGATGAGGGGAATGACATTCGCCTCGCCCTGCCGTATGTGTCTACGTTCGAGCGGGCGTCGTCTCCACTTCATAATGTCCTCCTTTGGAGGTGGCGATGAATTTCATTAATTTTCTCATTAACGACTCCATCTCATCGACCGTATCCGCTGACTTCTTCGAGAAGTAGTTAAAGAAATAAATACAGGGCACTGCAATCAGAAGCCCGAAAGCGGTTGCCACTAAGGCCTCGGACACACCGCCCGACACGACTGCGACACCACCCGAGCCGGTCGTTGCGATGTTATAGAACGCTCTAATAAGACCGGTAACCGTACCGAAAAGTCCAATCAAAGGGGCGACATAACCGATCGTCCCCAATCCCGACAGAAACCGTTCTAACCGGACACGCTGCTCCAGAATTGTCGATTCCATTGTATCTACCAGCATATCCTCAGGAATGTCGTAGTTCTCAAAACCGGTTTTAATCAGTAATGCCTGAGGTGAATCGTCACGCCGCAGCATCGCCAAAACTTCTGATATTCCACCGGTCCGGAAGATTTCTTTTACCTTCGCAAGTAATTTATCGGTATCAACCCGACGCCGAAGGTAGTAGATGAACCGTTCGATAATGACTGTTACCGCTAACAGCGAAACTAATAATAGTATGGGTGTAGCCCAGCTGAATTTTGGGCTGAATATGAAGAGTAAGCTTTTTCCTAAAATCATTCCTTACCTCCTTTAGTTAATATGTTTCTACTTTTACTACTATATACACCTTTTTTCGGTCTGGCAATCCCCTGGATGTTTGCCGGCCACGCAATCACAATTAAATTATAGAATTTTTCAATATTTTGTCAAGAGACAAAATACAGCTCATTTAAGCTTGCTCTTGCAGACCTCGGCCTGCTCCTGGGCATGGGTGGAGAATTCACTCGTCGGGTATTTTGCCTGCAAATCCTCGAAGGTTTGTAACGCCTGTCGGTAGTGGTTGCGATCACCGGATTTATCACCCAATGACATATAGGCAAAGCCCAATCGGAACAGAACCTCAGCCATTACCGGATGGTTGGGCAGGGCCCCAATAAACCAGCGATAGGCGTCAATTGAACGCGCCCAATCCTTCATGGTATCGCAGGTATAGCCGAGGTGGAGCTGAGCATCGGCAACCAAGCTGCTATTAGCTTCGGACAGAGCCACCTGCTGGAAACTCAGCGCGGCATTCGGATAGTTCTTTTCATTGTAGTACCGTGTCGCCATTTCGAAGCGCAGTTCGGGCAAATGGTCGCTCCGGGGAAGGTATTTCATATAATCGGCAACCACCTCTTCCAGAGCTGAAGCGGTATTGGTATTCTTGGCAATCCGGTATAAACTGGCATCCATCCCGGCAAGAATATCAAGCGAATCCTCAGGAAAGAGACCGAGCGCAATCTTATAATACTTCTGTGCCTCACGGTCTTCGCCCAAGTTAAAGTAGCTCTGCGCCATTTGCAAATTGGCGTCCCGGGCAAACGGGGATTTCGGGTAACGCTCAACGACAATCTTTAAATAGGAAACTGCGTTCCGGTAATCTTCACCCCGAAAATAGAGATTGCCAATCCGAAATGCCGCTTCCGGCGTGCGGGGACTGTCCGGATATTCGGAGACGAGCTTCTTCCACGAATCCAGTGCGTCGCCCCAGTAATTCAAACGGTCAAAACAGAAACCCGCCCAGTAGAGATTGTCGTCGATTAAATCGTACGCC
>CAYHGV010000055.1:0-19485 GCA_964356135.1 uncultured bacterium
CAAGAAAGGAAGACGCCGCTTGAAACGAATTTACACACCTCTTGACATGATCTCTCACTAACTTCTATTATTACAATTCATATGGAAAACATATCTCGGCTGGTGAAGTGAACCCAGAGAATAACCTTACTTATTTTGTTTCAGACCATCCTCTCAGCTACTACCAGCAATACCCTTTTCCAAATAATTGGAAAACTTTCGAACAAGAAATATTTGCCAAGGTGGATTCAAAAATAGACTTCAGAGACTATGATACCAATAGCGATGGTTATGTGGATTATATATTCTTTCTTCTACCAAGAAGGCCGTTTGGTAATTTTGATCAGAACACTATGGGTGGTTATGGGAATTGGGTGGCCTCCTATACTACAAATGACGGAGTTTATATTCCAGCAGGGAATGGGTGCTCCGTAGGTTCTACTTATCAGGCCGTTAAAGGCTATCAAGGATTAAGCAGTTTCGTTAGTCTCTGTGTCCATGAATACGGCCACTTTTTGGGTTTGGATGATAAGTATGACGAGGGTGGTGATCCCGCAAATCCCTATGCCTTGTCAGGAACGACCGGTATGTATTCAGTAATGAAAATCGTTGGCTATGAGCCAACCATTACCCACATCTATCCTTTAAGCCCCTATGATAAAATTTCTCTCGGTTGGGTTATACCTATTGGAGTGAGTCAGTCAACCTATAATGTTGCAATCTCCGATTTCTGCACATACGGAACATGCTATAAAGTTCCTGCAGCTGGTTTGGAATACTTCCTTGTTGTAAACCACCAGAAATTGAATCACTGGGAGAACGAATACAAACGTGCGGGCTTTCTTATCTGGCATATCAATGAAAACCTCGAAAACTGGAATCCCAACGAAAAAGAGAAACTTCAGGACGTAGAGTGTGCTATTGGTGATTATGATACGAGCGGTGCTTGGCCAGGGTTGTCATCCCCAATGCCCGATTCTGGTTATGATAATATCGACTTCTATTGCCCTCACAACTGGTCAACTGAGACTTGGTTTGAGCAGTTCGAGCAAGACCATAATGGCACAGCGGGGGCTTCTACTGATTTCTTCCGGGAGGACTATAAGATGGCTTTTGACCATCTTACTAACCCTAATTCGGATGGGTATGACCTTTCAGACCCATATAATTTTGTTTATCCTGCTGGTAGTATCGGTAGTTATCAATGGCCTGAAGTAACTGAAGTTGGCTATCTCCAGCCCCTAAATAAGCCCACTAATATTGCGGTGCGGAATATAATAACAGAGGAACCCCCTATTAATGGTCATAATATGCGATGCGATATTCTCTATGATTATTCTATCCCGATGAAGGAATTGAGCAATATCTGGGACCACATATCTTCCACTCAGCGCAGGGTTGTCTACGACCCAAACATAGACCGATTTTATAGGGTTTACAGTTGCGACAACAAGATCTACTATACATATACATCTAACTTCTGCTCTGGTTCAAGCTGGAGTGTTCCCGTGCTTTTGGGTAACGGGAGGATGCCGACAATTTCTTTAGACAATTATGGTAAACCCTGTGTGGCATGGGTTAATAATAAAACATACCCGTGGCATCTCTATTTTCGGTATCGTAATTGGGATGGAAGCTGGTCTGCGTTAAAAGAATTAGCTACCGGCGGTGAAAATACTCTTCCTCCTTGGCATCCATCATTAGCGGTGGATGATACGAATGGTGTTCATATTGTTGTGCATCATTACAGGGTAACCGAATTTAATGTTAACCAGATAGAGGTGCCACCTGACGGAATCACTTATATAGTTTATTACGGGTATAAAAAAGAATCATCCAATCCAACGGTCTATTGCGACACCTTAGAGACCTATTCTGCGGTCGACCTTTCTGCCTCATCAATCGTTTTTGAACACCGTCCTCCCCATCCCTTACGAATCCATCTTGTCTACGGAGCCGACTTTCGTCCCTATTATCGAGTATATGAATACGGGCAGTGGTCAGCGCGCTTTCCGCTGTTCTGGTCAATTGTCCCACCAGTTGACCCTTATTTCAAGAGACCGTTTATTGATATCGATGGAGATAGTCTTCATGTGGTCTGTTCGGGTATTATTTCTTCATGGAACACTATTGAAGAAATATACCATACCGGTAAACATTTAGATACCGACTACAGATACTTATCAAACTGGCTATGGCCGGTGAATGTTAGTCAAACGCCATCACAACTTTCCTCTGATCCTCAAATCGAAGATGGAAACTGTGTCGTTTGGCGAGAAGAAATAGACCCCGATAGTTTCCAGATTGTATATAAACTGCGAGGGGAATCGGGCACACCCCACATTATACAGAAGACATCCCATGGAGTGTCAGCGCCTGATGCGGTTTTTCAGGTAACCGAAAATGTGGAGCGGATGTGCATCTCCTGGACTGAAACTGAGTGGCGACAAGTAAATCTCTCGTTCGTCTCTGAAATTGATCTGAATACGGCTTATGTCGAGAGAGAAGTGGGCGGGCCTCAAGGTGGAGTTACACCTTGTGAAGGTGAGCCAAGACCGTCTCTTTCGGTTAGTTCGAATCTCGTTACCGGTAGGGTGATCATTAATTATGAAGTCCCGAATAATAAAAACAATGTTGAGCTGTCAGTTTTCGATGTGATGGGTAGGAAGGTTAAAAAATTCTTAGTGAATACCGGGCGTATCGAGTGGAACTTGAGAGATGAAGCAGGGCGAAAATTCTCACCCGGTATCTATTTTGTCAGGCTGGAAACGGGCGACTACAAGGTCTGCAAGAAACTTGTCATTCTGAAATAACGAGGATAGGCGGAATATCGTTAAGGCAGTCTATCAAACAGGGTTAACTAAATAAATAGATTAAAGGATAAGGGGAATTACATTATTTGTGGTCACGGATGGTTACAAACCGACAAGAGGGATACTATCGCCAGTAGTGATAACCCCTATACCTACCTGCCGAGGTTACTGCCAAATTATTACCAGGCCGAAATCATTGACAGGATTTTTATTGGCGCGTATAATTAGTTCATCTCTCTTCTACTTACATCCCTTTTTGTGCCGCCTCCGCCTACCTTGGAGGCGGTTTTTTGGTTGCCGAAACACTTGGTTTTAAGCATTTCGGATAACAGGGATTATACGAAGTAGTAGCTTCTGCCCTCGCAGGTAGTTAGTTTTATAGCTCATTCTTGACAATCTCGTTGCTGGATGTATTATAGCAAGTTATGTGTTCCAAGGGGATTTATGGTTCGAGAATATAAACTCGTGCGGTGCGGAGGATTTAAGGGGATGTCTCAGGGGTGTCCATACTTAATGGTCAAGAACCAATGTTTATTACATTAGTGAAATGCTCTGGTTAAAATTAATTCCACCATTTCTCGCTTTCGTAATCACTGTTTTACAATTTACCCTTAAAAACCGGATAGGTAAAAGAACAACACTGCACAAGATGGTAAGGTCTTTACTTTTAGGAATAATGATTCTTGCGCTAATAATTACTGCTTGGCTTATTGTATCTGAGCATCGAAGTTCAATAAAACTCCAGAAGGAAATTACAGAAACCAAACAGATGGCAAAATCGAATACCTTGTTTTTTATAGGGAAAGAAATAATGAAAACAAGTGAGGGATATATTTTAATAATTCATTTAAAATCTACCAAGGACGAACCTCTGGGACAACTTGAATTTACGGCAAGCTTACCAGAAAACACTAAAGCAAGAATATTAGATATTTATGAAATAGGATTAGGTTTGATGGTGAAGGAGCGTATTTTTCAAAATGGTAAGTTGGCCACATTGGTTTATTCTGTAACCGGCTCCCGTGAAGTAGATATAGGTATCAAATTGTCGGGAGCCACTCAAATTAGAGTTGAGGGTAATAAAGGTCTCATTCCCTTGGAGTTTCAGATTGAGTAGACAAGGGTGTGAGTGTAGGATCAAAACAGGGGCAGCGATCGAATTTTACAAAAACTCAGAGCAGGCTAGTATTTCTTAATCATTCCTCCAGAATAAAAACCCCTTGGCAAGCTTTTTATTAGTGTCTATTCTTAAAAACTGATAGTTCACTTCTAAGTATCATCTCACTTCCTCTCTAAACCGCCTCCGCCTACCTTGGAGGCGGTTTTTTGGCTGCCGAAACACTTGGTTTTAAGCATTTCGGATAACAGGGATTATACGAAATCGTAGAAAAATTAAACCAATGTTGACAATGAAAGAAAGTACGCTATACTTGAGTTTAAGTAGGAGGGCGATTATATAATGTCACGAATCTTTATTAAAATAGACCAAAAGTTTTTCCCCGCCTTACATGAGAAGACGGTATGGCAGAAATAGAACGACAATCTGCAGTTCTGAGTATTATTCAGCACCTTCGTGACCTCAACGGCCTCAAGAAACTATTCTGGGAGGAATTGAACTACGAATCTGAGAATAAACCACTCAGTATACGCGGTTGGCCAGATTCTGACCGTAATGCTTTGGCCGATGACCCTGTCGTGTTCGCCACTGGTGGAGAGGACAACGCCTTCCGGGTTATCTACTGTAAGTTCGCATCGGATACACCATTCCGTGGACTTCAACGTCCGGTAGTCAACCGTCTCATAAAAGATCATCCATACGCGCTGTTCATTTTCTCTAACAGACTACAAACCCACTGGCATTTTCTCAATGTCAAATATGATTCAAACGCTGAAAAACGTAGGCTTTTCCGTCGTATCACTGTCCGCCCTGGTGATGGCCTGCGCACGGCCTCAGAGCGGCTGCATTTGTTGGATTTGAAACCCGATAATCAGCATGATTTTACGAATGCCCCGCCTTTGCAGATTCAAGCGTTCTGCGACGAAGCTTTCAATGTAGAACAAGTTACCAGGGCGTTTTACAAAGATCTTGCGAACTGGTATTTCTGGGCGCTGAAGCATATCCGGTTTCCTAAGGATGCGCCGAAAGAGGCTGACGGGCAAGATCACAGCAGCGCGATCCGCCTGATCACGCGCCTGGTTTTTTGCTGGTTCATCAAAGAAAAAGGTCTGATACCCGAGGTGCTGTTCAATGGAAAACACTTGACGAATTTGGTGAACGGTTTTGCACCGGAAAACGAAAAGGATAAAACCTCGGTTTTCTATCGTGCCATTCTGCAGAACCTCTTTTTCGCCACGCTAAACACGGAGATGGATAGGCGCGATTGGGCCAAAGAGGACCAGAACTTTATGGTGCACAGCCTTTACCGGTACAAGGAGTGTTTCCAGAAGCCATCCGAGGCGTTGACTATCTTTAAGAACATCCCATTCCTCAATGGTGGTTTGTTTGAATGCCTCGATAAAGATTTGGGTGAAGAAAAAAAACCTCGCTATAAGCGAATTGATGGCTTTTCCCGTAGGCCAGACAGTCAGCCGGTCGTGCCGGATTTCCTTTTTTTTGGCGGTGACCGAGAAGTGGACCTAAGCGAAGACTATGGCGATAAGAAATACAAGAAAATTCGCGTGCGGGGATTGATTGAAACGTTCAAGCGCTATCACTTCACCATTGAGGAAAACACGCCGCTCGACCAAGATGTAGCACTCGATCCAGAACTCGCCGGTAGGATTTTCGAGAACCTACTCGCCGCTTACAACCCTGAGACCGGCGATACTGTCCGCAAACAGACTGGTTCGTTCTACACGCCACGCGAAATTGTGAACTACATGGTTGACGAAGCAATGATTTCGTTTTTGAAAGACGGTAAAGATGAGGCGTATGAAAAAAAGTTGAGGCGATTGCTTTCGTGGGAAGAGACTACCCACGATTTTTCCGAGGCTGAGGTAAATGCCTTGATTGGTCAGATTGATGCGCTCAAGGCACTTGATCCGGCCGTTGGCTCTGGTGCGTTCCCGATGGGGTTGTTACATAAACTGGTCTTCGTGCTCGGCAAGCTCGACTCGGACAACGAACGATGGAAGGCCAAGCAGATAGCCAAGCTTGACGACCCGGTGATGCGTGAGGAGGCCGAACGGCTTTTCAAGCAGAACTACGACAATTACGGCCGAAAGCTGTTCCTGATCGAGAACTGCATTTATGGTGTAGACATCCAGCCCATTGCCGTCCAGATCGCAAAAATGCGATTTTTTATTTCACTGATCGTGGACCAGAAGGTGGATGATGCCCTGCCGAACCGCGGAGTCCGAGCCTTGCCGAATTTGGAAACCAAATTCGTTGCCGCCAATACGCTAATTGGAATCGAGAAGCCTCAGCAGATGGCACTTCGCAACCCAGCCATCGATACTAAGGAAGCTGAACTTCGTTTGGTGCGCGAAAAACACTTCAATGCCAAAACTCCCTCAACGAAAGAGAAATATCGGGAGCATGACAAGAAGCTCCGCGTCGAAATCGCAGACCTGCTTAAGAGTGATGGCTGGGATGATACGACCGCAAAAAAGCTAGCTCATTGGGATCCTTACGACCAGAACGCCTCAGCTGACTTTTTTGATCCGGAGTGGATGTTCGGAGTAAGAGAAGGGTTTGACGTTGTGCTCGGGAATCCGCCTTACATCGATTCAGAGCGCATGACAGAGAAGGCGGGCCAACTGCGCGAATTAATACAAGCTTCATACTCAATGACCAAAGGGAATTGGGACATATACATTGCCTTTTATGAGCAGGGATTCAGGCTCATGAGCAAACAAGGTGTGCTATCCTTCATAACTCCAGACAAGTGGATCTCAAAACCATTCGGCGATGAAATGCGAGTTAGGACAGTGGAAAGTATATTCTCTATTCTGAAGGCTGGACGTTCGGTTTTTGAAAGTTCAAACGTCGATGCGATCGTCTCGGTTTTCCTCAAGAAGCCACAGTCGGTGCTTAACATCTATGAGCTCATTGGCACAGAGATTAGGCTCAAACGCGTTATCAGTAAGAACACACTAAAGCCGCCCTATGCCTATGACTGGCTTTTTTCCGACTTCGTTGATTTGTTATTGAACATAGAGGCGCGTTGCGAGAGGTTATCTGAACATGGTATCTGCGAGAATGCCTGCGCGACATCTGACGCTTACAAGTTACAGGAGTTCATTGTCGAAGAACCGGGAGAGTGTGAGCCAAATGAGTTCCTACGAATTGTCAACACGGGGACTATCGGTAAGTACTTATGCAAGTGGGGACAACGGAAGATGGTCTATCTGGGTCACAAGTATGTCCGACCCGTGGTTCACAAAGAGCGCTTTCTCGGAGCATTTCGAAACTCGTACGGCAAGAAAGCAATCAGGCCAAAACTCATCCTAAAGGGGTTGAACCTGCTTGACGCATGCTTGGATGCAGATGGCATCATAATTCCTGGCAAGACGACGCTTATGATCACCTCCAATCATCTAGCCACTCTGAAATTTCTGCTTGCTTTGGTGAATAGCACCGTCGCTTTTTTCTACCTGAAAGAAAAATACCCCGCGTCGAGCTACAATCAGGGAATAACATTCACGAAAGAAATGATCAATGACCTTCCCCTTCCAAAGATCGCGGCGGATGATCGGGCAAAACTTGTTTCCATTGTCGACTGTATTTTGGCCGCCAAGCAGGCGGATCTGGCAGCGGACACGAGCGTGTGGGAACGAGAGATTGACGAGTTGGTATACGGCTTCTACGGATTAACGAAGAAGGAAATATGCCATCCCATGACATCATAGACAATCACAACGAGAAACTGATAGACCACCTCAATCAATTACTCGGTTCCAGCGAGCGAGCCCAATTCGCAGTCGGCTATCTTTTTCTTTCCGGACTGATCGGTATTGCCAGGCGACTCCTTAATCTGAAAGAACTACGATTACTTATTGGCAACACGTCGAACCGCGAGACTGTGGAAATGCTGGTCGAAGCCTACCGCCGCCTGGATATTGCGGCAGAAGAAGTCGAGAAGCAGGTTTATCCCAAGAGGATGGAAGTCGGGAAAATGGTCGAGGAAACTGCCGGGAGCCTAAGGAACGCAGTTGAATTAATGGACCAAACGGATGAAGCCCAAGCGTTGATTACCGGACTGATCCGAATGGTCGAAGAAAAACGGCTCAAGGTTCGAGTTTACACTAGGGGCCGACTCCACGCAAAGGCGTATATTTTCAACTACGGCAGGATCTTCGATCTGGTCGGCAAAGAGATTGACCGTCACGAGAAAGGTATCGCAGTGGTCGGATCCTCGAATTTGACCCTTGCCGGATTGACCCATAACACCGAGTTGAATGTGATCGTTCAGGGCAACCAGAACCACACCGAACTTGTTCGTTGGTTTGATGATCTTTGGAAAGAAGCGCAGGAGTTTGATGAGACGCTGATGCGGGAACTCAAGGAATCATGGGCGACAGTACAGGTCAGACCTTACGACATCTACATGAAAACGCTCTATGCCCTTGTTAGAGATCGGCTGGAGGGTGAGGAAGAAAAAGAGCTCCTATGGGACGACGAAATATTCCGCAAACTGGCAAACTTCCAAAAAATTGCGGTCAAACAGTCAATACAGATGATACGCGATTTCGGCGGGGTGTTTATATCAGATGTGGTCGGGCTCGGCAAGAGCTACATTGGCGCGGCCGTCATGAAACATTTTGAGCGCACAGACCACGCCCGGCCTCTGGTGATTTGTCCCGCTCCACTTACGGATATGTGGGAACGTTATAACGAGGTGTACCAGCTCAACGCCCGCGTGCTTTCAATGGGATATCTCCGAGAAGACGAAAACGACGATGTGACTAGGCTTCTCAATGACTTTCGTTACAAAGATCGGGACTTCGTGCTGGTGGACGAAAGCCACAATTTCCGGTACCCTATCACACAACGCTACAAGGTCGTTCAGGCTTTCCTCTCGACTGGCCGAAGATGCTGTTTTCTTACAGCAACTCCCCGGAACAAAAGTGCGTGGGACGTTTATCACCAGATTAAATTATTTCACCAGGATGACCGGACCGACTTGCCAATTGATCCACCTAACCTCAGGGAGTTTTTCAAACTGATCGAGCGAGGAGAGAAGAAATTGCCTGACCTGTTGGCAAATATCCTTATTCGCCGAACACGAAACCACATCCTACGCTGGTATGGATTCGATGCTGAAACTCATGAGCCAGTTGACCCTAACCGTTTTCAGGAATACATCGAGGGTAAACGTCGGGCATATGTGCTGGTGGGTAATAGGCATCAGTTCTTTCCGAAACGCCAACTCGAAACTATCGAGTACAGCATTGAGGATACCTACCAGGGTCTTTACCAGAAGTTGCGGGGTTATCTCGGAAAGCCCAAAAAGGATAAATCAATGACCGTGGACCCTGCCGATGAACTTACATACGCGCGTTATGGGCTGTGGCATTATGTCCACACTGAAAAGCAAAAGACGGAACCTTACGTCAGTCTTCAGCGCGCCGGAACGAACCTTCGCGGTCTGATGCGCGTGCTCTTGTTCAAGCGATTTGAGTCGTCAGTATATGCGTTTCAGGAAACTATCCGCCGCTTGCTTCACATCCACGAATCATTTCTGAAAGTCCTTGACGCAGGTTTTGTCCCTGCGGGTGAAGACGCACAATACATCCTCTACGAAAGCGATATCCTGGAAGAGACCGACATCATGGACACTTTACGCGAAGTGTCCAAGCGTTATAGTACTAAAGACTTCGATACCGTCACTCTCCGAAAGCACATTCAACATGATATTTTACTTCTTCAGACCATTCAAGAACTTGTTGCCCCGATATCTCCAGAAAAAGACGTCAAGCTCCAGACGCTCAAAAGGCGACTATCCGCGGAGCCATTGAAAGGGGCAAAACGGCTGATCTTCACACAATATGCCGATACGGCGAGGTATCTCTACGCTAATTTGAACCCAGACAACCGGTTGCCCGACGTGGAGGTTATCTATAGTGGCGATAAGAGTAAGGAACGCGTCGTAGGCAGGTTTGCACCGAAGGCGAATCCGGAATACCGTTTTGCCAAAGGCGAAGTTGAGCTTACGACCGTGATCGCAACCGACGTTTTGGCTGAAGGTTTGAACCTCCAAGACTGCGATAACATTATCAATTACGACCTCCACTGGAATCCGGTCCGTCTGATCCAACGTTTCGGGCGAATCGACCGCATAGGCTCAGAACACGAAGTCATCTTCGCCTACAACTTCCTGCCGGAAATTGGTATTGAAAAGACCCTTGGTTTACACGAGAAACTACACAACCGTATTCAGGAGATCCATGATACCATCGGAGAAGACTCCAAAATTCTCGACGAAACCGAACATTTGAACCCGGACGCGATGTATGCCATCTATGAGTCACGGGGTAGCCGTCCCGTTCAGATGGATCTATGGGGCAAACCGGAAGATGAGTTCTTGGACCTCAATGAAGCCGAAGAAATTCTCAGACAACTGCGAAAGGATGACCCGGTGGAGTTTGAACGCATCGCCAATCTCCGTGATGGTATCCGTACAGCACGGTCTTCCCTTCAAAAAGGCATGTTTGCTTTCTGCCAGGCGGGCCGTTTTCAGCAGTTGTTTTTGCTTGACGAAAAAGGCGAAATCATTTCTCGAGATGTTCCCAAGGTAGTCGGGACCGTCAAATGCGCTCCCGGGGCCAAAGCTGCCAACCTGCCGGATGGATATAATAAAGCTGTTATGGTGGTCAAACTGGCATTTGCTGAGGAAGTCAAACACCGAGAAGCTGAACGGACATACTCGTTCAACTTGACCCAGGGCCAAGTTTACATACTCCGTGAACTGCGCATTTTATTCGAGACAACTGAGGAGGAAGAAATGAAAGGGAATGTTAATACCTTGGAGAAAGCTTTTCGTGGACCATTGACAGGAGCGGCAAAGCAACAGCTGAATCAATTACGCCGGAACGGCGTTAGTGGCGAGGCGCTTTACAAGGACCTGATCCGAATTTACGATCAACATAACCTGAGAGATGCCTCTGTTCGGCGAAGTCCTGAGATAGAAGATAGACCTATTGTCAAAATTATTTGTAGTGAGGCTTTTGTTTAGTGCAAAGGTTTTTGTTATTTCATTCGCGTTTTAGTTTTGTCATTTCGTATAATAACGATTATACGAAATCATAAATCTTGACGATATTCGAGAAGCGTTTTATAACTTAGGGACAGGCTGTAAGGAGGGTTAAATGAAACATTTAAGGTTGGCGCAAAGAGCACCTCTCCAAATAACTAAAGTTCTATTATACCTAACTTCATTCTTTTTGCTAATAATCGGCTGTAAAAGTGAGGAACCTGTCGGTTTCATTGAGGTAAAGTCGACGCCGAGTGGTGCCCAAGTATTTTTAGATGGTTCAGCAACGGGTGAAACAACCTACTGCGTCCTTGAAAATGTCAAAGAAGGTGAACATACGGTTAAACTGACTAAGAGCGGGTATACTGACTGGGATACAATTGTAATCGTGCTTCAACATCAAGTGTCAACAATTAATGGAAGGTAACTATATACTTTACAAACGCAGTAAGAGAGATATACTAATAGAAAAAGGGGGTCATAATGACCGAGGAAGAGATTAAAAAAATGATTGAAGAAGCACTCCACCATGCCGATATAAATTATTCTCGGCAAGACATAAGAACCGAAGACCTCATAAAGGCGGTTCGGGCAGTAGTTGATTTGGTAGATACCCAAATCAATAGGATAAATGAACTCGAAAGGAAGATTAATCGATAACATCCTTTTCTAAATTTCTTCTTATAACTCCCCTTAACGTCTTAAAAAACATCCGTTTCTGTCGAAGAGAGCAATTTTTATCCTTTTGCATATCTTGAACTACACAGTTTGTTCTTAATTCCTTTTCGGCTTTTTTATCTAAAGTTGTCTTAGTTTTCATTTACTACCTGCTTGTTGTTATTTTTTCTTTCAGCACTCTAACAATCCTTCTCATCGTCTCCGGGCGGTAAATAGATTCTAACTTGACATTCAGGAGTTCGGGGATAGTATGACCGCAAAAGGAGGGCAGCATGAAACCTACTATCGGGCGATTACAATTTATGCTGGAATCATTAAAGAAAAAGAAAAAAACAGAAACTAAAGAAGTAACTCTTAGAAAAAAACTTGTTGCTGCGGGGCAGTTAATTAGCGTAGAATTGAAAGGACATATCGTAGTCGAGCCAAACCCAGACTTACAATGTTTGATAGATATTGTTTCGTATCTTTCGGAGATTATAGAGAGCATGTCTAACGAGATAGCCGAACTGAAAAAGAAATCTTAGACGCCTTTCTGGGGTGCTTTTTATAAGGGGTGAAGTTAAGGGTCAGGTTTTGGATCTTGGCATTAAAAATACAAAGTGAATGGGTCTGAAAAACATAACCGTCCCCATTTCTTTCTAGTGTTCTGTCCCTAACAGATCTTTACATTTGAAAGTGGTAATTTATTCATTAAAATCGAGATTATTCTCTTTTAGACTGTGTCACAATGTTATTCTGAGGAGTGAAACGACGAAGAATTTCAATTAAGATGCAGAAAAAGATGAGATTGTTCACTTCGTTCAGAATGACATTAAATGTCAAGTGATTTATGGGACAGCACACTAGCTGTTGAACTTGCCTAAGTGAAGGGCACAGCCACTTTTTGGGGTGATCGGGCCGATAATTTAAGGAAAAGAATATGTTGTTGATCAACCTAAGTCTGTGCTTAACTCAAAACGGATTATTGAGCTTGTCCAAAAAGTCAAAAAATACCACGAAATCTCGAAAGGACGAAATCACGAAAGAAGGTAACTTATTTTGGCACAAAAAGTTATGAAATTTCGTGTTTTTAGAATTTCGTGCTTTTCGTGGTTAATATTGTGTTTTTAGACAAATTCTATTACCTATTTTTACCAAACGAAGCCAAATTAAGAGCCAGCGAATATCGCCGGCTATGAGCTGTGCGAGTTCGTTTAAAAAGACGGAAGCCGATGGTTTATAGCCGGGTATATGCCGTTCAAGAAGCTTCCTTCCCCAGCCATAGTGACCAAACGACTCCCAGTTCCTGACCAATTCGAATCGGAACGGCATAGGTTGATTGTACTCTTTTTATCCCATCCGTAAACCTCTGAGCCCGCCCAGTTGATGAGGCTTGACGGTTGGAAGGATTTCAGTAACATTACCGTGATGGTCTTGCTCAGTCGTGCACGGCACCGAAGGGGTGATTGGTTGTTTCAGCTACCGAAAGCCATTTTTTTGAGACTCTACGGATTTTTTATCAGAACCAACGTCCGGAATCGCCACAAACTTCCCAAACAACCCGATGTGATTATTGCCGTTAACCATAAAGCCGGTCTCGACCCGATTGCAATCCAGATAGCATTGCGGTCGAGAATTTTCTTCGCTACCGATGGCCAGTGGTTCAATAGTCGGTTTGGACGATTCTTTTTCGGAAAGCTCAGTGATGGTTTTCCGGTCTATAATGAAAAAGGAGTGGAGAATATTCCAGGCATGCGGCAGTGCCTTGAATTTTTACGAATGGGGTATACGATCGGCATCTTTCCCGAAGGGCGATTGGTCCGGGACCGTTTGGTCGGCGAGATTCAGGATGGCGCCGCCTATTTGAGCGTGAAGTCAGGCGTCCCGATTGTGCCGGTCTATATCCACTATCCGGTTATGGGACCAGACCCGGGTGGTTTTGTCAGTTTGCCGCTCATCTGGGAGGGAATTGTCTCGGTATTCGGCAATCTCTTCCGGACGATCGAGGTGATTGTCGGCGACCCGATCTGGCCGGAGCGAATGGCCAAACAATCGAAATCTCAAAAGTCCGTCATTCGCAAAATCAACCAGAATATCTACGAGCAGTTCCATAAGCTGGCAGGAGTTTTTCAGCATAAATAAGCAGGAAACATAAGATGGAACTCACTCAATAGGTATCGTGAGATACAAATAATAATCCTTCGGTGCTTACTCTTTTTCAGTGTCTTCTGTGTTTTCAGTGGTAAAACCATCATCCGTATCCATCTGTGGTTTGATTTATTCCGTGTCGGTCTTGTCTTCGGTGGTTTCAAAAGGCTTGTGCCGGTCTATTGACAAATAATGAATTTCTCATATAGTCCACTACATAGCAATGGAGAAAAAATATCTGACTAACCGGTGGCTATTAAGACGGGCGGTTTTTTGTTGTCTCCTGGGTCTGGCTTTGAATTCACCGTTATTGGCGAAGGCTCCGCAACTGCCGAAGGAACTATCGATCTACTATCTTACCAGCTCGGATGAGAGTGATGTAAGCCGGGCGGCTTATTTTGTAAAATCGGCAAAGGTGAAAGAGAGTGCTCTGTTTTTGATTGGCGGGGATATACTTAGCGGTTCTCGGTCGACCGGTCTGTTTAACGGTTTAGCCGAGGTTTCGATTTTTGAAAAAGCCGGGGTCGATGCGGTTTTTATGTCCGAAGGGCTGTTGTTGTTGGGTTTGAAATCAGCCCGGGCAGTAATTGATTCGGCTCGGTTCCATTTTCTCGGGTTCAATATTAAAACCGATTCAACCAGTCAACCGTTAACCGCCGGCTATCTGATAAAGAATTTCGGCAGTTTGCGGCTGGCGCTACTCGGAATTATACCGGAGCCGTTTCCACTGGTCAGACGATTAAACGGAATGGTATTTGAGCAGCCGGATTATGCGCTCGCGCGGGCTATTCCGCTGCTGCGGTTTCGTTCCGATCTGATTGCAGTGTTCGGCGTCAAAGCTCCGACCGCCAATTTTAGCTGGACGATGAACGAGCTGGAAAATCTTCCCCCGCATGCGCTCGGTCGGATTCGATTGGTCGCAAAAGGCAAAAGCTGGGAGGAGAAGCGAGAGGTAATCAAGCTCGAATCGACACAACCAGGCGATTCGGCGGTCCAGGCAATGGTTGACGACTATCGGCTGAAGGTCGATAAGATTTTTGCAACGCCGGTGGCGGATACGCTCTTTGCGGCAAGCGGCTTGGAGAAAGCGGTTATTGCCGCGACCGGCGTGGATTTTGTGGTTTTCGAATCCGGGATTGTTCCGGCCGGGGCAGAGAGTACTGAGCCTGGTGTTGACCGGTTGATCCGGTTCGGGCATCTGCCGATTTTTGACCTTCGGGGCAGCGATGTTACCGAGATCAAAGGGCTCAAATCTCGAGTCGAGACCACGGGTTATGGCCGAAGTAGCAAAACCAAAGTCCAAAGAGAGTTAGATCCGAACAAAATCTATCGAGTGGCAACGACCGCTGGCGTCGCCAGCACCGAAACCATATTGAAAGATAAAAAATTCGAGCTTTCCGATAAATCGTTAGCGCGGATGGTTCTCGATTACTACGGGCTATGAAACGCATTAAATTCTGGCGGCTGGTCTGGACAGTTTTTGTGGTTTTGTATGCTTTTACTTTTTTTAGAAATCTCTTCACCGATGCCCTTCCCGACAATCGAATGATTCCCGTTGTCTTTTTCACGATTATGGTGCTCTGGATGGCGGTAGAATTCTATTTTGAGACGCCGTTTTTCCAATCGGGGTTGGTATCCGAGCGGTCACTGTATACAGTCTTGTTTGCTCTGTTCTTGTATCCGTTTTTAGCTTACTGTGTCGCTGATTTTACCTGGTTAGGTTGGACCCAGATTCGATTCCTGGCGCCGGTGATAAGCTATCTGGGAATCGTGTTGTTTTTAGTCGGATGCATCTTCCGTCTCTACGGACTGCTCCAAATCAAAACCAAAGCCGGCAAGCGGTTGTGGCGCACGAAACCATTTTCTTACTCGCGTCACCCACGGTATCTCGCCACGGTAATTCAAATCTTTTCCATTCCCCTTGCTTTTTCTTCCTATCTGGGAATTGTTCTGGCACTCGTTATTGGGGTGCCGATTATTCTTAAAGAAGTAGCGCTTGATGACCGGCGGCTGACCGAATTGTATAAACCGGACTATGATTCCTATAAGCAATCGATCCCGCTCTTGTGGCCGGTTCGAAAAAAGCGGTGAAGTGGCTGTTACCGTTTCTTTTATTATTTTCCTGCAGTCCTCCTAAAAAAATCCCGGCCCGTCACCGGGTCGTCTCGCTTGTGCCCAGCGTTACCGAGTCTGTTTTCGCTTTGGGACTCGGCGACTATCTTGTCGGGGTCACGACCTTTTGCGATTACCCGAAGGCGGCACAGGCAAAACCGAAGGTCGGCGATTTTTTGAATCCGAGTTTGGAGAGGATCGTTGCCTTAAAACCAGAGCTGGTTTTTGCCACCATGCCTGAGCAGCAGCCGGTGGTGGAGCGACTGCGCGAGCTGGGGGTAGAGGTGTATATCTCACGGCCGCTCTCGGTCGATGACGTCTTGGCGGAAATAAAAAAAATCGGAACTACCCTGGGCGGGGAAGCGAACGCCGACTCGGTCGTCGGCGGGATGAAGCAATGGTTGGATTCGGCGTCGGCACTTACCGGTTCCGATACGCCCGCAGTTTACGCAGAAATTTCGGCTGAGCCGTTGCTGAGCGTGGGCAAGAGTTCGTTTTTAAACGATGTGATTGCCCGGGCCGGGGGCAAAAATATCTTTTCCGACATTGACCAGGCATATCCGATTGTCTCGTCGGAGCGGGTTATCCAAAAAGACCCGGATGCGATTATTGTCCTCCATCCATTGGCTCGAAAAAACGACATCGCAAAACGGTTGGGGTGGTCGAACATCAAGGCGGTGAAGAATGGAGATATTTTTGACGACCTTGACCAGGACCTTCTCCTCCGGCCAGGACCCCGGGTTGTGCTGGGAATTGTGGCTCTGGCTCGCCGGCTGCATCCGCATTGAAACTGCGCTGGTTTTTGTTAGGAGCGCTTTTATTGTTGCTTGCTTTTGTTTCTCTCGGGATTGGGCCGAGCGGCTTCTCCTTTCGGGAGCTCGCAATTCCTTTGAAGGTTCGATTGCCGAGGGTGCTGTGCGCAATCTTTGCGGGTGGGATGTTGGCTTATGCCGGTGGTGCACTGCAGGGACTTCTCCAGAACCCGTTGGTTGACCCGTATATTTTGGGGGTGTCGAGCGGTGCCACCTTTGGTGCGAGTATCGCATTGGTCCTGGGAGTCGGTTCGGTCTATACGTTGCCGGTATTCTCATTTCTGGGGGCTTTGCTGACGATGGTGCTGGTCTATGGATTATCGAAAATCCAGGGTCGGGTCTCCCGGTCAGGAATGATTTTAGCCGGGGTGATTATGAGTTTCTTTTTCTCGAGCCTGGTGATGGTGGTGATGGTTTTTTCTAAAAAACCGTTATCCCAGATTATCTATCTCCTGATGGGGCACCTGGGGATTGTCTTCGATTCCAAAACGCTGGTTCTGTTCATCGCGGCGGTGATAGTAGCGATCATTGCGGCAATCATCATTTTCGGTTCCAACCGGGCGCTTAATATTCTCGCTGCCAACGAAGAAGTGGCGGAGAGCCTGGGGGTTAACACCAATCGGCTGACAATAGAAATTTTTATTTTTACCTCGTTGATAACCGGATTGGTTGTCGCATTCACCGGTTCAATCGGTTTTGTCGGGCTGATGATTCCCCATATCGTTCGAATGCTGTTTGGGCCTGACCATGCCAGGCTCTTGCCGGCTTCTTTTCTTTTGGGAGCCAGCTTTCTATTGTTTTCGGATTTAATTGCCCGAACGGTTACGCCGGTTGAACTGCCGCTGTCGGTCGTGACCGCTCTGTTCGGTGTGCCATTCTTTATTTATCTTTTGAAAACCCGGTTATGAAGAAACGAATGAGACGAATGAAAACGAATGGAGCGAATATACCACAATGTACTTTCGTTAGAGAACATTCGTATAATTTGATATCATTCGAGCAATTCGGGTCACTTCTCCTATGAATGCGATCGAATTAAAAAACATGCACTTTGGTTATGAAGCGGTTGAGCTCTTTTCAGATTTTTCATTAGCGGTTACCGAAGGTGAATTTTTTGGAGTGATCGGTCCCAATGGAGCGGGTAAGACCACGCTCCTCCGGCTGATGGCGGGGATTTTAAAACCCCGGATGGGCGATATTACCATATTCGATAAAAATATTAAATCGCTCTCGAGAATCGAGATAGCGAAACTGGTGGGGTTCGTGCCTCAGGAATCATTTTTCGCATTCGATTTTACCGTCTTCGAGGTCGTCCTGATGGGGCGCCATCCGTATCTCAAACGGTTTCAGAGACCGAAATCCGACGATGTTCACTTTGCCCTCGAAGCACTCGAATTCACCGATACCCTGCAATTCAAAGATAAGAGTATCAATCGCATTTCGGCGGGTGAGAAGCAGCGGGTGATTTTAGCCCGGACTCTGGCACAGGGACCGAAGATTCTGCTCCTGGATGAAGCGACCGCTCATCTCGATATCACCCATCAATTGGCGGTCTTGAATATTCTCAACCGGCTGAACCGAAAAGGAATCACGGTCGTATTTTTAGTTCACGATTTGAATTTAGCGAGCAGTCACTGTTCAAGAATCCTCCTTTTGGATCGGGGAAGGAGTGTTGCCTGCGATACGCCGGAAAAAGTTCTGCGACCGGAACTGATCGAGCAGGTCTACAAGGTCAAACCCCATATTATCAAGCATCCGAAGACTCGCACCCCGCAACTGATACTGCCGATTTCTTGATACGGGTATGTCCAGGGGGTTGAGCAATTTCATTGCAAAATTTAGAAAAACACGGGAATTGGTCTGGAAGTTATATTATAACGAATTAAAGAATCCTGATAGACTCGAGGATAAGAATCGCGTCGAGAGAGAATTCTATGACCGGCAGGCGGATGAGCTTGCAGGAAATTTTAACCCGCAGGAACTGCACATTATGCCCGACAATGAGACCCCGGCATCCTACCGGTTTATGTTTTCACTTTTAATTGGCTTGGCGGGTAAGCGGGTGCTCGACTGCTGCTGCGGTTTTGGCTCGATGTCGGTCTTTTGTGCCCTTCAAGGGGCAACGGTGGTAGGAATTGATATTTCCGAGAAGATGCTCGAACTCGCCCGAACGACTGCCCGGGTGTATCGAGTTTCCGATAGAGTTCACTTTGAAGCTATGCCGGCAGAGAAGATGAGGTTCCGTGATAGTGAATTCGATTTGGTCGTCGGAATCGGCGCACTCCACCACCTGCAGTTTGAAATGGCAGCGCACGAAATAAGCCGGATATTAAAAAAAGGGGGGCAGGCGATTTTCGTAGAACCGTTTGGCAACAGTCGCTTCATTACCTGGCTTCGAAGTCTCATTCCGGTAGCGTGCTTCGAGTCTCCGGGCGGGGGAACTCTCAGGTTTCGTGATATTTTCAAGTTCGAAAAGTATTTTACTAAAGTCGAACTATACCCGTATAACCTTTTGTCGCGCATGGTGCGTTTTGCTTTTTTTGTCCGTTTCTGGAATCTATTAGATAGAATCGATAGCCATCTCTTTAAAGTCTTTCCGGTCTTGCGCTGGTTTGCAAGTGCCGGTGTCCTTCAATTTTATCGCTGACCGATTAGCTCCGGGTTTCCAGGGCTTGCCGATTATATCAAAATTTTAAAAAGCGATACGAGAGTGATATTTTATAGTCCTGGGTCCTAAAATCGTAAATCCACTGGTCAAATCCAATATCG
>CAYHGV010000056.1:0-19463 GCA_964356135.1 uncultured bacterium
CTGGCGGATGCAGAGCACGCTTAAGAATTTCAGGGTCATCGGCACCTTTAATTTCGACCCGGCCGAACCGTGCCCGCCGCCCTTCGTTGACGGTAACGACGACCCGCAAGCCGTTCCGAAACCGGGTTGTATCCGCGCTCACTTGAGTCGAAAAAAAACCTTCTTCGCCGTAACGGGCAATTATTGAATTCCGGTCTTGCTCCAAAACCAGAGGATCGAAAATTTCCCCGGCTTGAGTCTGGAGGGTTACGGTCGGAATAGAACGATTACCGACCACCTCAACCCGTTCAATGATCTGAGTGTTAATAAAAAAAATAAAGCCTATCCCAAAAACAGGTACGGACGCCACGGCCCCGGCGGTTCTCCTAAATTCTGGAGCACGAAGGTAAAATAGTGGGGTATTCCCGGGCGCCGGAGCAGTCTCATGCCTGCGGCTTGCGGGGTCCGGTTCGCTTTTTTCGTATTGCACTCATCGCAAGCACAGACTAAATTCTCCCAGGTATCTTTCCCTCTCATATCTTTAGGCACGACATGGTCCGCAGTCATCGCTCCTTGGGTCCTGCCGCAGTACTGGCACTGGTGGCGGTCACGCTTCAAAACATTCCGGCGGGTCATTGGAATCTCTTTGCGCTGGAGCCGAACGAAGTAGTTGAGCCGTAAGACACTGGGGAGCGGCATCGAAAAGCTCATCGCATGGACCGAAAGCTTGCCGTATGATTCAACCAGCTCGGCTTTGCCCCGATAGACCAGCACTATTGCCCGCCGGGCTTTACAGACCGTCAGCGGTTCGTAATTCTGGTTTAAGACCAAAACATCTTTAGCGATCATATTCTAGTCAACGAATGACCCGAATGGAACGAAGTCGAATTGGCCCAATATTCGATCGACACCAATGTTTTTTGTCTAACTTATTCGCCTCATTCGCTGCCATTCGTTTCATCGTATTTTCATGGAGCTGACGGGATTCGAACCCGTGACCTTTTGACTGCCAGTCAAACGCGCTCCCAACTGCGCCACAGCCCCGACGTACCTTTGTATAATAAAATAAAAATACGAATTGTCAAGGTCGTGCCCGGAACAACATCTCTTGACTATTCCCTGTTCCCTGTTTACTATTCCTTACCTTCGGGGGCGTAGCTCAGTTCGGGAGAGCATCTGCTTTGCAAGCAGGGGGTCGGCGGTTCGAATCCGCTCGCCTCCATTAACCAAGGGGGAGAAATGCACTATGTAAAATATGTTCTGGTCGCGATTGCCTTTGCGCTCTTAGGAGCGGTGAGCTATCATGCCGACACCAACCTCTCCGATACTCCGGGTTTTTCCTGCACTTCCCCAACCCAGCACAGCATTGCTACCGACAACAATAATCGGGTCCACGTCCTCTGGACCGAGAGTTCATTATTCCCTCTTAACGAATGTCGTCCAGCCAACCCCCAGCTCGATACGGTCGACCTCTACTATCGTCGTTCCTTAGATAACGGCGCAACCTGGCAGGATCCGGTACCGCTGACTACTGCCGTCACCGAAGAATTCCCCTCGACCGTAACAACCGCAATCGCGACCGATGGCCAGGATGTCGTCCATCTCGCCTGGGAAGATTGGCGCGACGGTGGTTACTCCGAGATCTATTACAAGCACTCTACCGATGGCGGCGCAACCTGGAGTGGTGATACGCGCTTGACCACGACCGATTCAATTTCGTCCGCTCCCCTGATTGCGGTTGCCGATGCAATCACTCATTTACTCTGGCAGGAGAATTCTGAATCCCGGACCGAATTCTATTATCAACATTCCACTGACAACGGAACGACCTGGTCTTCGGCTCAAAAGTTGATCGATGCGGATGTCATGTCGATCCAGGGAAACACACTGTACCCCAGTTTCTCCGTTGCCGCTTTGGGAAACACCGTCCATCTCGCCTGGAATTCGGGCAGTGACGATACTCTCGGTGACATCTATTACAAACGCTCGAGCGACGGTGGAAACACCTGGGATACCGATGTCCATCTCATCTCTGACCTTGAAGGTTCCCTCGCCCCATCGATTGCTGCATCCGGCACTCTGGTCGGTCTGGTCTGGACCCAGTCAAACCTCGATACCCTCAACCCAAAATCGTTCGTCTGTTTCAAACGCTCGACCGACGGCGGCGCTACCTGGTCCGATCAAACTATCATTTCCGATACGACCAGGCTTGCTTTTTTCTTTTCCGATAATCCCCAGATCGCCATTTCCAATCAACTGGTCGCCGTGGTCTGGGGCGCAGTCGACGCCATTACCGATTCCATGGCCCAGATCTACTTTACCAGTTCTACCGATGGCGGCGTGACCTGGTCCGAGGAAACCGCTCTGGCACCGGAGGATGTCCACGCTTCATTCCCTTCCCTTTCAATCGACCCCTCAGGTGCCGTCCATATTGTCTGGTGCGATGACCGGGATGCCCCTTTGGTTAACTTCGATGTCTATTATACGAAGCAGCAGATTGCCGGCACTGCGGAAAACCCGAACAAGATTGGCCTTCGGGCGTTAGACCTCGAGAGCTATCCCAATCTCTTCCGCAGAACCACCCGGATTGCTTACACCCTTCCCAAAAACCATCTGGTGCACCTGAGAATCTTTGATGCCAATGGCCGACTGGTTCACACTTTGGTCAACGAGTATCAAACCGGTGGCAGCCACACGGTCGACTGGGATGGCAAGAACGGTTATGGACAGAACGTGGGCGAAGGTGTATACCTCGTCCAGCTCGTTGCAGGAAATGCTGTCGCTTCCGAGAAGATTATTCTCTTGAAATAATGAGTTCGTAGAAGAATACGCGCAATCTGTTTAAAGGAGGCTTTGATGATGAAAGCGGTAGTTGCTTTTGTAACAATACTCCTTGTGGTCGCCTGTACTAATCGCCCGCCGGTAATCGAAGCAATCGTTGCCAATCCCGATACTGTTACCGTAAACGGCCAGTCTAAAATTGAAGCCGTCGTTACCGACCCGGAGGGTGATATCCTGCGTTATTTCTGGACGGCTTCCTCCGGTACCCTTTCGCCGAGCACCGCTGAAACCGTCACCTGGACCGCACCCAAATTGGTTGGAGCGTATGAGATTTCGCTTACGGTCAGAGACGCAAAAGAAAACGCTTGTGATACGAGCGTTACCGTCACCGTTAGGTCAGGAGGATTACAAAAACTTCGATGACGATTGTTATTACCGGTGCGAAAGGATTGTTGGGTTCTGAACTCAGCTCCTGGTTGAAAAATTCGTCCAGCTCCCCTGGAGATGCCAGCCCCCTTGGGGATGCCAGCCCCCTTGGGGATGCCAGCATCCTCTGGGATTTACCCGACTTTGATATCACCGACCAAGCCCGGCTGCGGTCCGAAATCAGGCGTATCCGGCCAGCGGTTATTATCCATCTCGCCGCTTTTACCGATGTTGACGGCTGCGAATTGAATCAGGAAAAAGCGAATCGGGTCAATATCCAGGCAACTGCCGATATTATCCAGGCTGCCCAGGAAATTGACGCCGCGCTCTTGTTTATGAGCTCGGATTATGTTTTTGATGGAAAAAAAGGGACGGCGTATGACGAAACCGACCGGCCCAACCCGTCATGCTACTACGGCCGGACCAAATTCGAAAGCGAGCGCGAGATCCAAAACCGATTGAAAAAGTTCTTCATTGTCCGAACTGCCGGGCTCTACGGCCGGCACGGTAAAAACTTCGTCGATGCGATTCGGAGCCGCGCCGAGACCGACGAAACCCTGGCGGTAGTGAACGACCAGGTTACTTCGCCGACCCTTGCCCACGACCTCTGCCCCGGCATTGCGAAACTCATTTCATCGTCCTGCTACGGCATCTACCACCTCGCCAACTCCGGCTTTTGTTCCTGGTATGAGTTCGCCTGCGCAGTCCTCGAAACCGCCGGTTTCAAAAACCGGGTGCTGCCGATCACAACGCCCGAATCCGGCAGGATTGCGCCCCGTCCTCGTTTCTCTGCACTCGATTGTCGAAAATTCGAATTAATCTTCGGAGAACGCCCCCGTTCCTGGAGGGATGCCCTTGCCGGTTACCTTAAAGGCACCGGCTAAGATCAACCTCGGCCTGGTAGTAAAGGGCGAGCGGCCGGACGGCTATCATGATATCGAAACGATTCTCGTTGCGGTTTCCCTCTACGATCAAGTTACCTTAGAAAAAATAGACCAGGGTATCGAACTGGTAACGTTCGACCGAAACGTCCCGCGCAAAAAAAAGAACATTGTTTACAAAGCCGCCGACCTCTTTTTTAAACATTCGGGGATTCGCGCCGGCGTCCGGATTGTGCTCAAAAAAAATATTCCGTTAGGTGCGGGACTGGGCGGCGGCTCGAGCGATGCTGCCGCCACCCTCGTCGGTCTCAACCAACTCTACGGTTCGCCCTGTGCCACCCAGGACCTGTTAGTCCTTGCCACCCAGATCGGTATGGATGTATCGTTCTTCATCTATAACAGCTGCTGTTATGCGACCGGCCGGGGTGAGATCCTGGAAAAAATTACCGGACCGAACCTCACGGTCTTTCTCCATACCCCGCCCTATTCGATTCCGACCCGCTGGGCGTATAAAAACCTGAAGACCATTCCATCCTCCCGAGGATTGACAAACGAGCCGCCTTCACTTACAATCCTCAGGACGAAACTCGAAGCCGGGATTGTAACCGATTGGCAGCAGTATGTGCCTAATAGTTTTGAGGAACTGGTTTTCGAACTCCATCCGGATTTGAGGGCGGTGAAAGAATTATTCTTACAGCATAATGTCGTGGCCACTTCGCTCTCCGGCACCGGCTCAACGGTTTTTGCCTTAGTTACCGATGAAGCGAAACAGTCGCTTGCCCGAACATTGCGGAGTGCCGGAATTGACTTTACGATCGCTAAAACTCTAAAGAAATTGGGGCGTCGTCTAGTGGCAGGACCCAGGATTTTGGATCCTGTTGGGGAGGTTCGAATCCTCCCGCCCCAGTAACCTTTTAATGAATAAAACATTCAAGGTTTTTTCGGGTAGCGCCCATCCCCGCCTGGCAGAAAACATTTGCCGGAATTTAAAGGTCACCCCGGGCAAGGTTTCGCTCAAACGGTTTCGGGATGGAGAAATTCGGGTCAAAATCGAGGAGAATGTCCGGGGTGCGGACGTGTTTGTCATTCAGCCCACCCATCCTCCAGCCGAAAACCTATTGGAACTCTTGTTGATGTTCGATGCCCTGAAACGGGCGTCCGCCGACCGGATTACCGCAGTCATTCCCTACTACGGTTATGCCCGGCAGGACCGGAAGGACGAACCGCGGGTCCCGATTTCCGCCAAGCTCATCGCCGACCTGCTGGTGGTTGCGGGTGCGAACCGGATCCTGACCATGGATCTCCATGCCGAGCAGATCCAGGGTTATTTCAATGTTCCGGTCGACCACCTCTATTCGACACCGGTGCTCGTGCAATACTTCAAGAGAAAACTTCCCAAAAACTTAGTGGTCGTTTCTCCCGACCCGGGCAGGGTTAACCGGGCACGGGCATTCGCCAAACGGTTAGGGAACGTTCCGATCGCAATTATCGACAAACGCCGTCCGGCACCTAACGTCGCCGAAATAGTCAATGTCGTGGGCGAGGTCCGGAATCGAACCGCGCTGATTTTTGATGATATGATTGATACCGGCGGCAGTATTATCGGAGCCGCCCAGGCGTTAATCGCGCGGCAGGCAACCCGGGTTTTTGCCTGTGCCACCCACCCGGTTTTATCCGGCAATGCCGCCGACAAACTGCTGGCTTCACCGATCACAAAAGTAGTGGTGACCGATACCATTCCCCTGGATCGATCGCGGTTAAACGAAAAGATCGAAGTCCTCACAATCGCCGGATTGTTGGCTGATGCCATCCGCCGTATTCATTACGGCCAATCGGTCAGCTCGCTCTTTATATGACGAGTAACCAGCAACTACCATGAACATCTTCTCGGTTGCTTATTCGAATACTTCGAAAACACTCGATCAGTTCGCCTGTTATTTTTGTATACGGAGATTGACTTCTCAAAAAATCGGTCTATAATAAAACCATGAAACTATATTTGGCAAATACCAAGAATAGGGGGAACGTGTGATTATTCAGGCGTATAAACGAGACCGCCACGGGACCCAGGCGGCTAAGAAATTTCGTCGGGATGCGAAAATCCCGGCAGTGGTCTATGGTCGAGCCGAAAAAACAACCAATCTCTATGTTGATGAAAAACCTCTGCTTCGGACCCTAGAAACCCTGCGCGGGAAAAGCCCGATCGTTCAATTGAAAATTGATGACACCGAACCATTCCAGTGTATCATTAAAGCGCTCCAGCGTAATCCGCTCAACGACCGCTTGTTCCATATTGATTTTCAAAAAATTCACGCCCGCGAACGCATCACGGTTACGGTGCCGATTACCTTTTCGGGAACCGCGCCCGGTGTCAAAGACGGCGGAATCGTCGACTACCATCTGCGCGAGGTTCCTCTGCGGGCGCTGGTCAACGAAATTCCGACCCATATTCCGGTCGACATCTCGGAGCTGAAACTCGGTCAGTCGATCCATCTCGCCGATTTAAAAATTCAAGGGGTGGAGCCACTCTTAGCTCCTGAAACCCCGATTGTCTCGGTCCTGGTGCCGAAACTGGTCGAGGAGGAAAAGGTGGCACCGGTTGCTGAAGAGGTAAAAGAACCGGAGGTTATTGCCGAGAAGAAAACCGAGGCGCGCGCTGCCGCCGAGGAAGAAGGATCCAAAGAAGGTAAAGAGGGCAGAGAGAAAAAAGAAGAGGCTAAAGAGAGCAAAAAATGATTGTGTTCGGTCTGGGTAACCCCGGCCCAAAATACACCCGGACCCGACACAATGTCGGGTTTATGGTTGTGGATTGGTTAGCTCAGGAATTTGGGCTGCGTTTTCGCAGCTACTCCGGTTATGAACGGGCACAAAAACCGGGAGACGGTTCTCGCCTGGTTCTGGTCAAACCGACGGTATATATGAACAACTCGGGGGAAGTGGTCAAGCGCATTACCAGCCGAACCAAGCACGATTTTATTCTGATGTGCGATGATACCAACCTTCCCATTGGCCGCATCCGGATCCGGAACCGGGGCAGCGATGGCGGGCATAATGGCCTCGCCTCGGTTATCTCAGAGCTCGGGACCCCAGATTTCCCTCGCCTGCGGATAGGAATCGGCCCGGTTCCTGCCGGCTTGACTCTGACCGAATTCGTTTTAGCTCCTTTCCTTGCCGAAGAGCTGCCGATTGTTAAAGAAACAGTCATCCGGGTTGCTCTTGCGGTCCGCTTCATCACCCAGCATGGACTGGAAGCGGCAATGAATCGGTTTAACTGATGATGCGGAGTGGTATCCGAATGAAACGTTATGCGCAGCATAGGTGGAGCGTTGCGACACCAATGGCAACGGATAACGCGAAACGCAAAGCGTCGGTCGAACAAAGTGAAACCAATATTATTCAAGAAATTCGTCGGCTCGAAGCGAGCCGCACTCATTCGATCAATTCGTTCGTCAATCTGCCATGATGCGGCTTGGTATTGTTGGACTGCCCAACGCCGGTAAGTCGAGTCTCTTTAATCTGCTCACCCATGCCCGGGCAAAAGTTGACCTCTACCCCTTCACCACCATCGACCAGAATGTCGGAATCGTCGGTGTCCCGGACGAGCGGCTGCAAACCCTGGGCGAGATCCTCAAACCACCCAAGTTGACCCCGGCAACGATCGAAATAATAGATATTGCCGGCTTGGTCGACGGTGCCAGTAAGGGTGAAGGCCTTGGTAACCAGTTCCTGGGGCATATCCGGGAAGTCGATATGATTATTCACCTCCTCCGGTGTTTTGAAGCGTCTTCGGTACCCCATATCTACGACTCAATCAATCCAGAGCGTGATCTGGAAATTGTCGAAGCCGAACTTGCGCTTGCCGATTTGGCAGTCATAACCAACCGGCTGCACAAGATTATCAAAGGACCCAAGACCGAAGAGGTCGAACTGCTGACTGCTCTCAATACCGTACTCGAACAGGGTCAACCGCTGCGCTGCCTCAATGCCCGGGAGTTAGAAACGGTGAAACCGTTAAATCTCTTTTGCTGTAAACCGCTGCTCTATGCTCTCAATCTCGGCAGTAATGGTTCTAACACGTTTTCAATTAATCGCGAAAAAATCTTCACATTCTCCGCCCAGCTCGAAGAAGAAATCGCCGACTTCGCCGAGGCGGAAAAACGGGAACTGCGCCGCAGCGTAGGACTGAACGAAGCAGGTCCGGCGGGAATCATCGAAACGAGCTTTTCTCAACTGGGTCTGATCCGCTTTTACACCGTCAAAGGTGACGAAACCCGAGCGTGGTCGGTGCCGCACGGAACGAAGATGGCCGACGCTGCCGGCAAAATCCATTCCGATTTGAAAGAAGGTTTCATCAAATCCGAGGTCGCCAGTTTCCCCGACCTGGTTGCCGCCGGCGGGTTCCATGAAGCCAAGAACACGGGTAAGGTGCGGATCGAAGGCCGTGAATATATCGTTCAGGACGGCGATGTGATTCTGGTAAAATTCAAAGCGTAGGAGGTATCTTGAAAAATTACGAAGCCCTTTTTATTCTCTCCTCGAATCTGAAACCGGATCGGGTTGAGAGTCTCATCGGTGAGATTCGCAAAGCACTCGAAACGGAAAAGGTAGAGAATGTAACCGAGGAACCGATGGAGAAACGACCGTTAGCCTATCCGATAAAAAAGTCGACCGAAGGTTTCTTTATCACCTACCGTTTCCAGGCTCAAGCCGGTGCATTAGAGCGAATCCAGATTGCCCTCAAACACAAAGATGCGATTTTACGAAGCCTGTTCACCGTCAAGGCTTCGCCACCACCAACGGCTGATCAGCCCCGAGAACAAACCCCTGAACCATAAGGAGAGGAAATGGCTGATTTGAAATTAGGCTATCTTAATTATGTTGCACTCATCGGCAGGATAACCCAGGACCCGGAGGTGAAATACACGCCCAAGGGTACTCCGGTCTGCGGCTTTCGCCTTGCCGTCAGCCGCCGTTATCGCGATAAGGAAAGTGGCGAATACAAAGAAGAAGCCAGTTTCTTTAATGTCAGCACCTTTGGCCGCCAGGCCGAATTGTGCGGCGACTACTTGAAGAAAGGAAGTGCGGTCTTACTCGAAGGCCGATTGCGCAGCCGTTCCTGGGAAACCCAAACCGGCGACAAACGGTATGCGGTTGATATTACCGCTCTGCGCGTCCAGTTTCTCGACAAGGTTACTCCCGAAGCCGAACCAGAATCAGCGCCCGAAGAAGAACCTCAGGTCCCGAAGGAGAAGTTAGATGACTTACCATTTTAGCCTTGACAATCAAGACCCTAACCCTACAATGGAAAAACTATTATGAGACGAAAAACTTGTCCATTTTGTGATAGGGGTATTAAAGAGATTACCTATAAAGACCCGATGATCAGGAATTTCCTGACCGATAAGGGGAAAATTTTCCCCGGTCGGGTCTCGGGCGTTTGCGCCCGCCACCAGCGGAAGCTCACCCGGGCGATCAAGCAGGCACGGAACGCTGCCATGCTACCCTTTGCCGTAAAATAATCATCATGGAAATAATCCTCTTGGAAGACATTGAGACTCTGGGTAAAACCGGTTCGATTATCAATGTTAGCGACGGCTATGCCCGAAATTACCTGTTACCCAAAGGCAAAGCGATTGAAGCGACCGCAGCCAATCGAAAGCAATTAGAGACCCTCGTCAGCCAGCGTACCGCCCGGTCGGATAAGAAAAAAGCCCAGGCGTTAGCCTTACTGGCAAAGCTTGAAACCCTCGAAATAAAAATTCCGCTTCGCATTGGCAAAGACGGCAAAGCCTTCGGCGCGGTCACCGCGGCCGAGATTACGAAGGTCATTCAGGAACAGGGAATCGAACTCGACAAACACCAGCTTGAGTTGGGTGCCCCGCTTAAAGAAGCCGGCGTCTACACTATCCCCCTTTCTCTTCACCCCGAAGTCGAAGCCAAGATTACCGTTTCTATCGAAGAGGCTGCCGGTGATTGAAGTAAAGGTCTCGGGTCTGGTGGTTGATAACTCCAACAACCAGCCGGTGATGTTTCTCAAAGAAGTCGGCGGTGAGCGCGTCCTCTCGATCTGGATTGGGCCGGTCGAAGCCTCCGCGATTGCCTATGCCCTGGAGGGGATGAAGTTCCAGCGACCCCTCACCATCGATCTCCTGAAGCGGATTGTCGAGGGCGTGAATGCAAAAGTCGCCAAGGTGGTGATCACCGCTTTGAAAGAAGAAACTTTCTTTGCATCGGCCGTACTCGAGACCGACGGTCGGGTGGTGTCGATTGATGCCCGGCCTTCGGATTCGGTCGCACTCGCATTACGGACCGGCGCACCGATATTCGTCGCCGAAGAGGTGATGGACACGTGCGGCACGGTCTTTACTCGGGATGAAGCAGCAACGGTTAAGGAGTTGAAGTCTCATATTAAAAATGTAGACCCCGAGCGATTCGGCGACTATTCGCTGTAACAGGACTTTTGAACCACACAGTTCCCCAGGAGATACCATGATAGTAAAAAAATGGATCGCTCATGGGGGACATGAAGGGCAGAAAACATATGCAGTTTTTAATACGGTATGATCCACAGGATCACAATCTTCCCCGTTACTTTTTTCTGCGCACTCCGTTCTCTCTGCGGGTAACCCAAAATTCTGAAAACCATGCCCACCGCTGAAGCAACCGTCGCTCTTCTGAAAAAAAGAACCGTAGAAATCATCTCCGAAGCAGAGCTCGCCACCAAGCTGGCGCAAGCCGAAAAAAATCATTCTCCGTTGCGGGCGAAATTAGGAATCGATGCCTCCGGCCCGGAAATCCATCTCGGCTTTGCAGTCGTCTTGCGCAAGCTTCGCCAGTTCCAGGAAATAGGCCATATCGCCGTCTTAATCGTTGGCGACTTCACCGGCAAAATCGGCGACCCGGCCGGACGCTCCAAAACCCGGGTTCAACTGTCCGATCAAGAGGTCAAAAAAAATATCGAACGCTATCGGGAGCAGATTTTTAAAATTTTAATCCCTGAAAAAACCGAGTTCTGCTTCAACTCCCAGTGGTCCGACCCCCTGGGCGCAAAAGACATCATCAATCTCACCTCGAAATACACCGTCGCCCGCATCCTCGAACGCGAGGACTTCTCTACCCGGCTCAAAGACGGCACGCCGGTTTATATCCACGAAATCCTCTACCCGATTTTTCAGGGCTACGATTCGGTAGCGGTCAAAGCCGATGTTGAGCTCGGCGGCTCTGACCAGAAATGGAACCTCTTGGTCGGCAGGGAACTCCAGCGCGAATTCGGTCAACCACCGCAGGTGGTGATGACGATGCCGCTCCTACCCGGCACCGACGGCAAATTAAAGATGAGTAAATCGTTTAATAATTACATCGGCATCACCGAACCGCCGCGCGAAATCTACGGCAAGATTATGTCGATTCCGGACGAGAGCATTATTACGTATTTCCAGTTGTGCACCGATTATACCGATCCGGAAATCGCCGGAATAAAGAAACGCCTGGGCGGGGGTGAAAATCCTAAGGTTTTGAAAGACGAACTCGCCCAGGCAATTATCGCTCTCTACCATTCGAAAGCCGATGCAACGCAAGCCGCCGGCGAATTCGAACGCATCTTTAAATCAAAAGGACTGCCCGATGAGATTCCGGAATTTTCGATACAGAACCAGCAGATTACTATTGTCGAGCTTCTGGTTCAATCGAAACTTTTACCCTCCAAAACCGAAGCCCGCCGCAAATTGACCGAAGGCTCAGTCTATATCGAAAACGAACGGATCACCGACCAGAATCTGGTTCTTGATGTGCAAAAACCGTTTATTATCAAAGTCGGCAAACGCCGATTTCTGAGGATCATTCCGAAATAAATTTTTTAAAAATTAACCACCGAGGACACTTCCCATTATATTCATTTTATTGCATTAGATTATCTAATGGCACGAAAGTACTTTCTCTTTTGGCGCGTCATTTTAACCATTTAACCAATGCGGCTTGTGCGGACCGTTTCGGTCCGAGTAAGCCGAACTATTTAACCGTTTGTTTTTGTGGGAGTGACCTCCCCGTCACGGAAAATTCCTTTGTTTAAATTTCTCCCCCTCGCTTTATTCTTTACTATCAAAAAGTAGCCTGGAACTTGTCTAAAAATGTCATTGCGAGTCCACCATGTTTCATGGCGCGCAGAACAGGTGCGAGGCGAAAGTGAAGGGGTCGTGGTTTCACTCCGTTCACCTATGTCGCGTCCATACTCTAATTTGGACGCGCCGCATAACGCAACGACTAAAAGGACTTTGGGACAAGCTCACTGTCTACTTTTCCCCCTACTTCCGCACCGGTGATTCACGAAGCAGGGTGCTCAAGATGATGCTGACGATCATTAAACCCAGGAGCACAAGCAGCGAGAAGGTCATTGCGCCGGTCTTCGGCGACTTGAACATATCCATCCCAAAAATAAAAATTATCCCCGAAATCTGACCCATCACCAGGAGTAGACTGTTCGAAGTGCCTTCCGGCGCCGGATAGGTTATCTCGGCACCATACTGAAATCCGATCGGTCCGGAACTTAACAAAAAGAACCCGAACACAAATCCGGAGAGCAGCAAAAGCCAGTAGCTCGTCGCGAAGGTCATTCCGACCAGTCCCGGCGTCATGCCGACTAACGCCATAATAATGAACGGCTTGCGCCGGCGCAGCTTGTCCGAGAGTATCGGGACAATCAGAGCTCCAAGGATCCCGCCCAAGAGCATCAGCCCGCCAACCATGCCTGCCTGGGAGATTGAAAATCCTCTCGGTCGGACGATATTTTCAATCCAGGTCGAGACGCCGTTGAACATGCCCAGACCGATGAAAAATATAACCAGCAGCAAAATAAAACTTTTTTGCCGAAGCATTGATTTCAGACCAGCGAACATCAACGTCCGTTCTTCCTGCCCGGCTGGACAGGGCGGAGTTTTCGGTTTTCCTCTGGCAGCAATGATAAATACCAGTGCCGCTATCGCCGCCACAACCCCGTAAATCATAAGCATCCCCCGGATGTTGTATTTGATAGTCAGGGCTGGGGTTATGAGCATGGCGGCGAGAATGCCGAGATAAATTGCGAGCGTTCCCAATCCGGCAGCAGTCGCCCGTTCGGTAATTGGAAACCACCGGGCAGCTAATTTCGTAATCGCACCGAGCACGAACGGCTGGCCGACCGCGATTCCGATCTGGGAGATAAAAACGACGGTTAAGTTCGATGCGAATAACCCCCGCGCTAACGCGAACAGACCGGTCAGGGCCGCGCCGATCCCGACCGCAACCCGGAACCCATGAGTATCAATAACCCATGCCGACGGCAGAACGACTGCGATATAAATAACCATGAACATCATCGACAACAGACCGATCATTAAATCCGACGTGCCGTAGAATTGTGCCGCCGCGCTCGTAATCGGCGCGAAGGTTATCCAGAGTAACTGGTTCATGGCGGCGATGAACATAAACGCCACGAGCACGACCCAGCGGTAGCCGTAGACTTTGATAGATGATTCCATTAATTCCTCCTTACCGTTTGTGTATCGGCACTTTAAAACCCGGCGCTCGATAGCCCACTTTATTTCCCAGCGACCCCAGCGGCCACCGGATTTGTATCGCCATCGCCGGACAGTTATTGATACAGCGATAGCAGACCGTGCACGCCGAACCGAATCTTACCTTTCTGCCGTTGATTTTAATGTTACCGGTCGGGCAGGTTGTAACACAGATGGCACAGAGATTGCACTCCTTACGGATATAGATCTGCCACTTGAAGAAATTGCATGCCAGATAAAAGAAGATGAGACGCAGCGCGTCCGACACGACTCGCTCACCCAGATTTATTGGCATCAATGCCGATTCGGCGTTGAGGATTTGCCGAACCACCCCCGCCACCTGTATTCGGCAGTCTTCAAACATTTTGTTCGCATCCTGCCGGTAGGTAAAACCAAAGGCTTTAAATATCAGCTCGCCGGTTTCTTCGTTTTTCTCCGTTAGGATCATATTGCCCGGGGTTATGAATACCGCTTCGTTGGTGATGACGTAACCTTTCCGCCGCAGGATCGAACGTGGGTAGGCAAAACCGGCCAAGGCTTCACCACCGGAATTCAGATACAAACAGGTACGCTTCCCTTTGACCGCCGGCAGCCGGTGCAAAAATTTTATAAAAACCTTCGGCGCATTGAAGGCAAGCACCGGCGCGCCGAAAACCAGTAGGTCATACGGTTCGAATTGCTCCGGTTGCAGGTGTTGGGGCAGAAACTCGATGTTAACAAGTTCGGTCGGGTGCTCGGGCTCAAACGCAGCTTTGAGCTCTTTGGCAACAAATTCGGTATTGCCGGTTCCGGTGAAATAAAAAATTCCGATTCGCATGAAGACCCGCCGCATTATAGGTCATGACACGAACGTTGTCAATTTAGAGTTGAGAGGTCTCTGAATAAGTCATTTTTAACCACAAAGGGCACTCCCCATTAGATATTCGTTTTGAAGTTAATAAAATCAGGTAATCTAATGGGGCTCCCCATTAAATATCATTACTGTAATTAAATCAGGTAATCTAATGGAGCGCACACAAAGAAAATGATTAGAAAATTCAATGAATTATAAAAATTACTTCTTTGTGCTCTTTGTGTGCTTTGTGGTAAAGATTAGTTTTTCAGTGGTTTTAATACGGTCGTAATAGAAACCGGGCGACGAGGTGCGCCCAGAAGAGAACCAAAAACCAGAACGCCAACCGCCGAGAAAATTGTTTCACTTGATGCCAGACCCAGACCAGTCCCACCATGACAACAATCACCCCGACCGATATCAAAGCATAACCGGACCAGCCGAGACTCGCATCAACCAGTCCTTTTATCCCGTGCCCTAAAACCGAGCCGAAAACTAACGGTATGTGGGCGGCATACGCCAGCAGCGATTCCGCACCGACCACCGCTACGATTGTCGTCGGTATCCCCAATGATGATTTATGCGCCACTGCCCGCTCCCATGACCAGAAACCTCCCGCCAGAATAAAAACAATTCCAAATTTAATGAAAAACCAGGTCGGTGCGCACCAGTAGTAGTGGGTCCAGTGCCAGCTATCGAAAACCTTTTTCAACTGTAAATGGAGAATAAAATCGATTACCACCAGCCCCACTCCGATAATCACCAGCCAGCGGACGAAACGAACCTCTTTACCAGCGTTCTTTGCCTGGTCGTAGAGATAGCCGACCACTGAACCGGCGACGAGAAAACCTCCGTAGGGAAAAAGCGGAAACCGCGAACCGGCTAATCCGTTAAAATAGCCGATGACCCAGAACGGCAACTTCTGGAGGTAGTTCCAGGTAAACGGCGCGCCCAGAAAAAAAATGCCGCACAAAACCGCTGCCGCCCATACAACCCGTTCCCGTTTCCGGAAAATCAAAGTCAAGACCATGAGCAGCAGAATCGATACCCCGATACACTGGAGAATATCGACCTGGAAAAGATTTACGAGGTCGACCCGGGTTGAACGGGTGATGGTTTTAAAAAGCGAAAAAAACGGCAGGTGCAACAGATAACCCAAAAGAATAATACCCAAAATTCTTCGGAGCTGACGCCAGAAGAGCGGACCGAAACGTAAGAGGTCATCGAGCTTGCGCTTCATAACAATCAGAAATAAGGCACCGGAAGTAAAAAGAAACGAGGGAGCAATGATACCGTTTATAAAATCGAGGATCCAATAGGCAGTGCTCTGGCGAATCGCCGGGGTCAGCATCGTTGAAACATGACCCTGAATCATCACCAAAACCGCAATCGCTTTGAAAAGGTCGACCCAGACCAGCCGGTCGGTTCTATGAGCACCAATCCTATGAGCACTCATCCTATGAGCACTCATCGAATTGCCCGCATGGTATTGAATCAATACAATTTAAAAAATTGTAGCGGTTTGATTTATCAAACACCGAGATTGTGTCGCATGAATGCGACCGCTACCACTAACCCTTTCATTATCTTTGTTTAATTTCCTGCCGAGCCAATTCAACACCTTTAACCATAGTGTTGAGCTTAGCAAAGGCGACCCGCCAGCTCCGGGTCCGTAACCCGCAGTCGGGATTGACAAAGATGCGTTCGGGCGGAATAACCTCTGCGGCATGTAGAATCCGGTCTCGAACCACCTCCGCCGTTTCAATCTCGTCGGTATGGACATCGAGGACTCCTAACCCAACCTCGCGCGTATCCTGATTTTGCTTCATCAACTCCAGGAATGGATAACCTCGCTGGTTTGCAAATTCAAAGGTATACTGAACGCAATTCTCCAGCTCTAAAATTGCCGGATAGAGGAGTGAATAATCAGAAAAGCAGATGTGGAGATTGAAGCGGCAGTTGATACCGCGGGTCGATTCGTTAAATGATTTAACAAAGATACCGACTTCGTCCGGTCGGGTCGTTGCTGCCGGTTCATCAATTTGGACCATGGCTGCACCGGCTGCAACCAGTGCCTCGATAGTGGGTCGGATAATCTCTTTTGCCAAATCAAGAGCAAACTCATCATTCGCTTTCCTGACTGCACTTTTAATATTTGTTCCTTTTTCCTGCCACTTTCGGCGATAGAACTCATTAAACGACCAGTTCATAATCGTATAGGCACCGGTGATCGGAACCTTCAGCGGTCGCGCGGTCTTCGTTTTCAACCCGGTAAACTCTGCCCGATGATAGAATTCTTTCAGTCTCGGTTTATCGACACAGGCCGCCTTTTTATAGTATTTGTTATCAAAACTCCGAACTTCACCGTAAAACCGAAAACCCTCGATACAGGTAACGGGCTCCTCGTACATCTCAATCCGCTGCTGCTCGCCGTCATAGACAATATCGAGCCCAACCTTCTCAAAACACTTAATGACGAGGAAACTTGACCATTCTTTCAGTTTTGATTTTTCCTCGGCGGTCAATTCTTTTTTGTCAATCAGCACCTCCGGCTCATCGCGATCGGCGATACCGGCAAAGTCGAACCAGTAACGGAACTCTGACCGGTCATTCTCATTCAGCTCCACTCCGCGCAGCTTCTTTACCAGCCAATTCGGTTTAGCGATGCTGCCAATCTCCTGAGTCGGGAAAAGAGGCAGTGCATAGTCCACAGTGCTTAGTCCATAGTGTCTTTTCATATCTTATTTTTCCCCTATTATCAATCGACTGGTCTCGGTTAATATCTCAACTTTCTTCGTAGCGATCGAATAGGGCAGGAAATCGAGGTCGCAGTTGGGACCGATGTAGAATTTTTTTATTTTCAGCCGCTCAATAACTTTTCGCGCAAAATCGGCAGCCGCTTCCGGCTCTTCCAAAAGGGAATTCTGGGCATCAATGATACCGAAACCAATCTTTTTATCGGTCTCGAAATCCAGCTCCTCTAACGGTGTTGCGATACAGTCAATCCCCAGGGCATCGACCGGCAGTTCTAAAAGGTCGGTCAATTGAGAAAAATCGCCAAAAGGCAGGTGAACCGAGGTCTCAACTTTGAGATTGCTGATAAGTGTTCTATACGCTTCCAGCGTTTCTGCGACCGGAGTGAACCCTCTCCGTGCTCCCCAATAACTGAGACACGGTTCTGAGAATTGGATACCCTTCACGCCTTTCGTTTCAAGATGCTTCGCCCAGCGGTTTAATAGTAGCGCCGCCGCTCTCAGTGCTTCCAAAGTCTGTTTCTCATACCAGTCACTCATACCGGCAAAACTCACCGGTCCGGGAAGAATTATTTTACTATTCGCGGGAAGAAGTTCCCAATAAAAGAACCGGTCGAGCTCCTCCGGATTGAACCGGGGGCTGCCGAGAATGAGCGGCTTGCGATAAAAGGTATTCGTCTCAAAAAACCTGGTTAATGGCCCGAGCTCAATTCCTGAAACCGCAGTCAACGGCCGGAGCAGGTCCTGCCAGCGGAGAGAACCGTCGGTTACAATTTCAAAATCCTTTTGTAAACCGATGATTGCTTCGGTATCCTTTTTGCGCTGATCCTCCAATTCTCCTTCTGGACAACGGCCCCGGTCATAATCCCGGCTCTTTCGAATCAAATCCGGCGACCGGGCAAAAATTCCGGTAAGCTGAGCAGGCAGTTTCATCTCGGACAAAAGATTAATAGTTGAAACCACGGATGGACACAGATTTTTTAAAGATTAAAAATGAATATCCGGGTTGATGTCGCTGCGCTCCATCTATGCTGCGCATTTGATGTCGCTGCGCTCCATCTATGCTGCGCATTTGATGTCGCTGCGCTCCATCTATGCTGCGCATTATATCTGGGTCCACCCCGTTAGATAATTCTCTTTCCGCTTTAACCCGACAAATCGATTTACTCCCATGCGACAATCCTGTTGCCATAGGCTTGGTTGCTAAATATCTAAGGGGGTTCATCGGTGGTTACGTTCTCAAAAGCTCTTTCACTAACTCGTAGTGACCAAGTGGCGGCATGATGCAGATACCGTTGACCAAGTTTTGCAGCCGGCTGATAAGCTCCCGGCTGATTCTTATTCCTTCTTCCATTTTATCCGACTTTTCCATCCGGTCTCGAATGGTCTTGGGAATGGTGATTCCCGGCACTTCGTTATGCAGGTATTCGGCTTGGTGATGGCTCAAAAGCGGCAGCACACCGGCAAAGACCGGTACTTTAAATTTCTTGACCTCGCTTGAAAATTGCTCAAACTTTTCTAAGTCGAACACCGGTTGGGTGATGATAAAACCCGCTCCGGCTTTTATTTTCTTTGATAACCCTATGAACTCCCGGTTCAAATCATCCGGCGCTCCATTGGCTCCTGCCCCAATCCAGAAACCGGTATTCGACGATAACGGATTCCCCAAACCATCCTCACCCCGATTCAGCTTCAGGGCGATTTCCACCAGTCCCAGGGCATTCAGCTCATAAACCGCCACTGCAAACGGGTAATCGCCGGCTGGGGGTGGGTCACCGGTCAGGGCAAGAATATTATCAACCCCCAGAGCAGAAATTCCCAAAAGGTCAGCCTGGAGACCGAGAACATTCCGGTCCCGGCAGGTAATGTGGAGGATGACCTCAAGCCCGATTTTATGTTTCACCTGATAGGCTATGGGTAGAGGATTCATCCTCACCCGAGCCATAGGGCTATCCGAAATCGAAACCGCATCCACACCTATGTTCAAGAACTCCGAAGCGACCTTAAGTTCATTGTCAAGCTTGGTCCCTTTCGGAGTATCCATTTCAACAATCACAATAAATTTATTCTCCGATTTCGCCTTAAGGGGAGTTGTTGCCGGTTTAAAAGACAGTGGCTTTTGTCCGTCGGATTTAGGAACCGGTTTCGCCCTCGGTGCCTTCACCGCCAACCCTTTTACCGCCCGGGCAATAGCGGCAATATGCTCAGGTGTAGTGCCACAACAGCCTCCGACAATCGAAACACCGGACCGGGCAAATCGCTG
>CAYHGV010000057.1:0-13447 GCA_964356135.1 uncultured bacterium
ATCAATCCTTTGGTCTTACAAAACGTTTGACAAAGTCATAGTGTTCGCAATGACAGTTTTAAATGGACATCTTTCATGTTGACAAATCACAATTACCCAATTTAATTTTATATGGATTCATATCGCCGGTTTCTGTTGCCCGAGGTTATTTCGAAATTGAAGCGGATTGACCTCAAGGCGCGGCTGGTGGTGGAAGGATTTTTATCGGGCTTGCACAAGAGCCCGTTCAAAGGTTTTTCGGTTGAATTCGCCGAATACCGGCAGTACATGCCGGGCGACGAGCCGAAGCGGATCGACTGGAAGGTCTATGCCAAAACCGACCGGTATTTCATCCGCGAATACGAAGAGGAGACGAACCTCAAAGCCTACCTTTTGCTCGATGCCTCGGGTTCGATGGGCTATACCTCGGACAAGCTCACCAAGCTGGAATACGCTTCGTATCTTGCGGCAAGCCTTGCCTATCTGCTCCTCAAACAAAAGGATGCTACCGGTTTGGTAACCTACACCTCAAAAATCGAACGCTATATCCCACCCCGCCAGAATCCTCATCATCTGCACATTATCCTCGAAGCGATCGATAAAGTACGGCCCGGGCAAGACACCAATCTGTCGAAAACCTTCCACGAGCTTGCCGAGCGGATAAAACGGCGCGGGTTGATAATCGTTCTCTCCGACCTGTTTGACGATAAAGAAGCGGTGCTGCGGGCGCTGCGCCATTTCCGGCATAAAAAACACGAAGTCCTGGTTTTTCAGATTCTGGATAAGAACGAACTGGAGTTTGCTTTTAATAACCCTCTAATTTTAAAAGACCTGGAAACCGCCCGGGAAGTTACCATCGACCCGCGGCTGCTGCGCACCGAGTATCGGAAGGCAATGAATGAATTTACCGAGGAGTTTAAGCACCGGTGCCGGGAACAGCTCATTGACTACCACCTGATCACGACCGACACGCCCTTTGACCGGGCTCTTTTGGCCTACCTTTCGAAGCGGAAGTATTTAGGGTAATGGGCTTTTTAAAACCGCTTTTTCTTTTAGGCCTCAGTTTAGCCAGCATTCCGATTATTATCCATCTTTTTAATCGCCGCCGGTTGAAACGGGTCGATTTTTCTTCGCTCTTCTTTTTGCGGGATTTAAAGCGCGAACGTTTTAACTGGCTGCGGTTACGGGAACTCCTTTTACTCATCGCCCGTACGTCTTTACTGTTTTTTTTACTGTTCGCATTAGCCCGGCCCTATCTCCAGTCGAAAATTTTTCTTGGAAAACGTAAGGCGAGTGTCGCAATTGTAATTGATGATTCCTACAGTATGGGATATCGACATACTGTTAGCAGTTTTGAACGGGTACAAATCGAGGCGAAATCGCTTATCGGACAACTTGCTTCCGGCAGCGATGTTTCCATTATTCTTGCTTCCCGAGTCGCAGAGGATTTGATGACTTCACGAAACCTAACGGCAATTCGAAGCCGGATCGATAGTTTGAGTGTTTCATTCCAGGCAACCGATTTAAAAACCGCGGTTCAAAAAGGTTTATCGCTCCTGGAGAATGCACCTTCGCCGGCACGGGAATTGTTTGTTTTCACCGACCTGCAGCGCTCTTCCCTCCTGCCCGGGTTGACGATGCCGGCACCGAAAGGGATTGGGGCCTACCTGGTTGACGTCGGGGATAAAGCAGGGGAGAATGTCGGTATCGTTGACGTCGGCCTTGAGAATCCGCTGCCCTCGCCGGAAGAACCGACCAGGATTAGGGTACGCATAAAAAATTATACCGATAAAGAACTTACCCGGCGGTTAACACTTACCGTCAACAATGAGAACTTCGCGCGGACGGAAAAGCTGCGACCGAAAGAAGACAAGACCGTGGTCTTTGATAAAATCCTGTCCGGCCCGGGGAACTATACCGGCTCGGTCGAGATTGACCGCGATTCGCTCGCCGCCGACGACCGGCGGTATTTCGCCGTTTCCATCCCCGAGAAGATTAACGTGCTGTTAGTCTATGAAAAGCCGGAAGACATCTTTTACCTACAAACGGCGTTGGCACCCACGTCGGGCAGTATCTTTAATGTGACGACTACCGAGCTCGGCAATCTCAAAAGGACCGAACTCGACCGGTTCAAGGTGGTTGCGTTGATTAATCCGGTTCATCTTCTGACCAATGACTGGCAACGAATAAGCCGTTACCTTGACCAGGGGGGAGGCGTTTTGGTAGCTGTCGGGGAAGAGTTGACCGATGGAAGCTGGTTGGCTCCATTCGGAAGCTACGAGGCGTTCTATCTGCCCGCCGGCTTTGTAACCTTGAACGAGATTGATTACCGCCATCCTATTTTTCAAGTTTTCCAGGGAAAACTCGACCCGACGAAACCAAAATTCTTCCGGATAGCGAAAATCAAACCGAATAATAGTTCGGTCATCGCCCGGTTTTCGGACGGCAGCCCGTTTTTCTTGCAAGCCACGAACCAGCAGTTGATTGTTGCAACGACAATTTTCGATCTCGACTATACCGACCTGCCATTTAAGACGATGTTTCTACCGCTCGTCCATCGAACCTTCATCTATCTTGCCCAAAATTACCTGCCTAGTGGTTGCAGCGTGGGTGATTCGCTCGTTGTACCGGTGAACCAATCCAGTCCCTGGGTTGTGACTACCCCGGAAAAGACTTCAAAGATCCTTCCGGTCAGGCTTGGTAATCGAAGTGTCATCCGGTTTAGCGAGACCGGCAGTCCCGGAATTTACCGATTGGGTCCGATGGTTTTCAGCATCAATGTTGCCGGTGAAGAGGGTAACCTCGTCCGGGCAACCGAAACCGAGATCCGCCGGGCAGGGTATCAAACGTTGGCTTCGGTGCGGGCACACAAGATTGATTTGACCCAGCCTCTCGTCTATCTCGCCCTCTTTTTACTCATCGCCGAAATGATTATTATGATAATTCCGAAACTTCCTGAATCGGCGTTATTTTCGAAGATAACCCGTCGTGGGCGAAAACCGAAAGATTAGTTTACGCCCTAATCCCCTCGATAATCCGCCAAGAAGTATGGCGGACACGAGATTTCACAAGACTTCGTCCTGAGGACTCAGTCCGAAGGATTATCACAAGATACATAAAAACCTTTATTTTCAGACAAGCCCCGTCAGGCGGGGCAAACACTTTTTTCAATTAATCCGTGTGTGCCACATTTTCTATTCTTCCTTATTCCATCTGTGTAAATCTGTGTCGCCTCGTTTTCGAGGCGAAATCTGTGGTTACTACTGGATTCAGGTTTACGGTTAATTTTTTGCAGAGGTAGGAACGAGCGGTTGTGCTTACAACCGGGAGATAGTCGGGCCGATTGAAAGATAGAGATTGGGTCGCCGCTCGCGGTTGACACCGACTTTCAAGAGCAAAGGGCCGACCGGCGTATTGGTGCGCAGACCCATCCCGACTCCCCAGATAAGCGAATCTCTAACCGTTCCCCAGGATACTAAATTCTCGTAGTCGAGAAACGTTCCAGCATCGCCATACAATTCGAGATAGATCGGGTAGTTTTTCCGACCAAAGAGATGGAAAAGGAGAGACCGGCTGGTAATGTCGGCAGTCAGCTTCTGGTTGGTCAAGAATTCTTCATATTTATACCCGACGAAGTCCGGGCTGCCGGTTTTAAATTTTTCGATCACGGGCAGGCCGCCGATCGATATGCCGGCTCCGATCTTCGGCTCAAGCAGGAGCCAGTCGAAGATTTTCATCCCGGCGGCGGCTGCGATTTCTCCTTTGAAAAAGTTGGTATCGGACGCGATTTTTTTTGATCCATAGCTGAACCGTCCGGAGAAGGCGGCGCCTTCCGAAGGGAAGGTGAGATTTTTGTAAGAATTGAATTTTATCTCGGCAATCGGGGTTATCAGCCGCTCGTGGTCGTGGAAGGAAAGAGTCGTATCCGGGAATTCGTAATTGACCTGGCGCGCTTCCAGTCCGAATTTGAAATAGCCGGTCGAACCGATATTGCACCCGGTTTTGAATTCGGCGCCGAAAACCTGGTCGGTATAATCGCCGGCCCAGCGGCCAGTTTCAAAGTAACTGTGTTCGGTTTCGAGATAATATCCCTGAAGTCGATAGTTAAACGGAAACCAGAATAATCGGGTGCCGGATATTCCTCCCCAGCCGGACAAAGGATTGAGCAGGGTTGCTCCGAGACCGAGTTTCAGGCGTGAACCTGCGAGATTGTCTTCGGCGACCTCGAAACCGACCTGAACGCCATTGATGTTGTCAAAACGGCCGCCCAGGGCATAGGTTCCAAAAATCCGTTCCTGGCAGAGGAAGGTTATATCACAGCTATCCTCGGTTGGAAAAACGAGGGTATAGTCGACATGGCTGAAGAGTCCGGTCTGGTATATTCGCTGGAGATCGGCGACCAATTTTTTGAATTCGAGCAGAGAGTCGGTTTTTGTTTTTATTTCCCGCCGGACCATGCTCTCTTTGGTAGTTTTGAGTCCTTTGATTTTCATCGACCGGACGACCGAAAGCGGTCTCGGGTGAATGATTTTTTTTCGGTCGACCGGGGTTCGTCCGGCAAGCAGTTTTTTTATTGCGGGCAGTGCTTGCTCGGCTGCCGCTTCACCCCGTGCGATAAGTTCTCGTGCTTTCAAAAAATCGGAATGATAGAAATCCCCAAGGTCGGGATAGATAACGATATCGGCCAGCGCCTGCTGCTCGCGCCGGTCTTTTTCGGTGGCGATGGTGGAGGTGCGGATGATCATGTCGATCAGCGATGGTGTTTCGATGCTCCGTTTGGAGAGGTCAACCGCAATGATAACGTCCGGTGCCAGCTCTTTAATCGGATCGACCGGCAGGTCCTGGACCACGCCGCCATCGACATAGAGCCGGTCATTGATATCGGCCGGTGTGAAGACTATCGGAATCGCGATGCTCGCGCGAATGGCTTGGGCGAGGCTGCCGGAGCGGAAGATTTTTTTCTCGCCGGTCGCTAAATCGACGGCTACCGTTCGATAGGGAATCGGCAGACTGTCAAAGGAATAGGAGGTGTTGTATTCGATTCCCGCGAGGAGATTTTTTAGGAGCAGTTCGATATTCTGGAGCTGGTAGACGCCCGATGGTAATTCCGGTTTCAAGCCCCGGCGTGGAATCGTCAGTAAGTAGCGGTTCTCGGTTTCACGCTCTTCCAACGACATTGCCTCATACGGCGGGCGGTTATCAAAGAGCCGTTCCCAGTCTATCGCCTTTGCCAAACTGTCGAGTTGTGTGGCGGTGTAGCCGGCGGCATAGAGCCCGCCGACGACCGAGCCCATACTGTTGCCGGCTATGGCACTGATCGGTATCCCTTCGCGTTCCAAAACCTTGAGCACGCCGATATGAACAAGCCCCAAAGCGGCACCGCCGCTCAAAACCAGACCGACCTTTACCGGCGGCAGGGGTGCGGGTTGGTTGAAGAGCAGGCTGGCAAGTAGAATTTTAATCATTGGTCAGCCACTCCTTCTAAATTTTCACCACAAAGAACACGAAGTTCCCCATTAGATTTCAGGTTTTTAATATAACGATATCTAATGGGGCGCACAAAGAATTTGAATTTACAACCATTTTTTCTTTGTGTCCTTTGTGGTTCAAATATATTTAATTCAGCCATCAATTTTCCGTTCGCCCGGTAATTGGGCTTCGATGACTTTGGGTGGGTGGCCAAAAATTTCTTGATAGATTGTGGGATAGTGGTCTTTGCCGCCAATGAATAAAAAAGTCAGGGGCATGACCTGTTTTGCCAGTTTGCTCATCCGCCGGGCAAGCGCGCGGATATCCCACTGGGCTTCCCGGTCCTGGCGCAGCCGGGCAATATGGTAGAGCTCGCGTGCGTTGACGCTGAGCAATACTCGTCGTCGATGTCCATTGGTGAGAAGATAGGGGGCGACATCGGGTAATGGCTGATGGATCCGGTCATAGACCGTTTCGGTTCGGGCAATGATTTCTTTGAATTTTTTTTCGATGCCGGCTTGGTTGACGGCAGCGGGAATGGTAAGACCGAGAGCCGGGTCATAGGGCTGAACGGTCAGGGTGAGGAGCCGATGGCGCTTCAATTGGGCAAAGCCGGCGGCGGAGATGGTGAGTTCATAGAGTAACTGGACATATTCGAATTCACGCAGCACGGCATCATACAACTCAAGGTGCTGGCAGGCGGTTTTGATGATTTCGCATTTTTTTTCAAAATTCATTTTTGAGACCGAACCCAGGCACTGCTCGAACGGTTTGTTCGAAGTGGTGTGGATGAGGGCAGCAATGACGATATCGTCACCATTCGGGGTATGATTCACCAATTTCACATCGCTGGTAGAATTCGAATTTTGAAGTTCGGAGTTCGAAAGCAATGATTGTAGTGCGGGATAGGTTTTCTGGTCGTAGTCATTCGCCTGGTGAAAGAGGATGATTGAGGGTGCGACCCGGGCAACAGTTTGATAGAGCCGGTTACCCAGAATCTGGAGTTCAGCCAGGCGGTGGGATGCGAACCGGCGCAGCATCAGTTCCAGGTTCCGGGCATTGATGGTTGCGCCCAGCTGGCTTTTCATCGCCAGCGGCAAAATATATCGGGCATCTTCGTTGGCGACTTTTTTTTGGAGTTCGCGATAGAACCCGGTCTGGAGTTCGACCGTTTGGATGAATTCTTTTTTCAAGGGCGATATTTTTAGTTCGGGAGGGACGACGAAATCATTCCTGAAAGCGACGTAGCGTTGTGATTTTTCGGTATAGGAATTCAACCGAAATTTTTCAATTTCCTCTACCGCCAGCCGGGAAACACCGATCATGTCGAAATTGAGGACCGCATGTTCGGCAATCGAGTGGTGCCCCATCCGAAAGATTATCGTTCGGTTCGATTTCCGCGCCAGCGTCACCTGTGTTCGGGCTTCTTTTCGGAGAGCGGTAACCGATTTTGGAGACCGGCTGATCCGGGCATAGGCGGCAGCGATCGTCTCGGGCGTGAGAACGGTTTTTTTCTTTTTAAGCAGCCCGCTGACTATTTCCGAATCGAGATTAAATCCTGCCAATAGTATCTTCATCGTTTCAGATTACCGTCATTGCCCATGAAAGTCAAGAACGGCGGGATGCGCCGTTCTTGGGTGAAAATTTTCTTTTGGCCGTTATCTGCCGTTAACCACGGTCAGGATGCCCGATCGCTGAAGGTTATCTCTTCTCGAGCGTAAACTTCATCGGCAGACCAACCCAGACTCGAACCGCTTTTTCCCCCTGCTTCGCAGGTGTAAATCCCAACTTGTAGCCGGCGGTTACCGCGGCGGTGTCGAGCGATGCGTTGCCCGAACCTTTCGCCACCACGACCCGCATGACCCCACCGTTGAGGTCCAAAAGAAGCTGAAGATAGGTCGTTCCTTCAATACCAAGAAGTTTTGCCGACTCCGGGTATTCAGGTTTGACCTCTCTCATGAGCTGGGGTTTAACATTGTGGGGCACATAGGTTCCATAGGCGGGAATGCTCGTATCGACCTGGACCACGACTCCGGTTCCGGTTCCCATGCCGGTCAGCGGCGAAGCACCACCCAGTTCCGCCTGGGGTGTTGAGGTCTCGGCTTGTGCCTCGGCGTCCGGTACCGGTTTGGGAATTCCGACGGTCGGTGCCGAAGGCGTAGCCGAAGTTGCTCCGGTCGGTACGATCTCTTCGCCGGTCAGAGAAGGCGGTGGTCCTAACTGGGCATAGGTAAAGGAGACGACCCTGGATTTAGCGGTCGCCGCTGCTCGATTTTGCAGTAAATTTTTACCTTTGGCATAGCCGAAGGCAACGAGCAGAACGAGAACAGTCAAGCCGATGGTAATGAAGTAAGCCCGTTTGAGATTGTCGGGATAGGTTGTCCGCCAGTGGCGGCGCTCAACAATTTCTATTCTCTGCACTTGGGTCATGATACTACCCTCCCTACCCGGATCGACTGGGCTTGGCTTGCCCGGGTTTTTGTTTTTCCTCAACCAGAGGAATGATAGAAAACCGGGCCATTTTTGCGTGCTGGATCTGGTCCATGATATCGACAACCTTTTCATACCGTGATTCCCGATCGACCATAACCAGCACCACCAGTTTGGAAACCTTCCGTTTCATGAATTTCTCCAAACTGTCCTTAGCCGGACCTTTTGCCTCGGCGATTTGAGCCAGTATCTGTGGACCGTTGGGCTGCCGCTCAATATTTTCCTTTTCTTTGGCGACGATGAGCGATTCGACCGAACCAATGGCAATAATCGCCGGTTCGGCTTCGCCGATGTTATAATTGACCGTCCCGTCTTTCAGAATTTTTAGGGTTATGACATTGGATTGGGCGGTGGGAACCGCTGCTTTGGAGGGAGGAAGGGTGATCTCGATTGCTTGGGGTTCGCGAAAGACCGTAGTCGTCATGAAGAAGATCACCAAAAGGAACGCAATGTCGACCATCGGCGTCATGTCGATTCTCAAATGTACTCGTCTCCGTTTTCTCTTACCTTTGGCACCGCCTCGGGGTGCGCCTGCATCAACCATTCCCATGTTAGCCCTCCTTGAGCATTGTCACCAGGCTGAACCGCAGCATATTAACCGCCGGGCTTGCCAGGACGTCCATCAGGTCTAACACCACACCTGATTGACAGTTGACATCGGTTTTGACAACCAGTCGCAGACGCGGATTCTGAATTCGTTGTTTTACGAGCATATCGCCGACTTCACTCATCAAAACGGGCTGGGCTGAACCCCGACCTAAATTCCACCAGATAATCATACTATCGGCTCGCGCCTTCAGCTGCTCCGGGGTGAGAGCTCGAGCCTCATTTATCATCTCCCGCTTTTGGGCCTCTTCCTTAAATTGCTGTACCGCTTCATCTACTGCCAGTTCATACCGGAGCGGTCTGCCGTCCGGACCGGGCTGGCGCGTCAGTTCTTCAATCTTTCCCCTCAACGCCGAAGGGTTTAAGCTTTCTGCCATCGCCAACGCCGCTTCCGGCGGCAGGATTGAAAAAATGAGAATATCGGATTCCGGTACCTTTAAGGGTGAACGGGAAAGCGGGAGGTCGACCTTTACGGTTTCCGGGGGTCGGGCATGATAGGTGGACATAAAGAAGATGACCAGGAGAAAGCCGATGTCCACCATCGGCGTCATATCGATCGCGATGCCGACCCGGGGTCGCCTTCGCTTGGCTGGCATTACTTCTCCTTTTCGATTTCGCTGAGGGTCCGGTTCATCTCGTATGACGCCTCATCGATCTCATAGGTGAACTGGTCGACCCGGTTGACAAAATAGTTGTAGGCAATAATGCCCAGAATGGCATTGGCTAAACCGCCAGCGGTGTTGAACAGCGCTTCCGAGATCCCTTTGGCTAACTGGATCGCATCCGGCGCACCGGCATGGGCCATTGCCTGGAATGCCCGAATCATTCCGATGGTCGTTCCTAATAATCCGACCATGGTTGCGATTGAGGCGATAGTGGTCATGGCAATGAGATTACGTTCCAGGAGCGGTGTTTCGCGTCCGGTTGCATCCGCCACTGCCCGTTCGGTTTCAGCCAGTCGCCGGTCTTTGGTTACTTTATCGGCAACCAACGCCAAATAGCGATTTAATCCTGCTTTTAAGACATTGGCGGCTGAACCGTTCTGTTTTTCGGACGCGGCGATTGCACCCTGGAAGTTCTTTTCATTGAGATAGGAACGGAACTCGCCGACGAATGCAGTATGGGATTTGGTCCCTTTTGCCCGACGCAGGGTGAAGCTGCGCTCGATGATATAGGTAATTAAGAGAATGAGGATGAATATCAATACCACGACCAGCGGGCCGCCTTCACGGACGAATCCCGGTAACAGCATATATATAATGACAGATATAAGGAACGAGGAGAGATAGAGTAAGAGTGTCATCAGCCCGACTTTTTTAGTGCGGGCCATTGCAATTCCTAACCCGATGGCAATGCCTAAGGGAATCCCTAAACTTATTATCAGCTTAACCACCACGGGTAGCTTATCTAAGGCTTGCGCCATGTTGATACCTCCTTGGTTTTTGGTTTACTCGTCTTCATAATAATATTGAGGTTTCGGCTTGGTTATAATCTCAATATTTTTAAGACCTTGCTTAGCGTCTTTGTTGTTAGGGTCAATTTCCAGGACTTTTTTGTACTGCTGACGTGCCTTTTCATATTCTTTCAAGAAGTAGTAGTGGTCGGCAAGCCAGACGCGTGCCTGGATATGTTTGGGCTGGATTTCTAAACCTTTCAATAAATCATCGACTGCCGCCGGATAGCGTTTTGCCTGGGAATGGGAGAGCGCGCGGTTGATATAGGCTCCGGCCGCATCCGGTTCACGCCTGATTTTTTCACTAAACGCATTCACCGCGCTATCGTACTGTCCGGCGGAATAATAGGCTAATCCTAAATCGAAGTAAATGTCCGATGTAATGCTCGTATCAAGGTTAATCGCCCGATTGTAGTTGACGGTCGCACCCTGGAACAGTATCAGGGCTTCGGCTGAATCTTTGGTCCCAAGGCCGGTCCGGTAATAGGATTTGGCTAAGTCGTAGTAGCGCTGGGCATCGGCGGAAAAGAGTTTTACCAGGTCCTGGTGGATTTTCAAAGCCTCGGCATACGACTTTGCCGACATTGCCAGATGGGCGTAGAGGTTTAAAAACTCCTCTGATGTTAAACCCAGTTCACGTGCCTTTCTACAGGCTTCGAGTGCGTTCGTCACATCGGATTTGCCATAATATGCCCGGGCTAAAATAAAATAGCCGTTAGCATCGCGGGGTTTCAACTGGTTATAGATTTTCAATTCTTCAATTGCCGGCTCGAATTTTCGCTGGTTGATATAGAGGTTTGCCCGTGCCAGATGAACTAACGCCAGAGTAGAATCGAGGCTTAAAGCTTTATCGTATTCGGCAAGCGCCTCTTCGTCTTTGCGCTGGCGGGCGAGGGCGTTGCCCAAGCCGTAATGGGCTAAAGCAAAGTTTGGATCGATCCGGAGCGCCTGCTGGTATGCATCATAGGCGAGTTCAAAAAGACCTTTTTCAAGATAGACGTCACCGAGATAGGTTTGAACCTCGGCCGATACCGGTTGGGATTCCAGAACCACCCGGAATTCGAGCTCGGCTTCGGTATACTGACCTCCCCGGTAATATGCCTGACCCAGAAGCAGATAGGAGCGGTTCGGGTCATATTTCAATTTCACTGCTTTGGTCAAAGCTTCAATCGCCTGGGGAATAGAATCCTCCTGTAAATAGAGCTTCCCTAATTGAAAATAGGCTTGACCGTATTTCGGCTTTTGTTTGATTGCCGACCGGTAGTTCTGAATCGCTTCGGTGATTGAGCCGGAATTTTCAGCGACGATTCCGGCTTTCAGGAGTTCCTCCGGAGTTGCCGCCCAAACCATCAACGGTAAAACAAGCAGGATTATTTTTTTCATTTTTGTATTTTAATTGGCACCGTTGCCGGCACGAGCCCGTCGGCGGCAACGACTTTTTGTCCTTTGGTACTTGTTACGAAGGTGATGAAGCCGGCATCGAGGGTTTTGGGTTCGCCATTGGCGTAGAAATAGAGGTTGCGCCAGAGGGGATAGGTTTTGTTAAAAACGGTTTCCTGATTTGGCTGGACATAGCTTGAGTCCTTATCTTTTGCCAGGGCAATAACCCGTATCCGGTCTTCCGGGATTAAGGGTTCGTATGCCCGGTAGATATACGCCATCCCGACATAGCCGATAGCCGCCGGGTTGGCCATGACCGAATCGACGATCGCTTTATTCGTCTCAAGGGGCACGGCTTTGTCCGAATAGCCGGTAGCGCCCAGAACCGAAACCCGGAAAAACTCATACGTACCCGATGTACCGGTTCGAATATAAACCCGAATCGGCAGATCCGGACCGTTGACTTCATTCCAGTTTTTTATCTGGCCGGAGAATATCCCGGTCAGTTCGTTTAAGGTCAATTTTATGGTGGGATTTCGAAGATTGGTGATTACCGAAACCCCGTCGAGCGCAACCTTATACTCTTTCGGATTGACACCGGCGTTTTTTGCGAGTTCCATAGTTTTTTCATCGATTGGATACGAGGTAACCGCAATCTGGGCTTGCCGGTTAAACAACGCATTCAGCCCGGCAGCCGAACCCCCACCGACCACTTTTATCGTAGCTTTGGGGTAGAGGTCCATAAAGAACGCGGCTTCATCGAGCATAAGTGGCAAAGCCGAATCCGAGCCCTGAATCGTCATCGACCCGGAGATCATGATATCATAGGGCTTGCAGCCGATAACAAGTGCAACCAGAATCAACCACAAATTTTTTGCCATTTACCGCTCCATTCTATAAAGATATATTCTACTGTCAAGTCTTTTATGCCCGAAAAATTAGTTCTGTTTTAATGTTTCATTCCGAAGGAGAGAATTTCTATTTTCTGCGTCAATCTGTGTGCATCCGTGGTTAATTTTCTCTTTTAAATTCTTTAATCGCCTGAACGATATAGTTTTTTTGTTCGGTTGTCAATTCCGGATAGACCGGAATCGAGATCACCCGTTTCGCCGTTTGTTCGGAGACCGGGAAGGCACCTGGTTTATAACCGAGGTAGCTGAAAGCGGGCTGAAGATGGAGGGGCATCGGATAGTGCACTTCGTTGCCGATGGTTTTTGCCCCAAGATGGGTCTGGAGCTTATCGCGCTCATCGGTTCTGACCGTATACTGATTGTAGATGTGGTGGTTAGAGCTTTTGGTTACAGGTGTTTCCACCACGCCGCGCAGCGCCTGATTATAAAACTCGGCATTGGTGCGACGGCTTTCATTCCAGTTGTCGAGCCGGGTGAGTTTGATTCTTAAAAATGCAGCCTGGACCGCGTCAAGCCGCGAGTTGTAGCCGAGGATCTGATGCTGATATTTTTTGCCGGCACCGTGAATCCGGAGCATTTTTATCCGTTCGGCAAGGTCCGGGTTGTCGGTCGTAATCGCTCCGCCGTCGCCCAGGGCGCTCAGGTTTTTGCTCGGATAGAAGCTGAAGCAGGCGAGATCGCCGAAGCTGCCGAGCATCTTGCCTTTGTATTTCGCACCCAGACTCTGGGCAGCATCTTCGATGACCTGGAGTTTGTGGGTCCGTGCGATTTTCATTATCTCATCCATTTCGCATGCCTGGCCGTACAGGTGAACCGGAACAATCGCCCGGGTCTTTTTGGAGATTGCTTTTTCAATTGTGGTATGGTCGAGGTTGAAGGTCTCGGGGTCAATATCGACAAAGACCGGTTTTGCACCCAGATTGGCGATCGTTTCGGCCGAGGCGATAAAAGTGAACGGGGTGGTAATGACCTCGTCGCCGGGTTTTATATCGATCGCCCGCAAAGCAAGGGTCAAGGCATCGGTGCAATTACCGACGCCCCGGGCAAATTTCACACCGGCATAGCGTGCCAGTTCTCCTTCGAACTCCTCCAATTCTTTTCCCAGGATGAACTGGTTCGAATCGAGAATCCGGGCAAACGCCGTTTTGAGTTCGTCTTT
>CAYHGV010000057.1:13457-18985 GCA_964356135.1 uncultured bacterium
GGGCAGCTAAATCCAAGAGGGGTATTTTCATTTCTGCTCCACGGTTAAATTTTGTTTGGTATAGGTTCGCCGGCAGCTCGGGCAGGTCGCGTGACCGTCTTCGCTAAACCGAAGACGGTTTCCGCATTCACACATCCAGCCGATGATCCGCGCCGGCACACCAACCACGACGGCATAGTCGGGGACGTCCTTGTGCACGACCGCGCCCGCACCGACAAAGGCGTTTTTCCCGATCGTACTACCACAGATGATGGTGGCGTTGGCGCCGATGCTGGCGCCGACCTTGACCAGGGTCGGCATCCACTGTCCACCTTTGGGATATTTCGACCGCGGGTTCATGTCGTTGGTGAAGACGCAGGAGGGACCGCAGAAGACGTCGTCCTCCAGGGTCACTAAATCGTAAACTGAAATATTGTTCTGAAGCTTGACATTGTTGCCCATGACCGCCCGGCTGCCGATAAAGCAGTTCTGGCCGATGACGCAGTTCTTTCCGATTTTCGCGCCCGACATAATGTGGGAGAAATGCCAGACTTTGGTCGAGTCGCCGATTTCAACCGGTTCATCGACACAGGCACTCGGGTGGACGAAATAGTTTTTGCTCATAGGTTTTCAATGACTCCTTTCTTAAGCGATTGATCGGCGGCGGCAAGAACCTTGACGACCGCAAGGCCATTTCTGCCATCGCTCAGCGGCGTTTTGTTTTTCTCGATGCATTCTAAAAAATGTTCGCACTCAATCCGCAGCGGTTCGCCGGACGGAACTTTCGGTATCGAGATATCACCGAATCGGGGGGTTAAACTCTCAGGGTAGGCGAAGCCGGCGCCGGCTTCTATACCGCGATCATAGATCCGCAGTTTCTCCTGGGATTCGGCATCGTCAAAGACCACCATTTTTTTTGAGCCGACGATGGTGAGCTTTCGAATTTTGTGGGGGTCGAGCCAGGAGGCGTGGATGTGGGCGAGCCGACGGTTCGTAAAATAGAGTTCGACAAAGACGACATCGTGAATCCCCTGCTGTAAAAACGACTGGCCGGTTGCAAAAACCGCCCGGGGCTGTTCATCCAATAAATAGAGAATCATCGAGATGTCGTGGGGGCAGAGACTCCAGAGGGCATTTTCGTCCGACCGTATCCGGCCCAGATTCACCCGGGTCGAATAGATATAGTATACGTCGCCGATTTCACCCGAGGTTATCAGGTTTTTTACCATCCGCAGTGCCGGGTGGTAGAGGAGCAGATGGCCGACCATCAGCACCCGGTGCTTGGTTTCAGCCAGTCGGACCAATTCCTCCGCTTCCTCGACCGACAGGCAGAGCGGTTTTTCAACGAAGACGTGTTTGCCGGCATTGAGCGACTCTTTGGCAAGTGAATAATGGGTTACGGCCGAGCTCGTGATGACGATGCCGGCAAGGTCGGAGTCGATCAAATGTTTCGGGTCGGTGGTCGTTACGACCTGCGGAAATTGGACGGCTATCTTTTTCAACCGGTTCTCGTCGGTATCCGCCACCGATTTCAACTGACACTGGGGAAGACTCAAAAAATTCCGAATCAAGTTCGGACCCCAGTAGCCAGCGCCAATCAAACCTAAGGTTATTTTATCCATAGGATTTTAATAATAAACAAACGACTACCTCTGTCAAGAACCAGTTCAGAAACTGGAAAGCCAGAGGTTTAGTTGTAATCTCCTTAAAATCCACCTTGACACCCGCCTTTTTTCGACTATAATTAAACTTGAGGTTTTCAATGAACATAGGTCGAGGAATATGCAAGTACAGTCTCTCTCTCTCTCGAGATAATAATTGGCTTTATAGTTGCCAATCCTTCAGGTGAAGCGATTGCAGGTTTACTAACCCCCCGGGAGATAGCCTGGAGGGGGTTATGGGCATAAACCTGCTAAATTTTTGCACCTGAAGGGGGTGACAAATGTTGAGTAAATTGTTTAGGTTCTTAGTAATTCTAATGGTTCCTGCCCTCTTGGCAGTGGAACCGACCACGATAAGCACCTATGGACGGTGCCTAACCTATACCGTTACCGTCCCTGTCGGCCAAAAGCTATCGCCTGACCTCAAGATCATCCTCGATACCCTTTCAACCGGTGCCAAGACCCGGGTTATCATCACGTTGGCACGCCTGGCAGACCTTTCCGGGTTTCCCCGAGAGGCGAAAGCCGAAATGGTCGCCTTTTTGAAGAAGTTCGCGGCATTAGAACAGGTAGAAATCAAAACCTATCTCAATGCCTGCGGGAAGAAAATATCCAAGGTCGAGCCGTTCTGGATTTTCAACGGCTTGGTGGTGAATGTTTCCAGGGATGTGATTGAGGCTATTTCAGTCCGGAGGGATGTCGGCTGCATCGGGGAGAATCGGCTGATCAAGCTTGAGCCCAAAATTTCGAATGTCGGCATAAAAACCCTATTCACTCCGGAGACTCCCTGGAATATTGCGAAGATTCGTGCTCCTGGTGTTTGGAACCGCCAGCCTCGTGGTTACACCGGTCTTGGAATCGTGGTGGGGAATATGGACTCCGGGGTGAGGGTTAGCCATGTGGCTCTGGCAGGAAAATGGCGGGGTGAAGGTCAACCTGACCCAGAGAATCACTGGTATGATGCGATCATCCCGGAAAATAAAGTACCCTTCGATTGCGATGAGTCTTACTATGAGGGTGTTCATGGTCATGGAACGATGACCATGGGTATTATGTGTGGCGGTAACGGGCCAGAGAGCGGACCCCCCGAGGATGATATAGGTGTTGCTCCAGAGGCAAAATTCATTTGTGCAAGAGCTTTCTATTGGCATGAAGGGATTAAGTTGTTGATATCTGATGACGAAAAGGTGAGTTCTTGCATTCAGTGGTATGCGGGGCTTTGGGGTGACCCCACCATAGGGGGTGCCGATGTCATCGACCTCTCCTTCGGTGAGGTTTACCATAAGGAATGGCCTATCCACTGGTTTAGCCTGAGAAATCTCCGCGACCTGGGAACCATCCCGGTTTGTGCTATCGGGAATATACCATCTGTAGGTGCGTTGCCCCGTCCGGGTAATTACCCCGTGGTGATTGGGGTGGGTGGTACAACACAATCCGATTTTTTGAGTTATTATTCCTCTAAGGGCCCGGCACCTAAAGAATACCCATATACGGTCGAAGATGATTGGGGGTGTCCGGATTGGAACTTCTACAAACCCGATATTGTGGCACCCGGGGTGGATATCCGGAGTTGTAATAATATAAACGACTATTCATACTACGAAGGAGGGTTAGGAACCTCCTTTGCCGCCCCACATGTCGCTGGTACCATCGCCCTGATGCTTGAAGCGATACGCTCAATGTTCCCGAGTCAAAGCCAAGCCTATAAGAAAATCTACAACCTCCTGCTGGATAATAGTTTCAGGCTTATCGGAGAAACTTATCCTAACAACGAATATGGCTGGGGTCGGGTTGATGCCTATGAAGCGGTCAATGCAGCCCTCCAAACCTTACCCACTTGGGATGCCTGGTCGCCTCACGCTACCGCGTTCAGCTACAACCGCCAGTTATCGACGACAATGTTACCAAATCCACCACCCGGTGCATACTACCGGTATCACTTCGCTTATGAGTCTGATAATCAGATTTATCGTACCCAGTGGACAGATGGTTACTTTACCCGCACCCAACCCGAATTTATTACCGAGGGTGAGTTTCCCGGACTGGCAACAGTGGAGTTAATATCGCCAGGTGAGGCGATTTATTTGGGGTTAACCTACATCAGGGATAAATTCCCATATCTGAAACTGCGCCAGCCTGACGGTGACTGGGAAGAAGAGTTCCCATTAATCGATCAAATCAATCCACTCGGCCACCGCCGGGATTCGGTTGAATGTGGACCGGTAAGCGGGATATTCGGCTCTATTAGATACGAGGACCCGCATAATCCTAATGATCATATCGTCACCGGAGCCGGCGTCTTCCCACTTAGATGGTACAACTTTGTCGCGAGCAATCCCGTTTTCATCTCATACATCGTTTTCGTATGCGTGCATTACAATCCCCAGATCCTCCCCCCGAATAGCCCGTTTACAATAGAGGAAGTGAGTATTCTCGATAGCTGTAGGATTTTTCCAGACCAAACTTGCGAGAATTGCTGCATTGCGGTGACCCCGGGCGATGTCTATCATGATGTCTATCATATTGTCTGGGAGAAATATACCGATAGTATTCCTTATCTAGAACCTAGACAACGGCGCTTTAAATCGGATATCTTTTATAGGACTCGAGATGAGAATGGTCAATGGTCTCCTCCACTTCAAAACCCTCCGGTCAACCTTTCTGCTACCCCTTATGGTCCTTACGACGATATTTGCATCTCCGCCCACCCCTTTGTCGAAGCTTACGGTGAAAGAGTATTTGTCACCTGGGCTGAGGAGCTTGATGCGAACTACCAAAAGGAAGTGGTGCAGAGATTTCGGTATCTAAACGATGACCCAGATGAATGGGAACCGCCAATCGGGGATGACCCTACACCCATCAGCAATAGTCCGAATCTGGATTCAGACTATCCCTCCAAAAGCACCTCTGGTTTCACCACCTGGATGGAAGAGCTTTCATCAAACAACTGGGATATCTACTACGACTACCATCCGGACCAGGGCAATCCCGAGCAGGGTAACCTCTCTAATACTTCGAACCACTCAAGATTCAGCCAGTCCCATGCCTCGATGTCTACTTATGGAGCTATGTTAGGCACAGTCTGGACCGAGGGGAATGAGACGCCATACACGATACCTTTCGAGCAGAAAGTATTCTCGCGAAATCTCAAATTATGTGCGAGCCCATCTTCCCATCCAGACTATCCTCTCATTTATTATCGGACAGAACTCGGCGACTCTCTCCCATCTTCCTATTGTCTGAAGCGAACCGGTTTCAAGGATTCCAGAAACCACAAGGTAGATTATGGTTCCCAACTTATCTACAAACTTCCTTATCTCAATCAGTCTAAATTTTACCTGCTCCGGGCAGTAGTGTATACCGACTCTCAGTCTGAATTTTCTCCTAATTATCAGCAGCGGTTCAGCCTTGATAAGCTCGTCGATACCACCATCACCTATCAAGCGGGCGTACCCGAAACTGTGGATATCTGGGTTCGACCTGACCTCCAGCAGGACAACCAGATCATTCTCGAAGTCACCGGAACCAACAAGCTCCCTGCTTATCTCGAAGAATTTAGAATGTATCAGTTCGACCGCGTGGATAAGCTTCTAATTGGACCGGAAATCACTGGAGTTGAAGGAAGCACAATCAATCCTGTCCCGTTCTTCCAGATAATTCCAAGTCCTTCCAGCCGGACTCCGGAAATCCGCTATCAGCTCTCTAAAAGTCAAAATCAAATCAGCCTGAAGGTCTATGATATTTCAGGGAAACTGGTCAGGGATTTCTCCAAAGTCTTGAACCGGGAGCCGGGAGTCCATTCGATTCACTGGGATGGCAGGGATGGAAATGGTAAAACCCTTCCCGCAGGTATCTACTTCATCCAACTCGAAGCCAATGCAACCAAAC
>CAYHGV010000058.1:0-18817 GCA_964356135.1 uncultured bacterium
GATCAGATTCGCCTGGTAAATCGGCACGGTACCAACCTGGAGGGGGGAATGTTCGATAACGGCATGGCGAATCTGATCGGCGTTGTCGCTCACTGAGAGGTCCATGACCGTATCCGCACCCGCGTCACAGGCGACCCGCAATTTCTCCAACTCTAAGCCGATATCTCCAATATCCGGTGAACCGCCAAGATTAACGTTCACCTTGGTGCGCAACCCTTTGCCGATCGCAATTGGTTTTATCGACCGAGGGCGGCGGTTGTTAATCGGGATTACAACCGAGCCGTTTTCAATGCCGGCGACAAGGTCGGCGAGGGCGATCGACTCATCCCGGCAGATCGTTTCAAGAATATTATTCTTCTGCACTCGAGTTGATATCTCCCAAACTGACAAAAACCTCTTCATCCTTACCGACCCGGACGATGAGCTTATCATTAAAGATATCGATGCCGACGACCCGACCGTTCCCCAATTCGGTCTGTACCCAGCTTCCAATCTTCGGAAATCGTTCAAGCGCTTCCTGATAGATCGTCTCTTCAAATCCAAGGCAGCAAAGGAGCTTACCACAAACGCCGGTTATTTTAATGGGCGAGACATACAGGTTCTGTTGACGTGCCATCCGTAAGGTGATTGGTTTCAGTTCATTGAGGAAGGAGGCGCAACAGAGATGGCGACCGCAGGGTCCAAAACCGCCGGTTGTCCGCGTGTAATCACGAATTCCCAGTTGTTTGATGACCACTCGAATTCCGAGATTTTGAGAGATTGCCTTGTGGATTGAACGGAAATTCAGACGTTCTTCGGCGGTAAAATAGAAGACGATTTTGTGTCGATCCCACCAGAAGTGACTATCAACCACCTTCATTGGCAGTTCAAATTCATGAACCATGCCACGGAATAGGGTTAAGGCTTCGGACCCCTTTTTAATGTTCTCCTGGTATCGTTCGATGTCCAGGGGCTCGGCAATTTTTACTATTAAGCCGGTCGGCTCATCCCAGTCATCGATTTTAACTACCCGACCCAGGTCTTTGCCGTCTTCGGAGTTAACCAGCACCCAGGATTGTTCCACCGGTTTTGTATCAACCTCCGGTCCGAGCGTACAATACTCGGTGCGAAACGGGTGAAATCGAATAAGATAGCATTCCATTATTCGAACTCGTCGAGCAGAGTTGGGTCGACGTACCGTTGCCAGTTAGGATCAGAGCGTTCCTTAGGATGATTGGTGTAAATAAGCCGGAAGTTACCAGAACCGGAGAGATCGACAAAAAGAAAACGGTAGCCTTTTTCGTAATAGAGCCAGGATTCCAGGGGTTTATAGCCTTCACTCATCGTATACGAATCGATATCGGAAGGAGGACCGTATTTCAGGTAGATGCGGCCGCGGTCAGTTTTCCGACCTTGCTCCCGACCAAAGCGGAACTGTTCATCGGCATATTTTACCCGTTCAATGAATTCTTTCAGGTCGTGCTGTTGCCAGAAGCGCTTGAGAAACTGCTCTTTACCGGTTTCATTGACTGCAGCATATTCGCTCAGTTCAGTCTGGTCTGCCCAATACTCGATATCCCGGTAATACGCCTGTTCGTCGGGTGTAAAATCGCTTTTCACCACCCGGCTTTTTTCGGCGCTAATTGAGAATTTTTTATCGACCGATGCCTTTTCCCCGGTAGGGGAATCGGTTACCTCGACTTGGAGATAATACGGGCCTGGTTTAAGGCCAGCGGCGCTGATGCCGAACGCTTCGGTTAGATTGGTGCCGAGTTTCGGTTTGGTTTGGGGTGGAAATGACTTTACCGGGCGGAGAGAATCGTTGAGAATACGATAGCTGAGTTCGTAATAACCGGAATCGGCTTCCAAATTATAAATTTCAATATATACCTGGAGCAGCGAATACGCCTGGCCAAATGCACGGCTGGGGTTGGGAACCACCCGGAGTGCCTGTTTGGTGAAGCGGCCACCGGTGGTATCCGATTTAATTTCTGCGGCAAGCTCGATATCGCTGAGGCTGAGTTCAGTGCTCAGGTCACGGACGACGATTTTTTCTTCGACCGATCCGGATTTCTGAGCCTGGCTGATGGTGAGGGTAAAATGATAGCTGCCGGGCAAAGCAAAGAAGCCGAACTGTTCAATGATTTTTAAATCGCGTTCTTGGGCGGTTTCAAACGATGGAATAACCGCTTTATGAAACGAAGAATCGGTCAGATTGATTTCTTTGACCGAAATTGAAACCTTATACCGGGCGAGGATCGAATCGCTGACCACCTCGTAGTCGAGCTGACTATATGGTATGGCGTAGTAAATCTCGATATAATTGAGCTTTTCTTTTTCCCGGAATGCGGCATAGTCGGCGTCGAAGGCGATACTACCGGTACTCGCTAATGCCAGGTTGAGACCCAACAGCAAAAAAATCATTGGAGGTCCTGAGATTGAACCAGGGTGTATTCTCCAAAGCCGTTTCGGTCAAGAAAAGTAAATTTCATGCCGGAATCATAGTAAAACCAGACCTCGTAAGCCTGGCTGCCGAGTTCAAAGGGGTGGCTATCGACTTCATCCGGCGGACCATAGCGGACGTAGATCTTTGCCCGGTCCGACCGATAGCCCCGGTCACCTTTGGAGAAGTTTTCCTTGCTGTATTGAATCCGTGCGAAATAATCATCCATCGTCTCATTTTTCGGTGTTTCGGGAGTCGGGTCCTTCTGTTTCCAGAATTCCTGCCAGGCGGTCAACCGTTTATCTTTGGGAGCGGCACGCAGCCGCTTTATCTCATCCGACGAGGCGATATAGAAAAGCTGGTCAATCTTCTCCCGGTAGTCCGTGTCCGATAGATAGAACGGATTTTCGATAGAAAAATTGGCGCCCCTTCGGAATAGTTCCCTTCCTTTCCAGTCAAGGGCAGCGATTGTAAGCTGGTACTCGCCGTTGGCAAGGGTTTCAATTTTGTAGGTTGTTGTAAAGCTTGATCGGGGAGACGGTTGTATACGTTCACCCGAGGTGTAGACCACTTCCTTGCCTTTTCTTAAAATAAGTACACAGGAATCGACCGTACCCCCCGGATTATACAACTCCCAGCTGAAGTCGAGCTTATTGGTGGCGCGATAACTCCGACCGGGATTCAAACGGTCTCCATTGAGAAACCGTATTCCGCTGATAACTGTTGGTTGTAAATCGACCGGTAGCGTGGTCGAAAAAAAATTCGTCGACCCGGCATCCTCAACCTTCAGGTGGATGGTATACTGAGCCGGTGGAACCGACAATTGCACCAGATCGACGATCGTCGTTTCCGCGTCCGGTCGTCGATAGGTGCGCTGCCAGACCTCACCGGTTACGAGTTCATTCCGGCGGTTGAAGAACTGAAGCAGTATCCGGTAGCGAGCAACAAAGCCGGTATCTTCAGTCACAAATGTCAAACCGCTTACCGGAAGCTGATAGTAGAGTTCAAAGCGAATGGTGGTATCCGTCTCGGCGAACTGGGCGAAATCAAAGGTAAAACCCAAATCGTTTTTGGGCTGGGCACTCAATAGTACGAGCAAACCGATTAAAGTCATCAAAGATTATTATATTCGCGGTCGTAAAAAGTCAAGGTTCGGTGTCGATGCAATCGATTTGACCCGGTTCGCCGATACTGCCTTTAAGAGTGATTTCGCATTCCTTCAAGAATTGTCGGATTACCCAAATCGTGGTCAGGAGGTGGTCGGTTATCTTCGTCGTCGAAAGGACTGCCTGTAATCTTCGAAGAGCCAAAAAAATGAGAACCTGGTCGGCCAGATACGGTTCCAAAAGCCCGGGCCGGGCTCGATAATGTTCGAATTCTTCATAGGCTTCATCGGCAACCTTTTCTGCCGGTTTACCCCGGGCGCCGAGGCTGGAAAATCCAGCAATTCCCGACTCCGATTGACATTTGAAAAATAGATAGGTGCCGGCCGAAGCTGCATCGACTGCGATTTCCCGATGAGCGCACTTTTGATTGAGTCGGGTTAGGAACCGCAGTTTCTGGCGCTTGGCAATGCTTGAGTCCAGCCGGGAAACCGCTGAGACCAACGAGAGCTGTTGAATCGCACCGCGCTCGGTCCATTGAAGCCGTTCTCTCGCCCGGGCTATCCGGGGAGAGATTTTTATCACTATTTCACCACCACCGATCGGATAGAATCCGTAGGTTCGGATCGATGCATCGGCAGTAAAACCGAGTTGAGCGATGGTCGGTAATAGCACTTCTCTAAGGTAATCGAAGGTCGGGCTCGACGGGACATGGGTTCCGCCTTTAATAGTCACCTGGCTCTGGTGGTTAGCAAAAAATAGAATCGGCAGGACCGTCTGGGAAACCAGGGTGACCGAGCCGGCACTACCTCGTTCTGACGCGACATTGAATTTATAGGAACCGCCGGTTATCGATGATGGTTCAAAGACGAGACGGAGCGAACCGAGGCTATTGCCTTCAATGGTTGCAGCGGTTATCTGGGCGGCGGCATTGACACAGGTCAGGTGCTGGGGTAAAAGACCCGGTTTTTTTCTCCCTTTTCGGATGTTAAAAATTTCGAACGGCTGCTGTAAGACCGCGGACAGGGCAAGGGCGGTTCGTAGAATCTGCCCGCCGCCTTCACCATAACTACCGTCAATGCGAATCATGAAGATAAACTACTCTATGAGATGTCAGTGTCAACTCAAACCTTGGCCATCTGGTTGAGCCTATTGATACGTTTGGCAACAACGGGGTAACAACAGCTTTAAGTTAGTCAAAAAAAGCTTTATACAGATGAAATATGAGAGTTGACACTACCGAAAAGTCTCGGTATTCTTATTAATGAATTACGGGTTGATTGTTGCGGCCGGAAAGGGAGAACGGTTCGGCGGAGAAAAGCAATTTCTGCCGTTAGCCGAAAAACCGGTTCTCTACTACGCAGTCAAAGCCTTCGAGGATTCGAGTACCGTAAATGAAATTATCCTCGTGGCAGCAGGAGAGAGAATCAAGTATGTCCACGATGATATTGTGGCGAAATATAACCTGATGAAAGTAAAACAGGTTGTGGCGGGTGGTGCCCGGCGCCAGGATTCGGTTTTTGCCGGGCTACAATCCTTACCCGATTCGGGGATTGTTGCTATCCACGACGGCGTACGGCCGTTTGTCAGAAAAAAATTGATCGCCGATGGATTCAAGGCATGCACAGTTCATCCAGCAATTATTTTCGGGGTTCCGATTGGAGATACGGTCAAGAAAGTGGTAGGGGAGACCGTCCAGGAAACGATTGAGCGTTCAACCCTGTGCGGCATTCAAACACCGCAGTTTTTCGAGCTCGGCTTGATTAAACGAGCCTATCTAGGCGCGTCTGAAAACAACTACACCGCAACCGACGATGCGTCACTGGTCGAGAGATTAGGTCAACCGGTAACGGTCCTGCCCGGTGACCCGCTCAATATCAAAATAACCATTCGTGCGGATCTACTCCTCGCCGAGGCGATACTTTCAAAATGGAGCGGATAATATAAAAGCGAATAAAACAAAAAAAATCACGATTCTCGGTTCGACCGGTTCGATTGGGGTTTCAAGCCTTGAGGTTATAGCGAAGCTGCCAGGTTTTTCGGTCTTCGCCCTTGCCGCCCAAACGAGCACCGACCAGCTCCTGAAGCAGGCACTCCGCTTTCGTCCCCAAAAAGTGGTCGTAACCGACAAAAACTGCTGTCGGGATTTAGAAAAGCGGCTCACCAAGGAAGGTATTGAACTGCTCTGCGGAGAGGAATGCCTGGCCCTCGTTTCCGCTTCGCCCGACACCGATGTGGTTGTGATCGCTCTGTCCGGTTCCCAGGGGATCGAAGCGACCCTCGCAGCGATTGAAGCGAAGAAACGGGTGGGACTGGCAACCAAAGAAATTCTGGTTAGCTTCGGCAGCATCGTCATGGCGGCTGTAAAAAAATCGGGTGCGTTGCTCCTGCCGGTTGATTCCGAACACTCGGCAATCCATCAGTGCCTGGGCGGACAAAATCGAACTTCAGTCAAAAGAATTCTTTTAACCGCATCCGGCGGTCCATTTTTAAAGAGGAAGAATCTGGCGACGATAAAACCACGCGATGCCTTGCAGCATCCGGTCTGGAAGATGGGGAAAAAGGTAACGATCGATTCGGCAACCCTCATGAATAAAGGGTTGGAGGTGCTTGAGACCCAGTGGCTGTTTGGGATTCCACCCGGGGATATTGAGATCCTGATTCACCCCGAGGGAATTATCCATTCGATGGTTGAGTTTGTTGATGGTTCGGTTTTAGCCCAGCTTGCCCAGCCGGATATGAAACTGCCGATTCAATATGCCCTGACCTTTCCCGATCGGCAGCCGTCGCTGGTCAAACCGCTCGACCTGCTGAAGTTACGTCGGCTCCACTTTCTCCCGCCGGACTTTAAGAAATTTCCCTGCCTGCGCCTGGCGTATCAAGCGGCCCACGATGGTGGTAGTTTTCCCTGTGTTCTCAATGCCGCTAACGAAGTCGCAGTCGAACTGTTTTTAGCCGGCAAAATCAGCTTCTGCCAGATTCCAAAAATCATCGAAAAAACATTAACCGCCCATGAGGGCAGCGTGAGTGCCAATTTGGAAGAACTGCGTGCTATCGCGCGCTGGGCGAAAATGTATTCATTGGAGGTTTCATGATACTATCGATTGTGGCAATCGTTGTCTGTATTGCACTGCTGATCGCCTGCCATGAAATTGGTCATCTGATCGCAGCAAAACTGGCAGGGGTGGGTGTGGAAACATTCTCGATTGGCTTTGGTCCGGCAATTTTAAAAAAGAAGATCGGTGAAACGACCTATGTCCTCTCGCTGATTCCGGTTGGCGGTTATATTAAGATGGTGGGCGAGGATTTTGAGAGCGAAGGTTTTTATACCCAGTCGCTCGGGAAAAAACTCGCGGTCGGGTTATCCGGATCGTTTGCCAATTTTATTCTGGCTTTTGTTATTACTTTTCTGGTTGTTTTAATTTATGGTCAGCTGATGCTGAAACCGGCCGTGACCGCGAAACCGGGATTTGACGCCGCCCGGGCAGGGGTTATGACCAAAGACCTGATCCTCGCGATCAACCAACAACCGGTGACGTCATTTGAACAGCTCGAGAAGGTCTTGTCCACCAACGAAGGAAAACAGATTTCAATCCGGTTACGCCGTCAGGACCAGATTCTTGAAACCTCGATCACCGTTCGCCGGGATTCGTTAGGCCTCTCTCCCTGGGTCCCACCGGTGGTGGGTGAAATAAAGACTGGCGGTCCGGCGAGCAAGGTCGGCCTGAAGCCTGGAGATGAAATCGTCGAGCTTGCCGGTCGGGAGATTTCAAGCTGGCAAGAATTGGTCGATACCGTCCAGGTTTCGGCGGGTGAGACCTTATCGATCCGCTGGCGGCGCGGTTCGGAGCTCTTGTCCGGGACGGTCGTTCCCGCACCAACTCCAACCGAAGGAAAGCCAATCGGTCAGATCGGCGTCCAGGTCAAAACCGAGCGGCAGCCCGTCAATTTCTTTCGGGCAGTGGGAGGCTCAGCGGTCCGGACGGTTGAGATGACCGTTCAAACCTGTGTGATTTTTTATAAAGTGATTATCGGAAAAATTTCACGAAGGGCGCTGGGTGGTCCGATCCTGATGGCCCAGCTATCATCCGAGAGTATCCGCTGGGGGTGGGACTATTTTTTCTCATTGTTGGCTCTCCTGTCAATCAATCTGTTTATCATTAATCTCTTGCCGATTCCCGCTTTGGATGGCGGCCGGGTCCTGATTTTTCTGATTGAAGCTGTCCGACGGAGGAGATTTTCCAAGAAAGAGTGGACGATTGCCCTTCAGGCGGGTTGGGCGCTCATCATCCTGATTTTTGTTTTTGTGACCTTCAATGACATTGTCCGAATCGTCAAACGATGAAGATTGTCATCGTTGCGCCGGCTGATGAAGCCCGCCGGTTTCGGCGCGAGCTCCCCCCGAAAGGCAGCGAGTTTTTACGACGCCCGAATTATGATATTCTGCGGTTGGCAGCATGTATCCTTCCGCCCGATGAAGTGCTCTATATCGATGAACGGGTCCAGGAATTAGACCTCGATCAAAACTGTGATCTCGTGCTGATCTATGCAGATTATGACCTTGAATCCCGTTCGGTTGAACTTGCCCACGGATTCCAGCGACGAAGCCGTCCGGTTGCTGTCTTCGGCCCGATGGCGAATTTTTTGCCCCAAACCCTCAGCCATAAAATCGATACGGTCGTCGTTGGTGATATCAATAATAGTTGGTCGATAATTCGTTCCGATGCCGACAACCGGAAACTGAAGCGGTTCTATACTGCCGACCGGACCCCGCGCTATATTGTCCCGCACTGGGAACTCGGCCGGAACGGGAGTTTTAACAAACGGTTCCAGGCTCTTCAGGCGATTGTCGGGTGCTTCTGTCCGAAAGCGGTCAAATATTTATGCACCCAGTATCTCTACTATGGTGGCAACATCCAGACGCGACGGCTGCCCGAGGTGGTTGGCGAGATCATTGAACTGCCGTTTAAGCAGGTCTTTTTGCTCGACGACGATGTCTCCTACAATCCGGACTATTACTTCCGATTGTTCAGTCAGGCGTGGAGTTTTCGCAAAGAATGGTTCATCCAGGCTGGTCCGACTATTTTCAATTATCCGGAATTATTAAAACTCCTGCCAAAAGCCGGGGTGCGGGTTATTTTTTTAAATGAAGATTGGTTCACCAACGATGATATTTATCGATCATGCCATAATCGGAACTTCTTTTTACACAAACACCGGCAGGTTCAGCTTCTCCATTCTCTGCGGATGGTGGTCGGAGCGAAAATCCTGCTCCGGCGCAAAGCAGGACCGGTTGATTTCCGTGGAATTACAAAATGTTTTAACCGGCTTGGCATTGACATTTTAGAATTAAAGGTTTTTGCACCCGTTTCCGAGAAACCTAAGTTCAGTTCGATCGGCGACCGGTTTAGCAGTTCGGAACTATTGTTCTGGCCGGAAGTCTTTCCACCCACCCAGTTCCCGACCGGTTTTCTCTGGCTCAAAGACCAGTTCTATTCGATCAACTCGGTTTTAGGCCGGGCACTCCGGGCTCTCACCAAGATCGGGATTTACAACACCTTCCGGTATTTTTTCTTAACCAATATCGCCTATCGCCAGAACTTCCTCGAAGGGATTTCCTATCCTCCCTAACTTGACAAGCAAATGCTTCTATCCCACAATAGTTAAAAACTAATATCCCAAGGAGGAAAAATGAAATTAAAAAATTCCGGTATTCTGGCGGCGAGTTTAGTATTTACGTTGATATTTACGGTGATGGCGTGCAAAGGAAAAAAGGTAATGCCAACCATTGAAATTGGTCATACCTCATCGACCCCAACCGGTGCCAGTCGAGTACCGGCTACTGATTTCACCCTTGCCAGTTTAGATGGCAAGAACCACACCCTCAGTTCGTACCGGGGTAAGGTGGTTTTGGTTGACTTCTGGGCGAGCTGGTGCGGTCCCTGCAAAGCGATGATTCCCCATGCGGTCGAGCTCTATAACCAGTATAAAAACCAGGGATTGATGGTACTGGGTGTCGGGCTGGATGATGAAGCCTCGCTTCGAAAATTCGTCGCCAAGACCCCGATCAGCTATCCGGTGTTGGTGGGGAGATCCGAGACCGGTAGAACCTTTGGGGTGAGCGCAATCCCAACCAGTCTGATCCTCGACCGGAAAGGAAATATCGCGTTTCGCCATACTGGTTTCTATCCGGGGATGGAGTCGACCTTAGAAGACGAAATCAAAGTGCTGCTCGCCGAGAAGTAGTGGTCGGTTTTTTTATAGTCGTCTCACTGGTTGGAGCGACCATTGCGGGGGTTGTCAAAGACGCCAAGAATCACGAGGTTCTTCCAGCTGCCAGCGTCTATTTAGACCAAACCGATTTAGGTACTACCACCGACGATAAAGGTTTTTACCGGATTGAGAATATTGGACCGGGCGAGTATTATCTGAGTGTTTCGTTAATCGGCTATCGACCCTACCGGCAACTCGTCGTATTGAGCGGTCAGGACCGGCTGAGCAAAACTGTCCTGCTGGTCTCGGAAGTAATAAGCCTGCCCGGAATAAAGGTCACCGGCCATCGCGACGATTTTCTGAAAGAGGTTAAGCCTTCCAGTTATAAGATAACCCCTCGGGAATTCGGTATCCCGCCACCATTTATAGAGTCCGATCTGTTTCGAACCCTGCAGACCCTGCCCGGTATCGTCACGGTATCGGATTTCTCCAGCGCTCTCTATGTTCGAGGCTCGAGCCCGGATCAGAATCTGGTGCTCTTAGATGGCGCGCCGGTCTACAATCCGTTCCATTTGGGCGGATTGTTTTCAGCCTTCCAAATCGATGCCCTGGAGAGTGCCGAGTTACTCACCGGTGGGTTTCCTGCTCCCTATGGTGGACATCTGGCTTCAGTTTTAGACGTTAAAACCTATTCCGGGGATACCACCGGCTACCGGGGTTTGGTGGGAGTGTCGGTTTTAGCTTCGCGCTTCCGGTTTGAGGGGCCTTTGCCCAAAGGTTCGTTCCTGGTCAGCGGCCGGTATACCTATTTTGATAAGTTTTTGCCTCTGTTTGGTGTAAAGTTTCCTTATTATTTTTATGATGGCCACGCTGCGATCCGCTTTCAGCCTTTCCCCAAAACGGTCGTAAAATTTTCCGGTTTTCTGAGCCAGGATAACTTCCATCTCGCTCCGGATGGCATCGACATCAGTTTCAATTGGGGCAACCGAGCAGCGAGTTTGAATCTCACTCAGATTTTCACCCCGGATATTTTTACCCAATGCACCGCCGCTTTCAGTCAACTCCAGACCAACTTCACCTTAGGCGATCTCTTCGATGTCTATAACGGTATTAACGATCTGGTATTCAAGAATACCACGACGATCATCGCCGGCAAGCACGTGGTGAAAACCGGCTTGGAATTCAAGCATACCACTTTCCGATACGAAAATATGATAATGAATCTTGTGAACGATACCATCCGCAGTGCTCCGAACTATGCGGCGCTTTTTTTAGAGGCAAACTACAAACCCTGGCCGAGCTTAATTATCGAGCCCGGTGTCCGCCTCGACTACTACCAGGTCTCCTATACTGAAACCAGGTCCTATCTAACACCGGACCCGCGGTTCGGGCTCAAGTATTTTTTAAATCCCTCGACCGCGCTCAAACTCGGTTTTGGCCGCTACCATCAGTTTATCGGCTCGACCATGCCCGAGCAGGGGATGATGCCGGTCTATTTCTGGATTCCGGTTTTTGACCAGCACCTTCCCCAATCGGCGTTTCACTACATCTTCGGTATCGAGCGCTTGACCGATACTCAGGAACTGCTGTGTGAGGTCTATTGTAAGAATCTGAATTCGCTCCTTGTTTTCAACGACTATCTTGACCCGTTAAATGTCGCGGGCACGGTTTTCCTGCCGGCGCGCGGCAAAGGCTACGGTCTGGATATTCTGGCTAAGCAAACGTGGGGTAGATTTGAGGGATGGGTAACCTACTCATTGGGATACAGCCGATTCAGCCGGGAAGGGACCGAATACTATGCCAGTTTTGATCGGCGCCACAGCGTAAGCCTGATTGGTTCGTATCAACTGGGCGCTGCGGCCGCGGGTAGCCCGGGCTGGAATCTGAGCTTCCGGTTTAACCTCGGTTCGGGGCTTCCCTATACCGGTGCGATCGGACGCTATCGCCATTATCGACTCGACCCGTTCTGGGATGATTATCGGTTCCGCTGGGTGGAGGTGGGAGGAGAAAAAAATAGTCTCCGCTATCCGGTCTATCATCGACTCGATTTGAACATCGCCAAAAACTTCCGGTTAAGTTTCGGAGAACTCGCTCTGACCTTCCAGATTATTAATCTCTACAATCAGAAAAATGTTTTTTTCTATTATTATGATTACCGGACCGAACCCCCGATTCGGCGGACAGAGAGTATGATTCCGCTGATCGGTGCGATCAGTCTTGAATTGAGCTTCGGATGAACGGTAACCGAACAGGCGTTATTTCAGGTATTCTTAAACAATTTTTTCGGGCAGCGGTTGGTGTCTGGCTCTGCCTGGGCAGCTGCCAGGAAAATCGAGGTCCGCAGTTTGAACCGGAGCCGGTAATTTTCGCGGTCCTGCGGGCAGGCGATAGTTTACAAAAAATTATCGTTGACCAGACCTATGGGATAGAAGACAGTGTCGCTCAATCGGGAGTGACCGGGGCGCGGGTGTGGGTGTTCGGAAACGGTGATAGCATCCGGTTTAGCGAGCAACCCGACACCGAAGGTGTTTATACCGCGTTCGTCGACACGAACTGGCTGGCACCCACGACCGACTATCGGTTGCAGGTGGTGCTGCCGTGGGCGCCGAACGATACGGTCAAAGCTCAAACCCGGGTGCCGGGAAGATTCCGCATTATTGCCCCCACCACCACGGATACGGTTCGGTTCCAGCAGTTACCGGTTCTCACCTGGAGTGCAAGTCTCGGCGTTTATCTCTACCATGTCTGGATCTATCCGCTGACCGATTCGCTCGGCATCGACTCTCTGCCGCTCTATAATCGAATACCCCAATCGGCATCGGATACCGTCCTCAATCTCTCGGAGCTACAGTCTTATTTTATGTTGTTAGACACGATCTATATTATTCGAGTGGCGGCTTCGGAGGAAAACACCTACCGGTATATGCGTGAGGATACGACGACCAATATCAGTTGGGGGTTCGGCCTTTTTGGTGGAATCGCCGAAGACTCAGTGAAGATTTTTATACAATTGTAAAATGAATCCTGACATAACCACGAATTCGCCGCGGCTCAAAATGAGCCGCCGAAACGAGGCGCACACGAAGAAAATCGAAGAGACACGAAGGAAACAGTGGTGGTAAGTAAAATTCTATTTTCACCACTTAGGTGGAAAACAAAGAATAGTTTGGTGTCGCTGTGCTCCACCTACTCTTTGAGTTTCGTGTCAATTCGCAATCATTCGTGTAAATTCGTGGTTCCTTATCCCAGAATTTGCCTTGTAAAATGAAAACGGTGCTGACCATCGCCGGTTCGGATCCGACCGGGGGCGCCGGTATCCAGATGGACCTGCGGACGTTTCACCGCTTCGGATTGTACGGTCTCTCGGTGATTACTGCGGTTACTGTTCAGAATCTGGAAGGGGTGCACCGGGTATACCCGCTGCCGGTTGATGCGGTTGAAGGACAGCTCGACCGGATACTTTCCACCCTGAGACCGGCGGCAGTCAAAACCGGTATGCTCGCCACCGGTGAAATTGTTGAGGCGGTTGCGGCGCAGCTTGATGCATATCAGGTTCAAAATCTGGTCGTTGACCCGCTGCTCATATCCAAAAATGGCGTACCGCTGCTTGACCGAGCAGCTTGGGAATTTCTGAAATTAAAATTAATACCGTTAGCAAAGGTGATTACGCCCAATATTTTTGAGGCGTCGGTTCTTTCCGGTATCTCTATTCGCACGGTCGACGATATGCGCGAAGCGGCACGACTCCTTTTCGGCCTGGGCCCGAAATCAGTTGTCATTAAAGGCGGTCACCTCAAAGGACAGCCGGTCGATATTTTGTATGACGGCAGAAGATTTGTCGAGTTCACAGCTCCCCGGGTCAAGCTTGGTACTGTTCATGGCACGGGTTGTGCCTTTTCCGCCGCCCTCGCCGCAGGACTGGCTCACGGCTTAACTCTAAAAAAATCGGTAGCAGGGGCAAAGCGTTCAATCGTTGGCAGTATTAAGACTTCAATAAAGATAGGGAAAGGACAAAGATTGATACGATAGTAACTGCTTGGTAAAGGGTGCCGGTTGTAAAAAAAGCGGGAGGGTCTAACCACCCTCCCGCTTCAGTTCGTTTGGTTGACTGTTAGGGTTTGGTGAATTTGATAAGTTCGGTTATGGCATCGCTCACAACTTTCAGGACGTTGGGTGTATCCATCTCGGTATGCATGGTAGATTTTACGACGCCGACATCCTTTGCCCGATACTGATACTGGGTGGTCGCGAATGTTGTCGGTGTGGTTTTTACACTGATTACTAAGCAGTTGGTGTAGGAACCAGCCGGCACAGTGATAGCAGCCGTATCCGACTCAACTTTGTAGGTAATAGTGACATTCGTATCCGGTTTTTGCGTCCAGGTCGTTCCGACCTTGAGTTCGAGCGGCTCGACATAGGAGGCTATCGTGTCGGCTTTGGTCATATAGGTAAATAATGAATCCTCGCCTTTCCGAACATAGCTTGTATCGATAATGGTATCCGAGGTTGTCGATTTCACCACAAAAACATCTTCGCCCGAGGTTAACTTGTCTTTTCCAATGACTTCCGATACTGACTTGAGGGTATCCGGACCCGTGGTCCAGGTACTCTCACTCGGTTGATAGATAGTCGTGGTGGTGGTAGAAATTACCTGGGTTTCCATTTTATTGCCAACCTCGAGGGGATGATAATCATCAACTCCTCCCGCACCCGGGCAACCGGTGAGTGCCAAGCCTAATACGAGCAGTGCTGGTACCAGCAGTTTTTTCATATTTCCTCCTTTAGGAAGTTTGTTTGCATTATTTGTCAATAGTATATCATAGCTCAGAGCCCTGTCAAGAGTTCCGATTCCGTAACGAGTACAGAAAATGAGCATTGATTAATCTGTCAACGGCGAAGATTCGGGTCTCGTGCTCCCGTACGTACAAAGCCCGCACCGGTTTTACGGCATCCGATGCGGGATTCGGGTTGTACTGTACCGCCCAGGCTTTATCCGGTCCGAATTAGTACCTCGGATCGTGCTATCGACAGCATGAATGCTCTGAGCAGGAGGTGCCGGATTGCAACTGGGGTTTACTATTACGGGGACCGAATTCTACACCCAGAGCTTCGATGGTCGGTTTGCCATCGTTGACCACCAAATGACCATAGACCTGTGCCCAGGCACCAACCGCCTGGGGTACGACAAACTCTGCTTTGCTCAAAGTCACAAAAATTTCACGCGTAGTATCTTTTTCGGCCTGGAGGATAAACCAGTGTCCGCCCGGACATTCCTCTTTTACCACCCCCGCCGTAACAAGACTCTTCGCCAAATACTTTTCGGGGTTGGTTACCAGGTTTGGGATTTCTACTTTGAGCGCGGATGAATCGGGTTCGATCCCGAAATTTTTTTGTTCTTCGGTCGAGGATGTATTCATTGCCTGCCCGCCCACGGCTAACGCAAAAATAGCAAGGAGAGCAGGTACTGCGAATCGTTTGAACATGTTACCTCCTTAGAATAATTTTTTTACTGATTACTGAGAATCTGTGTTTATCCGTGTCCACCCTGGTAGAGAATTCGGATTTGGTTTTACTCCAAGTAATTCGTATGCTCCCGCACGATAATGGTGCTTCGCTCATCTTAGCAGTACCCAAATCTCTAACGGGGTAAATCTGTGGCTAAAGTTTTATTTTTCCGCATTTCAGTATTCCATTTCCAGATCAAGTAGATTGCGGGATACACCAGCAGTTCCATTGTAAAGGATGTAAAGATACCACCAATCATCGGGACGGCGATCCGTTTCATGACATCGGCACCGGTGCCAATCGACCACATGATTGGAGCGAGCCCCAAAAACGTAGTGGCGACGGTCATCATCTTCGGCCGTAGTCGTTTGACTGCACCTTCGGAAATCGCTTCTTTCAGGTCTTGTTTCGTCCGCATCCTCCCCTGGGCACGCATATCGCCATAGGCGAGGTCTAAATAGAGCAGCATGAAAATACCGGTCTCGGCATCCACGCCTAACAGGGCGATAATCCCAACCCAGACCGCGGTGCTGACATTGTAGTGTAGTAGATAGATAAGCCAAACGGCACCGACGAGCGAAAAAGGAACGGCCAGAAGGACGATCAGAGTTTTCGCGACCGAGCGGGTGTTAAAATAGATTAAGAGCATAACAATGATGAGGGTCAGCGGAACGACGAGCATCAGCCGGGATTTTGTGCGTTCCATAAACTCATATTGGCCGCTCCAGACCAGCGAGTAGCCGGTGGGGGAGACCAGCTGTTTTCGAACGGCCTGTTTAGCCTCCCGAACATAACTACCGATATCCCGACCGGCAATATCAACATAGACATAGCCGGAGAGAAGTCCGTTTTCATCGCGCAGCATCGATGGGCCGTAGACGAGCGCGATAGTTGCCAATTGCCCGAGTGGGATTTGAGCGCCGGAAGGCGTCGGCACCAGCACCCGTGATAATTTCGGAAGGTTGTCACGCAGCTCACGCGGATACCGGACATTTATCGGGTAGCGTTCCCGACCCTCCACGGTGGAGGAAATATTTTCACCCCCGATCGCCGACATTATGATCATCTGAACATCATCGACCGAGAGGTTATAGCGGGCTATTGCTTCGCGGTTAATATCGAAGTCGACATAGTATCCACCGGCAACGCGCTCGGCATACACCGACCGGGAGCCTTTGATGTCTCTCAAGATCATCTCGAGGTGTTGGCCGATCGTTTCAATCGTATCGAGATTCGCGCCCTGGATTTTAATTCCGATCGGGGTACGAATGCCGGTTGAAAGCATATCGATCCGTGCTTTAACCGGCATCGTCCAGGCATTGGTTACACCCGGAAACTGCATCTTTTGATCCATCTCGTTGATAAGCTGTTCCCAGCTAATATGGTCGGGCCAAAAATGTCGAAGGACCTTTTTTACTATTTCCGGTGCCCAGCGGGAATACCAGCGCGGAACCGGACGCCACTCCGTTTCCGGTTTTAAAAGAACCACCGTCTCCATCATCGAGAACGGTGCCGGGTCGGTTGCAGTTTCCGCCCGACCGGCTTTGCCCAGTACCCGTTCGACCTCGGGAAAACTCCGTAAGACCTTGTCCTGGCGCTGCAGTAAATCCGCGGCTTCAGTAACGGACAGACCGGGAAAGGTCGTCGGCATGTACAGTATCGTGCCTTCGTCCAACGGCGGCATAAATTCCGACCCCAATTTGAAGAAAATTGGGATAGTGGCAAGCACCACCACCGCCGCCGCCAGGATTATACTCTTCGGAAAACGCAAAACAAACTGGACCACCGGATGATAGAGTTTGAACAGGAATCGGGAGATTGGGTGTTTTTCCTCGCTGCGGATCTTTCCCACAAAAACCGCGTTCACGACCGCAGCCAGCCATTTCGGACGGAAGCGAAACTCGCGCAATCGGATGAACAGCATTCGTATCGCCGGGTCTAAGGTAATTGCCAAAACCGCGGCGATTGAAATCGAAAAGTTCTTCGTAAAGGCTAAGGGTCGAAAAAGTCTTCCTGCCTGGGCTTCGAGGGCGAATATCGGAATAAACGAAACCGCGATCACCAGCAGTGAGAAAAACGATGAACGGCCTACTTCCTGAATCGCTTTGATCAACACCGGACGGTAATCTCCCTGCTTGCCTTCTCTCTGCCACTGTTCAAGCCTTTTGTGGGAGTTCTCGACGACGACGATTGAAGCATCGACCATTGTGCCGATTGCAATCGCAATTCCGCCCAACGACATGATGTTAGAACTCACGTGCATCGCTTGCATCGGAATGAATGATAGGATTACCGCAATTGGCAGGGTAATGATCGGTATCAGCGCACTGGGAATATGAAAGAGAAAAAGGAGGATGACGAGGCTGACAATGATCAACTCATCCCGCAGGGTGTGTTTGACGGTAGCGATCGAGCGGTTAATCAGCTCGGCGCGGTCGTAGACCGTGATGACCTGGACACCGGGCGGCAGGCTCGGTTCGAGTTCTTTCAGTTTTACCTTGACCCGGCTGATGACTTTGAGCGCGTTCTCCTGGTGACGCATAATGACGATGCCCGATACCACGTCACCGGTGCCGTCGAGGTCAGCCACCCCCCGCCGTATGTCCGGACCGATTGTCACCCGGCCCAAATTTTTAATACGGACGGGCGTGCCTGATTTCGGGTCGCTCATGACCGCGATATTCTCGATGTCGGTTGTCGATTTGACATAGCCTCTTCCCCGAATCATGTATTCGGCTCCGGAAAGTTCTAATAGTCGGCCGCCGATCTCTTGATTGCCTTTTCTGATCGCATCGACAACCATAGGGAGTGGTATGTTGTAGGCGGCAAGGGCGTTGGGGTCGACCGTAACCTGATACTGTTTGACAAAACCTCCAACCGTCGCGATCTCGGCTACCCCGGGCACGGCTTGAAGCTGGTAGCGCAAAAACCAGTCCTGAATCGACCGGAGTTCAGCTAAGGTGTGTTTACCGGTGGTGTCGACCAGGGCATACTGAAAAATCCATCCCAGGCTTGAGGCATCCGGACCGAGCTCAGTCTTCACTCCTTCCGGCAGCCGCGGTGTTATTTTGGAGAGGTATTCAAGGACTCGTGACCGTGCCCAGTAGATATCGGTCCCGTCCTGAAAGATGACATAGACATACGAAAATCCAAAATCGGAAAAACCACGCACCGCTTTCACTTTCGGAGCGCCTAACAGAGCGGTGACGATCGGGTAGGTCACCTGGTCTTCGACAATGTCCGGACTCCGGTCCCAACGGGAATAGATGATAACCTGAGTATCGGAAAGATCGGGGATGGCATCCAACGGGATATTTCTTATCGCCCAGACCCCAATCAAAACGCCGATTAAGGTCAGGATTATTACCAGCGCACGGTTTTTAGCGCAGAATTCGATAATTTTGTCAATCATAGCTCACCCATTCTACCGGTGTTTATCATCAGTCTCATGGTGTCAATGGTGATGAATTGAGGATCCCTGGTCAGGTGACATCTTCAGGAGGGCGGCTTTCATCCTTGATTCTGAATCGACGAGAAAGTTTGCCTGGGTAACGACCTTTTCGCCTTCGGATAT